>CAIYOD010000072.1 GCA_903927755.1 uncultured Thermoleophilia bacterium | reverse complement strand
ATCTTCGCGAAGGTGACGGGCAAGCTCGTGTTCACCGAGAAGGGCGCCGGCCGCTTCATCTCGGTCGTCCCCGAGGTCTGAGCAGGGGCCGGCGTTCGCCGGCCCCGTTCTTCACATGCTCGACAGGGCAAGCATCTGCGTGCGTGGAGGTCACGGCGGCAACGGCTCCATGAGCTTCCGCCGCGAGAAGTACGTGCCCAAGGGCGGGCCCGACGGAGGGGACGGCGCGCCTGGCGGCGACGTCGTGCTGGTCGCGACGCGCCAGCTGCACGACCTCTCCCATTTCCGCCACAAACACCATTTCCGGGCCACGCACGGTGGCCACGGGCGCGGCGCCAACAAGCGCGGCCCGGACGGGCCGGAACTGCTCGTCCAGGTCCCCGTCGGCACCGAGGTCAGCGACGCCGACGGCGTGCTCCTCGGCGACCTCGTGCGCGAGGGCCAGCGTCTGCGCGTGGCCCGCGGCGGCGAGGGTGGGCGCGGCAATGTCTGCTTCAAGAGCTCGACGCGCCAGGCCCCCAAGTTCGCGGAGAAGGGCCTGGAGGGCGAGGAGCTGTGGCTCACGCTCAGCCTCAAACTGCTCGCCGACATCGGGCTCGTGGGACTCCCCAACGCGGGCAAGTCCTCCCTTCTGGCCGCGCTGACGCGGGCGCACCCCAAGATCGCCGCGTATCCGTTCACGACCATCGACCCGAACCTCGGGGTGCTGTATCTCGGCGAGGGGACGGCCGTGATCGCCGACATCCCCGGCCTCATCGAAGGGGCCAGCGAGGGCGCCGGGCTGGGGCACCGGTTCCTGGCGCACATCGAGCGCACGGCGCTGCTCATGTACGTGCTCGACGGCGGGGAGGGCCCAGAGGCGTGGCCGGTGGCGCTGGACACCCTGCGCGGCGAGCTCGGAGCGTTCCGCGCGGAGCTGCTCGAGCGGCCCGCAGTGGTCGTGGTGAACAAGATGGACCTGCTCGACGATGCCGGGCGAGACGCTGCCGAGGGCTTCCTCGCCGGCCTGGACTGGGCTTCGGTGAAGCTCGTCGTCTCGGCTCAGACCGGCGACGGCCTCAAAGACCTCGTCAGAGAGCTGACAGACGTCATGGCGCAGGCTCGCGCGGCCCAGGCCGAATTCGAGGCCGCCGCAGAGGCGGCTCAGGCGGCGGAGATCCTGCGCCCGGCCGAAGGCCGGCTCGACTCCTTCACCGTGGACTCCGTGGACGACTACTTCGTCGTGCACGGCGTCCAGATGGAGCGGCTCTTCGCCAAGGCCGACCTCGACAACGAGGACGCGGTCGCCTACCTGCAGCAGGTCATCGAGCGCGCCGGCCTCAACGACGCCCTCCGGCGCGCGGGCGCCGTGCCCGGCGACACAGTGGTCGTCGGGCAGTCCGAGTTCGAGTTCGCGTGACGGCACGCACGAGCCCGCCGCGCCCTTTGCTACAATCCCGCCCGTGAAGACCATCGTCGTCAAGGTCGGCTCCAGCACGGTGGCCGACGACAGCCTGCGGCTCCGCCGCCGCCTCCTTGCCGGCCTCGTCGCCGACATCGCCGAACTGGTGCACGGCGGGCGTCGCGTCGTGCTGGTCTCCAGCGGCGCTATCGCCTGCGGCCAGCACGTCCTCGGGGTCAGCGAGCGGCCGCACCAGGTGCCGGCGCTGCAGGCGGCGTCCGCTGTCGGCCAGGGCCGCCTCTTCGCCCACTACGAGCGCCTGTTCGGCGACCATGAGCTCACCGCGGCCCAGGTGCTGCTCACCAGCGAGGACTTCGCCCGGCGCGACAGCTACGTGAACGCGCGCAACACGCTGCGCCGGCTGCTGACGTGGGGCGTGGTGCCCGTGGTCAACGAGAACGACACGACGGCGACCGACGAGATCCGCTTCGGCGACAACGACGTGCTCGCCGCGCAGGTGGCGATCATGCTGCGCGCGGACTTCCTGGTGCTGCTCACGGATCAGGACGGCCTCTACACCAGAGACCCGCGCAAGCATGGTGGCGCGGAGCTTGTGCGCCGGGTGACCGATCCGGCACAGCTCGCCGCGCTCGACGTCGGCGACGCTTCGCGCCGCGGCGCCGGCGGCATGCGCGGCAAGACGGCCGCGGCTCTCATGGCTGCGGCCGCCAACGTGCGCACGATCATCGCCAACGGTTCCCGCCCGGGCA
This sequence comes from uncultured Thermoleophilia bacterium, assembly GCA_903927755.1. Lineage (GTDB taxonomy): Bacteria > Actinomycetota > Thermoleophilia > UBA2241 > UBA2241 > CAIXSE01. The sequence goes on along the minus strand of CAIYOD010000072.1, from coordinate 118,206 downwards.
CGCTCACGGCCGCGGTCGCGGGGGAGGACGTCGGCACCCAGATCCTCGCCCACGCCACCAGCGCCTCGGCCTTCAAGCTCTGGCTACGCTATGCCAAGCCGGTGCGTGGTACCCTTGAAGTGGACGCCGGGGCCACGCGCGCCCTGGCGCAGGGGGGAAGCAGCTTGCTTCCGGTGGGCGTCAAGGCGGTGCACGGCTCATTCGCGGCCGGTGACGCCGTGACCATCGTGGACCCCGCGGGAGACGAGATAGCCCGCGGGATCTCGACGATGAGCGCCCGCGACCTGCGTCGCGTCCGAGGCATGAGAAGCGACGAACTGCGGGCGCTGAACCCGCAACTCGAGGACGAAGTGGTGCACCGGGACCGTCTGGTGCTGGTCGGCGAGGAGGCGGGATGAAGGTCGAGCAGACGTGCGCGGACGCGCAGAGGGCGTCGCGCGCCCTGGCCGGCCTCTCCCGGGCGCGCAAGGACGAGGTCCTCTTCGCCGTCGCCGACGCCCTGCGCCGGCGTTCCGCCGAGATCCTGGCCGAGAACGACGAGGACGTCCGCCTGGCGCGCGAGAACCGTCTGGCCGACGCGCTCGTCGACAGACTCCTCCTGGACGAGGACCGCCTTCGGGAGGTCGAAGCAGCCGTCCGCGACGTAGCCGCGCTGCCGGATCCCGTCGGCCAGATCGTCGACGGCTGGCGTCTCGACAACGGCGTCGAGCTGCGCAAGGTCCGCGTCCCGCTCGGTGTCATCGCCGTGATCTACGAGGCGCGACCAAACGTGACCGTCGACGCGGCCGCGCTCTGCCTCAAGTCCGGCAACGCCGTCATCCTGCGCGGTGGCAGCGCCGCGCTGCACACCAACCGCATCCTGGCCGAAGTGGTGCAGGGGGCCGTCATCGAGACGGGCCTGCCGCGCGAGGCCGTGTCGTACCTGGGCCCCGACCGCAGGGAGCTCGCGGAACTGCTCAAACAGCGCAGGTACGTGGATCTCGTGATCCCCCGGGGCGGCGAGGACCTCAAGGAATACCTGCTCGAGAACAGCAAGGTGCCGGTCATCTACGCGGCCGGCGGCAACTGTCACGTGTACGTGGATGCCGCCGCGGACCTGGACAAGGCGCTGCCCATCATCGTCAACGCAAAATGCCAGCGCCCGGGCGTCTGCAACGCCGCCGAGACGCTGCTCGTCCACCACGACGTCGCCGCAGCCTTCCTTCCGCGCGCCGCCGAGGAGCTCAAGAGGCGCGGCGTCGAGCTGGTCGTGGACAAGGCGGCGGGCGACATCATCGCCGACCCGGCGCTCAAGCGCGCCAACAAGACGCACTACGACACCGAGTTCCTGGCGCTCAAGCTCGCGATCCGCGTCGTGACGTCGCTGGACGAGGCGGTCGAGCACATCGCGACCTACGGCACGCGTCACTCCGAGGCCATCGTGACCGAGGACCTGGCCGCGGCGCGGCAGTTCGTCGCCCAGGTCGACGCCGCCTGTGTCTACGTGAATGCCTCGACCCGGTTCACCGACGGCGGCCAGTTCGGCCTGGGCGCCGAGATGGGCATCTCCACACAGAAGCTGCACGTCCGGGGCCCGATCGCGCTGCAGGAGCTCACCTGCGTCAAGTACGAGCTGTGGGGCGACGGGCAGGTGAGGGGCTAGGCCCGTGGCGACCTTGCCGCCTCGCCTCGGCATCCTGGGCGGGAGTTTCGACCCGCCGCACGTCGCCCATCTCGTCATCGCTTCTGAGGCGTGTCACGCCCTGGGACTTGAGCGCGTCCTCTTCGTGCCGGCCGCCGCCCCGCCGCACAAGGGGGCGGGGGAGCGCACTCCGGCCGCCGTCAGGCTCGAGATGACGTCACTGGCCATCGACGACGACCTGCGATTCACCGCCTCAGGCATCGAGATCGAGAAAGGGCTCGTCTACACGGTCGACACCCTGCGTGCCCTGGGCGAGCGCCACGCCGGCCACGAGCTCGTCTTCATCATGGGGTCGGACTCGCTGCTGCAACTGGAGTCGTGGCATGAACCTCAGGAGCTGCTCTCACTCTGCTCGCTGGCCGTGGCGCCGCGGCCGGGCGATGCGCCGGAGGCGATCGCCGCCGCCGCGGCTCGCTGGGACGGGGACCGTGTCGGGCTCCTCGACCTCCCGCTGCTGGACATCTCGTCGTCCGTGGTGCGCGAGCGCGCCGCCCGGGGACGGCCCATCCGGTATCTGGTGCCGCGCCGCGTGGAGCAGTACATCCAGGAGACGAGGTTGTACCGATGACCCGGATCGACAAGGCGTCGGCGGAGGCGCTCATCGCCGCCAGACTGTCGCCGCGCCGCCGCGATCACGCCCACCGCGTGGCGGCGGAAGCGGTGGTCCTTGCCGAGCGGTTCGGCGCCTCTTCGGAGAAGGCCGAGCTCGCGGGCCTGTTGCACGACTACTGCCGCGAGCTCTCCGACGAGGACACGCTTGCGGCGGCGGCGCGCTTCGGCGTCCCCGTGAGCCCGGTGGAAGCGCGCCGGCCCAAGAAGATCCTGCACGGACCGGTCGCCGCCGCGGAGCTGGCCGAACTGGGACTGGATGTCGAGGTGACGTCGGCGATCCGCCTGCACACCGTCGGCGCCGCCGGTATGAGCACGCTGGAAAAATGCGTGTACCTCGCCGACTACCTGGAGCCCGGACGGGACTTCCCTGGCGTGGAGGAGGTGCGCGAGCTGGCGACGACGTCGCTCGATCGCGCCGTCGGCGCCGCGGCACGTCTGGGCCTCCTGGACATCATCGGCCGCGGCCGAGGGGTGGTCCCAGCGGCACTCGCGTTGTACAACGAGACTCATGCCGAAGCGTAAGGGATACCGGAGCGACCGTCTGCGCCGCCGGCGTCGCTCGCGGATCGAGCGCTCGCAGGCCTGGATCCTCTACCTGCTGGCGGCGCTGGTCGCGTTCGCGGCGGTGCTCGGCGCCTGGTATGTGTCCGGGCGCCTCTCCAGCGATGAGCCCACGGCGGAGAAGAGCGGTTACCTCGCGGCGATCCAGCTCACGGCGCCCGGTGAGGAGACGCCGGTCGCCGCCCTGCTCGTCGTGCAGGACCCGTCTGGCGGCGACCCTGGTGTCTACCTGGTGCCGCCGGACGTGCTCCTGGAGGGGCCCAACGGCGAGTACGTGTTCGCCGCCGACGCGATGGCGACGGGTACCCTCTCGGAGGACCTGGGCCGCGTGGTCAACGCGCCGATCGATGCCGTCTACACCGTGCCGGTGTCGGATCTCGGGAAGTGGGCCGGCGCCGCCGAGTTGCTGGTCACTCTCGATCACCCCGTGGCCGCCGACGTGAGCGGCCACACGCAGATGGTCAAGGACGGCGACGCCGTCGCCGTCGAGGATCTGCCGGCGATCTTCTCCGACGCCGGGACCAACCGGCGCGACATCACGGCCCTGCAGGCGGCCCTGGTCGAGGCCGCGCTCGAGGCGGCCGCTCTGCGGCCCGCCGGCGAGCGCGCCGCCCTCGCCGGCGTGAGCCCCTCACCGCAGAAGGGGCCGGCCCTGTCAGACATCCTCCGGCGCATCACGTCAGGCTCGGCGGTGGTCGAGCGCTTCCCCGCGAACACGCGGGTCGCCGAGGGGCAGTTCGCCTTCGTCCCCGACCCCGAGGCGATCCAGGCCGGCATCACGCGGCGGTCGCCGGCATTCCACGCCGATGTGACCGTGCAGGTACTCAACGGGAGCGGCAAGATCGGCGTGGGCGAGGCGGTCGTCGAGCGCCTCGCCAGTCTCGACGTGAACCTGCCGAAGCCGCTCAATGCCGATGCCTTCTCGTACAAGCAGACGCAGATTCTGGCGGGCGCCGAGACCCTCCCGGTGGCCCGGAGCATCCGTGCTATACTCGGCCGCGGCGTCGTCCTCGACGGCCCCGACCTGCCGGACGGAACGATCCAGGTCATCGTCGGCGACGACTTCAAGGCATCGCAATCAGGCACAAAGGACCAGCCGTAGCCGCCCTCCCAGAACCCACGACCTCCGAGCGCCTGGCCCGCGACATCGTCGCGCTGGCCGCCGGCAAGAAGGCGCAGGACATCGTCGTCCTCAGCATGGACGAGGCCGTGTCGTACACCGATTACTTCGTGGTCGTCAGTGGCGCCAACACGCGCCAGACGAAGGCCATTGCCGACGAGATCCAGCACGGGATCCGCGCCGATCGCCGCCCCGCTCGTGTGGAGGGGGAGCGCGAGGGCGAGTGGATCCTCGTCGACTTCATCGACGTCGTGGTGCACGTGTTCACGACGACGGCCCGCGACTTCTACCGGCTCGAGACGCTGTGGGGCGACGTCCCCCGGCTCGACGTGCCGGGGGAGGGCTGAGCGTCCGCGTCGCGAAAGGGGCCCGAGAGCCCAGCCATGGGGAGGCAGTCCATGAAGCGCAGACTCACGGGTGCGGTGGTGATCGCACTGCTCATGATGCTCGTCGCCGGGGCGGTTCCGGCGCTGGCCTTCGACCGCTCGGCTAATGAAGTCACGATGCTGCGGCTGGTCAATCACGCCCGGGTGAGCCGCGGGCTGCACGCGGTCGGGATCGTCGGTCCGCTCGACCGGGCGGCGCTCGCGCACTCCCGGGACATGATCGCTCACGACTACTTCGCCCATTCATCTCTCAGCGGCGCCTCGGTGGCCACGAGGGCGCGCGGCGCGGGCTATTCCGTGAACGGCTGCTCACAATGGGCGGTCGGCGAGGTGATCGCCTGGGGAGTGTCGGTGCGAGGTACGCCGCAGGCGATCTTCAAGGCCTGGATGCGCTCCGGTCCCCACCGGCAGGTCATCCTGAGCAAGCGGTGGCGCGACGTCGGCATCGGGTGCACCAGAGGTTCTTTCAAGGGCATGTCGGGCGTGGTCATGTACACGATCGACCTCGGGCGGCGCGTGCAGTAGCAGGCGCGCCGCCGGACACTCGTCCGGTCTTCGTCCGTCAGACCCCGATCCGTTGACCATCCGTCCTCGCCGGAGGTACACTACGAACGTATGTTCGCCTCCGGCAGATCGATCCTCCATCTCGACATGGACGCCTTCTTCGCCTCCGTGGAGCAGGCGCGTCGCCCCGAGTTGCACGGCCTGCCGGTCATCGTCGGCGGCGAGCGCGGGGCGCGCGGGGTGGTCTCGGCCTGCTCCTACGAGGCGCGCGCCTACGGGGTGCACAGCGCGCTGCCCATCACGCAGGCCGAGCGGCTCTGCCCGCACGGGGTGTTCCTGCCGGTCGACATGAGGGCCTACTTGGCCGTCCACCGCTCGCTGGTCGAACTCCTGGGGCACTACACCGACCTCGTCGAAGTGGCGTCCATCGACGAGGCCTATCTGGACGTCACCGGCAGCCGGCGGCTGTTCGGCCCGCCGCGCACCATCGCCCACCGCATCCAGGAGCAGGTGTACGACGCGCACGGCGTCACCTGTTCCATCGGCATCGGGCCCACCAAGCTGCTGGCCAAGCTGGCCGCCGGCCTCCACAAACCGGCCGGCATCGGCGAGCTCATCGCCGCCGACGTGCACGGCCGTCTGCGCGACCTGCCCGTGGGCGAGGTCTGCGGCATCGGCCCCGTCACCCAGGAGCGGCTCACCGCCCTCGGCCTCACCACGGTCGGCATGCTGCAGGACGTGCCGTTCCCGCTGCTCGCGGCGGCGTTCGGCAAGGGCGCGCACGGGCTGCGCCAGCTCGCCCTGGGGCGCAGCTTCTCGCCGGTGCGCAGCGGTCGGCCGCTGCCCAAGTCGGTCGGCCGCGAGATCACCTTCGACGACGACGTCAACGACCAGGAGTTCCTGCGCGCCACGCTGCTCTCGCTCACCGACAGCGCCGTCGCAGAGTTGCGTGGCAAGGGCCTGGCGGCGCGCACCGTGGCGCTCAAGGTGCGCTTCAACACGTTCCACACCGTGGGTCGGCGCCGCACGCTGCCGCGCCCGGTCAGCGCCGTGCGGCCCATCCACGAGACGGCCATGGCGCTGCTGGACGAGCTCGACGTCGGCGCCCGCTGGGTGCGCCTCGTCGGGGTGAGCGTCAGCGGCCTCACCCACAACGCCTTCCAGCTCACCATGGACGACGGCTGGCGCGAGGTGGCGCTCGGCGAGGCGGTCGACAAGGTGCGCGAGAAGTACGGCTTCAAGTCGCTCACTCTGGCCGGCGGCTCGCCGGCCCGTCGCCACCAGTCTCCGGCGCAGTCGTTCCACCCCGACCCCGGAGGCGCCGCGCAGGCTGCTCGCGAGCTCGCCGGGGCATCCGCTGAGAGCTCGCCCACGGAGGCTGTCTGAGGCGCATCTCCGCATGCCCCCTGTGCTAGACTTCATCCTTCCGACAGGACACGACCGGCCGCCTCGCGCGCCCGCGGGCGGGAGGCCGGCGTAAGAGAACGAGGAGACCCCGGATGAACGACCCAGCCAAGATCAGGAACATCGCCCTCGTCGGCCACCGTGGTACCGGCAAGACGTCGCTGTTCGAGGCGTTGCTGTTCGACGCCGGGGCGATCACCCGACTGGGCTCCGTGGCCGACGGCACGACCGTCTCCGACTGGGACGACGACGAGAAGAAGCGCCAGATGAGCCTCTCGGCCGGCCTGGCGCACGTCGACCGCGGCGGTCTCTCGTTCAACCTGATCGACACGCCCGGCGACTCGAGCTTCCTCGCCGACGCCATCGCCAGCCTGCAGGTCGTCGAGACCGCGCTGGTGGTCGTCAACACCGTGCTCGGCGTCGAGGTCCAGCACGAGCGGCTCTGGGATCGCGCTGAGACCCGAGGTCTCGGACGCGTCATCGTCTGCAACATGCTCGACCGCGAGCGCGCCGACTTCGACCACGCTCTCGGCCTCCTGCAGGAGTCCTTCGGCGCCCAGGTCGTCGCCGTGCAGCTGCCCATCGGCAAGGAACACGACTTCAGCGGCGTGGTCGACCTGCTCACCATGAAGGCGCACACGTACAACGACGGCAAGGCGACGGTGGGCGACATCCCCGCCGAGCTCGCCGACGCTGCCGCTGTGGCTCGCGACAAGCTCATCGACGCGGTCGCGAGCACCAACGACGACCTCGCCGAGAAGTACCTGATGGAAGAGGAGATCACGGCGGACGAGCTCAACGCGGCGTTCGCCGCCGCCGTCGCCACCGCTCAGCTCTACCCGGTCGCCTGCGCGTCGGCGACGGCCAACATCGCGGTGGATCACATCTTCGACGTCCTCGCGCTCGCGCCGTCGCCGGTCGACGTCACACACCCGAAGGCCCTGAAGGGCGACGCCGAGGTCGAGCTCGACTGCGATCCCTCGCAGCCGGCCGTCGCCTTCGTCTTCAAGACGCTCGCCGACCCGTTCAGCGGTCACGTCAACGTGTTCCGCGTCTTCCAGGGGACCATGAGCAGCGACTCCCAGGTCGTCATCGCGCGCGACGGCCACAAGGAGCGTCTCGGCCAGATCCTCAAGACGATGGGCAAGGAGAGCAAGGCCTCCGGCGATCTGGTCGCCGGCGACCTCGGTGCCATCGCCAAGCTCAAGGACGTCGTCACCGGCGATACGCTGTGCGCCGACGCCGACGCCGTCAACTTCCCGCCCATCGGCTTCCCGGCGCCGCTCATGAGTTTCGCCGTCACCGCCAAGAGCAAGGGCGAGGAGGACAAGGTCATCACGGCCCTTCGTCGCCTGTCCGAGGAAGACCCGATGCTCGAGGTCCACCACGACGACCAGACCGGCGAGATGATCGTCGGCGGCATGAGCCAGGTGCACGTCGAGGTCACGGTGGACCGCATGAAGCGTCGCTTCGGCGTCGAGGTCGAGCTCAAGCCGCCGCGCGTCCCGTACCGCGAGACGATCAAGGGCACGGCGAAGGCCGAGGGCAAGCACAAGAAGCAGACCGGTGGCCGCGGCCAGTTCGCCGACACCTGGATGGAGGTCCGTCCGCAACCGCGCGGCGATGGGTTCGAATTCGAGAACAAGATCGTCGGCGGCGCGATCCCGCGCAACTTCATCCCGGCGGTCGAGAAGGGCGTGCGCGCCGCCATGGACGACGGGTTCCTCGCGGGCTACCCGGTGGTCGACGTCCACGTCAAGCTCTACGACGGCAAGTATCACCCTGTGGACTCGAGCGACATGGCCTTCCAGATCGCCGGCTCCATCGGCTTCAAGGCGGCCTGCGAGAAGGCCCAGCCGGCCCTGCTCGAACCGATCATGAACGTGGAGATCACCGTGCCCGATGAGAACGTCGGCGACATCATCGGCGACCTCAACTCGCGGCGCGGTCGCGTGCTGGGCACCACGCCGCGCGGCCACAACAACGTGGTCGGCGCCGAGGTACCGCTGGCGGAGATGCTCACGTATGCGCCCGACCTCACGTCGATGACGGGAGGGCGCGGCGACTACCACATGGAGTTCCTGCGCTACGAAGAGGTGCCGGCGCACCTCACCGCCAAGATCGTCGAGCAGGCCCAGAAGGACAAGGAAGAGGCGCACAAGAGCTGAGTCCAATCCGTCCAGTTTTCCCCGCAAAGCTGGGCATTTCGTGGCGTCGCGCCGGTAGCGGCGGATTCAGGCGCTGCGGTAGGATTGGCGTGCAAAAGTAACCGGAGGTTCCCCGTGACTGATATCGGCACCATGCGAGTGAAGAGCGGTCTCGCCGACATGCTCAAGGGCGGCGTCATCATGGACGTCACCAACGCCGAGCAGGCGAAGATCGCCGAAGACGCCGGCGCGTGCGCGGTGATGGCGCTCGAGAGAGTGCCCTCGGACATTCGCGCCCAGGGCGGCGTGGCCCGCATGGCCGACCCCACCAAGATCCAGGAGATCCAGGCCTGCGTGTCCGTCCCCGTGATGGCCAAGGCTCGCATCGGCCACTTCGTCGAGGCGCAGATCCTGCAGTCTCTCGAGGTCGACTACATCGACGAGAGCGAAGTGCTCACGCCCGCCGACGAGGCCAACCACATCAACAAGTGGAAGTTCGACGTGCCCTTCGTCTGCGGCGCCGTCAACCTCGGTGAGGCGCTTCGCCGCATCAGCGAGGGCGCTGCGATGATCCGCACCAAGGGCGAGGCCGGCACCGGCGACGTCGTCGAGGCCGTCCGCCACATGCGCACGATCATGGGGCAGATCCGCAAGCTGCAGACGCTGGACGAGGACGAGCTGTACGTCATCGCGAAAGAGCTGCCGGCGCCGATCGAGCTGGTCAAGTGGGTGGCCGAGAACGGCAAGCTCCCGGTCGTGAACTTCTCGGCCGGCGGCATCGCGACCCCGGCCGACGCGGCGCTCATGATGCAGCTCGGCGCCGAGGGCGTCTTCGTCGGCTCCGGCATCTTCAAGAGCGAGGATCCGCAGAGCCGCGCCAACGCCATCGTCAAGGCGGCGACGAACTACCGCGACGCCGCCATCCTGGCCGAGGTCAGCGTGGGCCTCGGTGACGCGATGCCCGGCATCGACGCCGCCCGGATGCCCGAAGAAGCCAAGATCCAGCATCGCGGCTGGTGATACGGGAGCGGCATGACGCCTGAGAGTGGCAAGAAGCGGCTGGACTGGATCCTGTCGCCCGAGCCGGCGCTCGACCTGCACGGTCCGGGCGCCGGTCTCGTCGTGGGTGTGCTCGCCCTGCAGGGAGACTTCCGCGAACACCGCCTCATGCTCGAGCGCCTGGGAGCGCGCACCCATGAGGTGCGCAAGGCCGCCGATCTGGAAGGCCTGGACGGCCTCGTGATCCCCGGCGGCGAGAGCACGACGATCCACAAGCTCATGGAGGCCTACGGGCTGGCCGGTCCCATCAGGGACTTCGGCGCTCGAGGCGGCGTCATCTACGGCACGTGCGCCGGCCTCATCACCGTGGCGGCGGGCACCGTCGAGGGCGCGCCGCCCACGCTCGGGCTCATGGACGTCGTCGCGCGCCGCAACGCGTTCGGCCGTCAGGTCCGCAGCTTCGAGGCCGACCTCGAGGTCGAGGGCGTCTCGGGTGGTCCGGTGCGCGCCGTGTTCATCCGCGCGCCGTGGGTCGAGATCGCCGGTCCGTGCGTCGAGGTGCTGGCCACCTGTCAGGGTCACATCGTCGCGGCCCGGGAAGGCGGCGTGCTCGTCACCGCGTTCCACCCGGAGCTCACCGACGACACGCGTCTGCACGAACTGTTCATCCAAATGATCCGCCGCCGGCTGGCTGCGGTGGACGCGCCGCACGGCGCAGCCGCCGCCTGCGAAGCCGGAGAGCCCGGCCGGGCCGCCGCTGCGGCCGGCCACCGCTGAAAGGGAGGTGGTGCCGCAGTGTCCGGGCACTCCAAGTGGGCGACCATCAAGCACAAGAAGGGCAAGACCGACGCCAGGCGCGGCAAGCTGTTCAGCAAGCTGTCCCGGGCGATCACCGTCGCGGCGCGTGAGGGCGGCACCGACCCGTCCATGAACATCTCGCTGGCCAACGCCATCGAGAAGGCCAAGGCCGAGTCCATGCCCAAGGACAACATCGAGAAGGCCATCGGGCGCGGTGGCGGCGGGGTCGAGGGCGAGCAGTACGAGAGCATCCTCTACGAGGGCTACGGGCCGGCAGGCGTCGCGATCATCGTCGACGTCCTCACCGACAACAAGAACCGCTCGGCCGCCGAGGTGCGCAACATCTTCAGCAAGCACGGTGGACAGCTCGCGCAGCCCGGGGCCGTCGCGTGGGGCTTCGAGCGCCGTGGATCGATCGTCGTCGACGGCGGCAAGTATGGAGAGGACGACATCATGGCCGCGGCCATCGACGCCGGCGCCGAAGACGTCGTGCAGGACGGCGACGAGTTCCAGGTGCTCACCGAACCATCCGACTTCGCCGCCGTTCGCGACGCGCTCACGGCGGCCGGCATCGAGTTCGAGAACGCGGACCTCACGATGATCCCCAAGACCACGGTCAAGCTCGAGGAGAACGACGCCCGCAAGACCATGAAGATCATGGACGCCTTGGAAGACAGCGACGACGTCCAGGAGGTCTACGCGAACTTCGACATCTCCGAGGACGTCCTCGAAGCTCTGGCGGGCTGACGGGCATGATCGTCCTGGGCTTCGACCCGGGCACCGCGAGCACCGGCTGGGGGGTCATCGAGCAGGAGGGCAACCGCCTGTGCTCGCTCGGCCACGGCTGCATCGTCACCTCGGCCAAGGATCCCACGCACGTGCGCCTGCGCCAGATCTACGACCAGGCGCGCGGCCTCATCAAGCGCTTCTGTCCGGATATCGTCGTCCTCGAAGAGCTGTTCGTGAACGTGAACGTGAAGACAGCGCTCGCCGTGGGGCAGGCCAAGGGGGTCCTGATCCTCGCCGCCTCGGAAGTGGAGACCGCACCCTGTGAGTACTCGCCGCTCCAGATCAAGATGGCGGTGACCGGCTACGGGCGGGCGAGCAAGATCCAGGTGCAGGAGATGACCAAGACCATCCTCTGTCTGGAACGCATACCCCAGCCGGACCACGCGGCCGACGCGCTCGCGGTGGCCATCTGCCACACGCACCACAACAGTGACGGCATGCGCGCGGTGCGCGGCACTGTGGGAGGGCGAGGCGTGTGATCGCCTCCGTCCGCGGCACGCTTCTCATGGTGGACGGCGAGCGCGCCGTGATCGAGGTCGGCGGTCTGGGTCTCGAGGTCCTGGCGTCCAGTCGCACCCTCGGCAGCCTCTCCCCGCATCGCGGCGAGGAGGTCAGCGTCACGACGTACCTGAACGTGCGCGAGGATGCACTCCAGCTGTTCGGCTTCCGCGACCTCGGCGAGCGCACCTTTTTTCTCTGGCTGACGGCGGTGAGCGGGGTCGGCCCCAAGGTGGCTCTGGCCGTCCTCTCGGGCTATCCGGTGGCGGAGCTCGAGCTCGCCGTGGCGCGTGACGACGTCAAGAAGTTCGAGAGCATCCCCGGGATCGGCAAGAAGCTCGCCCAGCGGCTCGTCGTCGAGCTCAAGGACAAGGTCGGCGAGCTGCCGCCGGTGGGCGCCGGCGAAGCCGGCGAGACCGGCGCCCCGGCGCTCGCCGACTCGTTCCTCGCGGCGCGTTCCGCGCTGCAGAACCTCGGGCTCACGCTGCGCGAGGCCGAGGAGGCGCTGCGCGGCGCTCCCGAGGGCGCGTCGCTCGAGGACATGGTCAAGTGGGCCCTTACGCGCAAGGCGGGTGAGTGATGCCCAAGAAGCCGCAGGACCGCATCGGCGATCCCAACGAGCGCGCCGACGACCAGGACCTCGAGCTCACCCTCAGGCCACGACGGTTCGACGACTTCGTCGGTCAGCGCGTGGCCAAGGAGCAGCTCGAGATCTTCGTCGAGGCCGCCAAGCAGCGCGGCGACACCCTCGACCACGTTCTCATCGCCGGACCTCCCGGCCTCGGCAAGACCACGCTCGCCGGGATCATCTCGCAGGAGCTCGGCGTGGGTATGCACACCACGTCGGGGCCGGCGCTCGAGCGCAAGGTCGACGTCGCCGGCCTGCTCACCAACCTGCAGGAGGGCGACGTCCTCTTCGTCGACGAGATCCACCGCCTCAACGCCGCCGTCGAAGAGGTCCTCTATCCCGCGATGGAGGACTACGAGATCGACATCATGATCGGCGAAGGGCCGGCGGCCCGCAGCATCCGCATGCAGGTGGCGCCGTTCACCCTGATCGGCGCCACCACTCGCACGGGGCTGCTGACGACGCCGCTACGCGACCGATTCGGCGTCTGGCAGCGGCTGGAGTACTACGAGATCGAGGAGCTGGCCGCCATCGTCCGCCGCTCAGCAGGCATCCTGAGGGTCGAGATCGACCGGGATTCCGCGCTCGAGATCGCCGGGCGTTCGCGCGGCACGCCGCGCGTCGCCAACCGGCTCCTGCGGCGCGTGCGCGACTTCGCGCAGGTCCGCCACGAGGGCGTGATCGACCACGACATCTGCCTCGCGGCCCTGGAGCTCTTCCAGGTCGACGGAGAGGGCCTCGATAAGCTCGACCGTGACATCCTGAAGATCATCGCCGAAAAGTTCGACGGCGGGCCGGTGGGCCTCGACACGCTCGCCGTCGCGCTCGGCGAAGAGGCCGACACGGTCATGGATGTCTACGAGCCGTACTTGATCATGCAGGGCTTCCTCAAGCGCACGCCGCGCGGGCGGGTGCTCACGCGCACCGGATTCGTGCACTGCGGGCTCAAGCCGCCGGCCCCCGGGCACACGCTCTTCGACGAGCTCTGACCCCCGGCCGGTGCGCCGGAGGCCTCGCGTTATACTCGCCCGATGACCGATCTGCTCCTTCACACCTGCTGCGGGCCGTGCTCGACCGTCGCCGTTCCCGCCTGGCGAGAGCGCGGGGTCGAGCCCGTGGGCTGGTTCGAGAACCCGAACATCCAGCCGGTCGCCGAGCTGGAGCGCCGCCGCGAGAGCATGCGGCGCTTCAGCCGGGCGGCCGGCCTCGAGCTCATCGTGGGCCGCGGGGAAGAGGCACCCGAGTGGACCGCGTGGCGGGAGACGCTCGCCACCAGCGCGCCCCAAGCGCGCTGCGCCGCGTGTCTCGGCCTGCGGCTGCAGGCTGCCGGCGGAGCGGCCCGCGAGCTCGGGTTCACGCGCTTCTCGACCACGCTGACCGTGAGCCCGTATCAGCGTCACGACCTCATCATCGCCGCGGGCGAGGCCGCAGCCGACACCCACGGCGTCGACTTCGTCTACCTGGACGCCCGCGACCGCTTCCGCGAGAGCTATGCGGAGAGCCGCCGCCTCGAACTCTATCGCCAGCCCTACTGCGGCTGCGCCGCCGGCAAGTGGGAGGCGTGGCACGAGCGTCGCGCGCGGCGGAGGACGGAGTGAGCGACGAGACCACCGGCCTCACGCCGGCCGATCTCGAGTACGAGCTTCCGGTCGAGCTGATCGCCCAGACACCTGCGGAACCGCGCGATTCGTCGCGCCTTCTCGTGATCGGGCGCTCGAGCGGCGCGATCGAGGATCGCGTCTTCTCCGAGCTGCCCTCACTGCTTCGGGACGGCGACGTGGTGGTGCGCAACGACACCCGCGTCTTTCCGGCGCGCAGCTTCTTCCACCGGGCGACCGGCGGGCGCATCGAGGTGCTGTTCCTCTGCGCGCTGACCGGGCCGTCGCCGTCCGGTGAGCGGTGGGAGGCGCTGCTGCGCGGCAGGCCGCGGCGCGAAGAGGTGCTCGAGAGCGAGGCGATGGGGCCGGAGTGGCCGCTGCGCTGCATCGAGCCGCTGGGCGACGGCCGCTGGGTGGTGGAGAGCCTGAGTCCGGCGCCGGTCCTCGAGATGCTCGCCGGCGCCGGCGTGACGCCGCTGCCGCCGTACATCACGGCGCCCCTGGAGGATCCCGAGCGCTATCAGACCACGTATTCCTGCAAGCTCGGGTCCGCGGCGGCGCCGACTGCCGGCCTGCACTTCACGCCGGAACTGGATGCCGCGCTCGCTGCGACCGGCATCTCTTTCGAGAGCGTGACCCTGCACGTCGGCCTCGGGACCTTCAAGCCGCTGCCGGAAGGCCCGCTGGAGACGGTCGCGCTCCACAGCGAATCCTTCGAGGTGGAGCCGGCCGCTTGGGCGCGCCTCCTCGAGGCGCGCCGGGACGGACGGCGCATCGTCGCCGTCGGCACGACCTCGATGCGCGTGCTGGAGCACCTGACGCTTCAGGGAGCGACCGGGGAAGGTGGCGCGCCTCTGCGGGGTGACACGCGGCTCTTCATCCGCCCCGGCTTCCCGTTCCGCATGGTCGACGGGCTCGTGACCAACTTCCACCTGCCACGCACGAGCCTGCTCGCGCTCGTGATGGCGTTCTGCGGCGTCGACGAGACGCGGGCGGCGTACCGCCACGCGGTGACCGGCGGCTACCGCTTCTACAGCTTCGGCGACGCCATGCTGGCGCTGTGAATACCCGACGTAGCGAAGGCATCGACGGGCGCGACGCCGCATCGCCCGTCCACAGCCGACGTGGCGAAGCCGTCGACCGGCGCGACGCGCCAGCGCCGGTCCGCAGCGCGCCGATGACGGCGGAAGGGTTCGCCTTCGAGGTCGAGGCGCGCGACGGAGCCGCCCGCGCCGGCCGCCTGACCACGCCGCACGGGGTGGTCGAGACGCCGTGCTTCATGCCCGTGGGCACCAAGGCGACCGTCAAGGCCGTAGAGCCTCGCGAGCTACGGGAGCTTGGCGCCCAGATCGTCCTCGGCAATACGTACCACCTGTACTTCCGCCCCGGCACCGAGATCGTCGGGGCGCACGGTGGGCTCCACGGGTTCATGCAGTGGGACGGGCCGATCCTCACGGATTCCGGAGGGTTCCAGGTCTTCAGCCTCGAGGGCACGCGAGTGATGCGCGAGGACGGGGTCGAGTTCAGCTCCGTCTACGACGGGTCGCGTCACGTGTTCACTCCTCAGCTCGCGATGCGCATCCAGGAGGAACTCGGCGCGGACGTCATCATGGCGTTCGACCAGTGCGCGCCCGGCACGCTGCCGCGCGCGGAGCTCGAGGCCGCCGTGGAGCGCACCACCCGCTGGGCGGCGGCCTGCAAAGAGGCGCACGGCCGCCGCGACCAGCTCCTCGTGGGGATCGTGCAGGGTGGCGCCGACGAGGCGTTGCGGCGCCGGTCGGCCGCCGAGATCACCGGCGTCGGCTTCGATGCCTACGCCATCGGTGGCCTCAGCGTCGGTGAGCGCGGAGAAGAGATGCTCTCCACGGTCGAGCTCATGGACGAACTGCTGCCGAGGGACAGGCTTCGCTACTTCATGGGCATCGGAGACCCCGTCGGCATCCTCGACGTGATCGCCCGGGGCGTCGACGTCTTCGACTGCGTGTTCCCGACGCGCATGGCGCGCACGGGGACGGCGCTCCTGCGCGGCGGGGGGCGGCTGAATCTGCGCAACGCCCGGTTCGCCGCCGATCTCGCGGCGCTCGAGGACGGCTGCGACTGCTACACCTGCCGCACGTTCACCCGCTCGTACCTGCGCCATCTCGTCACGCAGAAAGAGATGTTGGGCGCGCAGCTCCTGAGTCTTCACAACCTGCGCGTTCTGCTAAGATTGACCAGCGACGCCCGCCGCGCCATCAGCGCCGGGCGTTTTGCAGAATTCGCCAACGACGTTGCGGGGCGAGACTCCGCAGGAGGTTGAGGTCCGTGTCGTTCACGATCATTATCTGGATCCTCGTTTTCTTCGGGATCTTCTACTTCCTCGCGATCCGCCCGCAGCGCCGTCAGAAGCAGCAGCACGCCGAGATGGTGAGCATGCTCAAGAAGGGTGACGAGGTGGTCACCATCGGCGGCATGTTCGGGACCATCAGCGGCATCGGCGACGACTGGGTAGAGCTCGAGGTCGCCAAACGCACCAAGGTCCGCTACCTGAAGCGCGCCATCTCGTCGATCACCAGCATCGATGAGTACGACGAAGAAGAGGAAGAGGACGAGTACATCGAGGCCGCCGAAGAGGATGTCACCGAGGTGGCCGACGAGGAGTACGTCGAGGACGACGAGGATGTCGTCGAGGACGATGAAGTCGTGGAAGAGACGGCCGACGAAGCCACCGACGAGACGCCCGATGCACCGGATGCACCGGAGGCTCCCAAGGCGTGACGCCGCCGTCCCCGGCACCGACCAGGACGCAGCGTGTGACCACGGGCCCCGCAGACGCTGCGGGGCCCGTCTCATGCAGGGATTCTTGCCTGCGGCCCGAACTGCGTTCTGACGTGGACTCGACACAGGGGTAACGCTCACATGGCGCATGTTCTCGCGTTCGCCAATCAGAAGGGTGGGGTGGCCAAGACCACCTCGACGGTGAACCTCGGCGCGGCCCTCCGCGAGCACGACTTGCGCGTGCTCGCCGTCGACATGGACCCCCAGGGCAACCTGACCATGAGCCAGGGCATCGACACCGAGGGCCTCGAGAAGAGCATGTACGACGTCCTCGTGCACCGGACGCCCATCGAGGACGTCATCTACGAGCGCGAACTGGACGTCGCCGCCTCCACCATCGACCTGGCCGGTGCGGAGATGGCCCTGGCCACGATGATCGGGCGCGAGCGGGCTCTGCAGCGCGCCCTCGACGCCGTCCGCGACAAGTACGACTACATCCTCATCGACACGCCGCCGTCTCTGGGGCTGCTCACGATCAACGCGCTGACCGCCTCCGAGGGGGTCATCGTGCCTGTGCAGTGCGAGTACCTCTCGCTGCGCGGGCTGCTGCAGCTGGAGAAGACGCTGGAGATGATCCGCGAGAACCTCAACCCGGACGTGCGCATCCAGGGCATCCTGCCGACGTTGTTCGACGCGCGCACCCACCACGGCAAGGAGTCGATCGAGGTCCTGCGCGAGAACTTCGGCGACCTCGTCTTCGACACCGTCGTGCGCAAGACCATCAAGTTCGCCGAGGCGCCCGTGACGGGCTCCTCGGTGCTCAAGTACGATCCCAAAGGCAGGGGAGCAGAATCGTACCGCGCCCTCGCGCGGGAGGTGCTGAATGGCAGATCGTCCTAGCATGAAGGATGGACTGAGCGAGCTCTTCCGGCGCACCGACAGCGGCGGGTCTATCCCGGATGCCGCGGGCGCGGACGCTCCAGTCAAGGGCCGGCCGTACGTGACGACCATCAAGGTGGTCGGCATCGGCGGCGCCGGCACCAACGCCGTGAACCGGATGGTCGACTCCGGCGTCAAGGGCGTCGAGTTCATCGCCGTCAACACCGACGTGCAGCAGCTCGACGTGTGCGATGCGGACGTCAAGATCCACATCGGGCAGGAGATCACGCACGGACTCGGCGGCGGAGCCGATCCCGAAGTCGGCCGTGAGGCCATGGAAGTCAGCCGCGACCAGCTCAAGGCCGCACTGCGCGGCGCCGATCTGGTCTTTGTGACCGCCGGCGAAGGCGGCGGCACGGGCACCGGCGGCGCGCCCGTCGTGGCGCAGATCGCCAGAGAGCTCGGCGCCGTCACCATCGCCATCGTCACCAAGCCCTTCGGTTTCGAGGGCAATCGCCGCCAGCGCCAGGCGCTCGACGGTATCGACGCGCTGCGGGAGGTGGCCGACACGGTCATCTCCATTCCCAACGATCGCCTGCTGGACGTCGTCGAGCGCAATGCGAGCGTCGTCGAGGCGTTCCAGCACGCGGACGACATCCTGCGGCAGGGCGTGCAGGGCGTGACCGACCTCATCACCGTGCCGGGTCTCATCAACCTGGACTTCGCCGACGTGCGCACGATCGTGCACGACGCCGGCACCGCCCTGCTCGGCATCGGCGTCGCCGGCGGCGAGAACCGTGCCCAAGCCGCCGCCGACATGGCGATCCACTCGCCGCTCCTCGAGACGAGCATCGAGGGCGCGCGCGGGCTGCTGCTCAACATCACCGGCGGCGAGGACCTCACGCTCTTCGAGGTCAACGAGGCCGCCGGCGTCATCAGCGAGGCGGCCGACGACGACGCCAACATCATCTTCGGCGCCGTGGTCGACGAGAAGCTCGAGGGCAAGATCTCCATCACCGTCGTGGCCACCGGGTTCGGTGACGACGTGAGACACGCGCAGGCGCCGCCGCGGAGCCCCGAGAGCCGCGGCCCCGCCCCCAAAGCCGAGCCCAAGCCTGAGCGCGGTCCGCTCTTCGGTCCCGCGCCGCGGTTCGACGACAACGACTTCGACATCCCGTCGTTCGTCAATCAGCCGGAAGACTAGGAAGAGCATGGTCAAGAGCGGAGGTGACGGCGATGCGTGCTGAGGCCAGCGCCGTCGCCGCACCTCCCGTGATGCTCGAGCTCGACCTCGACGTCTTCGACGGACCGTTCGACCTGCTGGTCACGCTGATCCTGCGTGACGAGATCGACATCTGGGAGGTCCGCGTCTCGCGGATCATCGCGGAGTACGTCGTCCATCTGGCCGACACGGGTGAGTTCGACCTCGACGCGACCTCGCAGTTCGTGGTGCTCGTCGCCGCGCTGCTCGAGATGAAGTCGCGCCTCCTGCTGGAGGAGGATGTCGAGGAGGAGTTCGAGGATCTGGACCCCGACGAGGCGGCGCGTCAGCTGCTTGAGCGGCTCGTCCGCTACAGCCAGTTCCGCAACGCCGCCGGCTCGCTCCGGACGGCGTGGGAGGAACACAGCGCGCGCCTCTACCGCCACGCGCCGGTCCCAGCCGGGCTGCTGCGCCGGCGCGTCGTCGACGGAGCGCTCTCAGCCGGCGTGCTGGCGGACGCACTCACCCCGTTGCTGCGCGAGCCTCCGGTCCCCGACACCAGTCACCTCGCCGACCTGGCCGTGTCTCTCGTCAAGGAACTTCGCCGCCTCAGGCTCATCCTCGACGACGAGGGCGAGTTCACCTTCGCGGCCGTGGCTCCGCGGGGCAGGCTCGAGCGGGCGGTCACGTTCTTCGCGCTGCTCGAACTGCACTCCAGCGGTGAGGCCCGTCTACGTCAGACGCGGCACTTCGGCGACATCGTGGTCAGCCGCATCACGGCGCCGGCGCCCGTCATCGGGTGACGCCGGCCGCCGCCGTGCGGTAGCATCGACTCGTCCCGTCGTCCGATCCGACTCCGGCATGCATCCACTCGCACGGCGCCTCGAGGCGCTGCTCTTCATCTCTTCGCGACCCATCGCGGCCGACAGGCTGGCCGAGGCGTGTGCGTGCACCGATGAGGAGGGGGCGGATGCGCTGCAGGCGCTGCGCACCGAGTACGCCACCGGAGTGCACGGCATCGAGATCCGTGACGTCGCCGGAGGGGTCACGTTCGCCGTCGCCGACGACTGCGCCGAGGACGTCCGCAGGTTCACGGGCGCGGAGAAGCCCGACGAGCTCACGCCGGCGCTCCTGGAGACGCTTGCCGTGGTCGCCTACCTCGAGCCCGTCACCCGGGCCGAGATCGCCGAAGTCCGCGGCGTCTCGTCCGAGTATGCGCTTGGAGCGCTGGAGGAGCGCGGCCTCGTGGAGCAGCAAGGCCGCGCCGACACGCCGGGCGCGCCGGTCCTCTACGGTACCGGAGAGCGCTTCCTGAGATTGTTCGGACTCACCAGCCGCAACGAGCTGCCGCCGCTGGAGGAGTTCTCGCTGGGCGCCGACGAAGTCGACGAGATCCGCTCCCGGCTCCATGCAAACGCCGAGAGGAGGGCCCAATGAGCCCTGCCCCGCCCATGAACCTGGTCGTCTACCTCGCGCGCGCCGGCGTCGGCTCGCGCCGTTCGTGCGACGAGCTCATCCGCGAAGGCGTCGTGACGGTGAACGACGAGGTGGTCACGTTTCCCCGCCAGAAGGTCACGCCTGAGGACGTGGTCGCGGTGCGCGGCGAGCCGGTCAGCGCCCGCGAGCTGCGCTACTTCCTGGTCAACAAGCCGCGAGGGGTCGCCAGCACGCGCAGCGACCCGCACGCCGATCGCGTGATCGTCGACATGGTGCCGAACGGCCGCGCCCTGTTCCCGGTCGGCCGCCTGGACGTCGACACGACGGGGCTCATCATCCTCACCAACGACGGGGTGCTGGCCAATCGCCTCATGCATCCCCGGTACGGCGTGCCCAAGACGTACGTCGCGCGTGTGCGCGGCAAGGTCAGCCGGCGCGCGCTCGGCACGCTGCGCCAGGGCGTGGACCTCGAGGACGGCCCGACGTCCCCCGCAGACGTCAAGCTCAAGAAGCAGAGTGCGAAGACGGCCCTCGTCGAGATCACCATCCACGAGGGCCGCAAGCGCCAGGTGCGGCGCATGTTCCTCTCCGTCGGTCTGCCCGTGGAGGAGCTCAGCCGCCGCCGCTACGGTCCGCTCACGGACAAGGGGCTCGAGCCCGGCGGCTTCCGCGAGCTCAGCGGCGACGAGGTCGAATCGCTGCGGCGAGCCGGGGAAGAGGTGGCCGGCGAGGTAGCCAAGGAAGTCGAAGGACCGCCCCTCATGCTGGCCGCCGAGGTCGATGCGGTGGCCGCGCCGCTCAGCCCCGAGGCGGCGCTCCTCGCGGACGCCGCGAGCGCGGCGGAGCAGGGAGAACCGCAGCCGTTCGATGCCGGCCCGGCCGAGAGCGACGAGCGTGTCGAGAGCGATGGCCGGTCCGGCGAGTCCGGCCCGTCGGACGCCCTCGCGGAGCCGTCCGGGGAGCCGGACATGCCGCGGGCCGGCGACGACACCTGATATGTATACTCTTGCAGTCGCAGTGCATGTCCGGCGCGCCGCGAGCGCGCCCCGATCGCTCGGAGTGACGCCATGACCGTCCGCTTCATCCCGGAGCTCGCCGGCATCGTCCCGTACCAACCCGGACTCCCCATCGAGGTGGTGCAGCGGCGTTTCGGCCTGGAGCAGGTCGTCAAGCTCGCGTCGAACGAGTTCCCGCTGCCGCCGTTCCCCGAGGTGAAAGAAGTGGTCATCGGCGCCCTGGACCGCCTGCAGCGGTATCCGGACGGCTTCTCCACCGACCTGCGCGAGGCCGTCGCCGCCCAGCACGACCGCAGCCCCGAGCAGATCACGGTCGGCTGCGGCACCTGCGAACTGCTCTACCTGCTGGCACACGCCACCCTGGAGCGCGGCGACGAAGTGGTGCTGGCCGCGCCGTCGTTCACGTCCTACCGCGACGTCATCGACATCCGCGGCGCCGTGCCCGTGGTCGTCCCGCTGGTGGACTACACCCACGATCTCGAGGCCATGGCCGCAGCCGTCACCTCGCGGACCAAGCTGATCTTCGTGTGCAACCCGAACAACCCCACGGGAACGTACGTCCCCTCGGCCGATGTGCGGCGGCTGGTCGAGACGGTGCCGGACGACGTCATGGTCGTGATCGACGAGGCGTACATCGAGTTCGTGACCGCGGCGGACCGCGAGGGCTGTCTCGCGATCCAGAAAGATCACGACAACGTCGTCGTCCTGCGCACCTTCTCCAAGATCTACGGCCTCTGCGGCCTGCGCACCGGCTACGGTGTCTGCGCGCCCGAGGTCAAGCAGGCGGTCGACAAGGTCCGCCAGCCGTTCAACGTGAACCTGCTCGGCCAGCTCGCGGCAGTCGAGGCGCTCAAGCACCCCGACCGGGTCGCGGAACGCCGCGAGACCAACGCCAGGCTCCGCGACCTGATGGTCGAACGCCTCGCGGCGCGCGGCCGTGCCACGGTGCCCAGCCAGGCGAACTTCATGCTCGTCGAGATGAACGACCTCTGCGACCCGCACGACAAGGTCTGCGGCACGCTGCTCTCCATGGGGGCGATCGTGCGCGACGGCAACGCGCTCGGGTGCCCAGGGTGGGCCCGGGTGACCGTGGGCACAGAGGATGAGATCGAGTTCTTCCTGGACAAGCTGGCCTCGCTCGAGGTCGGCCCCGGGGGAGCCGGCGAAGGACGACCTTCGTGAGCATGATGGTGATCATGCACGAGGGTGCGACGGAGCAGGAAGTCGCGCACCTCTGCGCGCGCGCCGAGGAGGCAGGCGCCACCGCGCACATCTCCCTGGGTGAGGACGTCACGGTCATCGGTGTCATCGGCGACCGCGAGGCGATCACGGAGCTCCCGCTCGAGGCCATGCCCGGGGTCGATCGGGTCGTCGCGATCCTGCGTCCGTACAAGCTGGTCAGCCGAGAGTTCCAGGCGCGCGACACGGTGATCGACGTCAATGGGGTGAAGATCGGCGGCGGGCACTTCGCCCTCATCGCCGGGCCGTGCTCCATCGAGACGCCGGGACAGGTGCTGGAGGCCGCCCGGGCCGTGAAGGCGGCGGGCGGCCACATGATGCGCGGCGGCGCCTTCAAACCGCGCACCTCGCCCTACGCCTTTCAGGGGCTCGGCGAGGAAGGCCTGAAGATGATGGCCGCCGCGCGGGCCGAGACCGGTCTGCCGATCGTCACCGAGGTCATGGACCCGCGTGACCTGGACGTCGTGTGCTCCTATGCCGACGTGCTCCAGGTCGGCGCCCGCAACACCCAGAACTTCCTGCTCCTCGCGGAGCTCGGCAAGGCCGGGAAGCCGGTGCTCCTCAAGCGGGGTCCGGCGACGACGATCGAAGAGCTGCTCATGTCGGCCGAATACATCCTCAAGGAGGGCAACCGGGACGTGATCCTCTGCGAGCGCGGCATCCGCACCTTCGAGACGGCCACCCGCAACACCCTGGATATCAGCGCCGTGCCGGTGATCAAGCTCGCCAGCCACCTGCCCGTGGTCGTCGATCCCAGTCACTCCGCAGGCAGGCTCGATCTGGTGCTGCCGCTTTCGCTGGCCGGCGTGGCTGCAGGGGCCGACGGCGTGCTGGTGGAGACGCACCCCAATCCGGAGCACGCCCTCTGCGACGGCCCCCAGTCGCTGCCGACGGCGGCGTTCGGCGAGTACGCCGACCGCGTGCTCGGCCTGGCGCGCTGGGCCGGCAAGATGGCCTGACGCCGTGGCCGAGGCGCACGTCAGCACCGTCGCCCTCATCGGCGTCGGCCTCATGGGTGGATCGCTCGGCCTCGCCGCGCGCGAGCTTGCCGGCGTGGGCGAGGTCCGTGGCTTCAGCCAGACTCGGGCCACGCTGGACCTCGCGCTCGAGCGCGGCGCCATCACCCGCGCCTGCGCGAGCCTCGAAGAGGCCTGCGCCGGCGCCGACCTGATCTTCGTCTGCACGCCCGTCCGGCTCGTGGTCAAGCACGTGCGGGCGGCGCTGGCGGCTGCTCCGCCGCACGCGGTCGTCTCGGATGTGGGAAGTACCAAGGGACCACTGATGCGGGCGCTCACGCCCGAGGAGCAACGGCGTTGCATCGGCGGCCACCCCCTCTGCGGGTCTGAGACCGCCGGGGTCGCCAACGCGCGCGCCTCGCTGTACCACGGCGCCACCTACTTCGTGACCCCGGGCGACCACGTGGACGCCGACGCCTACCAGTTGCTCTACGGGTTCCTGGGCGACATCGGCGCCCGGCCGGTCGCGGTCGACCCCGAGGAGCACGACCGCCAGATGGCCGTGGTCAGCCACCTGCCGCACGTGCTCGCCAACGTGCTCATGAGCCAGGCCGGCCAGCACGCCGGCGCGCGCGACGCGCTGCTCTCGGCGGGGCCGAGCTTCCGCGACCTCACCCGCATCGCCGGCAGCAACCGGCGCGTCTGGACAGACATCTTCCTCGACAACCGCGCCGCCCTCCTCGCATCGCTGGCCCAGTTCCAGGAGGGGCTGCAGGAGGTGCTCGAGGCGCTCGCCGCCGCGGACGCGCCGCGCCTGAGCGACACCATCGTGCGTGCCAAGGAGCAGCGCGATCGTATGCTCGCGGCCGGGAGCCTGCCGGCCGAGGACCTGTACCGGATCCTGATCCCGGTCCCCGACCGGCCCGGCGTGTTCAGCGAGATCATGGTCGCGCTCGGAGACGCCGGCATCAACGTCGAGGACCTCTCCATGCACCACATGAGCGCCGAACTGGGCGGTACGCTGACCGTCTTCGTCCTCGGCGAGGACGTCTGCCAGCGCGCGACGCACGTGCTCGGCGCGCTCGGGTACGAGGTGAGCACCAGGGCGGAGGTCGACGCCGAATGACTGTGGTCGCCATCGACGGGCCGGTGGGCTCGGGCAAGAGCACGGTGGCCAGGATGGCCGCTCAGAGGCTCGGGTACCTGTATCTGGACACCGGCGCCATGTACCGCGCCGTCGGGCTGCTGGCCACGGAGGCCGGCGTGCGGCTGGACGACGAGGCGGCCGTCGTGCCCATCGCCGCGCATGCGGAGCTGCGCTTCGACGGCGACGGTCGGCTGTTCGCCGGCGACCGCGACGTCAGCGGCCTCATCCGCAGCCTGGAGATGGGCGCCGCGGCCTCGGTCGTGTCGGTGCTGCCGGGCGTGCGCCGCCTGCTGGTCGAGCGGCAGCGGACCCTCGGCGCCGGCGCCGACATCGTCATGGAGGGCCGCGATATCGGCACCAACGTGTTCCCGGGCGCCGAGGTCAAGGTGTTCCTGACGGCGCGCCCCGAGGTGCGTGCGGCGCGCCGTGCCGACGAGCTCTGCGCGAAAGGCGAGGAGGTCGACGTGGATGAGGTGCTTGACGCGCTCCTGGAGCGCGATCGCCGCGACAGCGAACGCGAGGTCGCGCCGCTGCGCAAGGCCGCGGACGCGGTGGAGGTCGATACGTCCAAGCTCTCGCTCGACGAGGTGGTCGCCGCCGTCGTCGCCATCGTCAGAGACAAGGTGGCCTCGTGATCCGCGTGTGGCGGTACCCGCTGGTCGGACACGGCGAAACGCGTCTCTATACCTTCGTGCGCTGGCTCGCGATCCCGTTCTTCGGCGGGCTGTACCGCTGCCGGGTCCGGGGCGCCGAGAACCTGCCGCAGTCGGGCCCCGTGATGGTCATCATGACCCACAAGGCCTTCTGGGACCCCGTGATCGCGGGGATGGTCTTCGACCGCCCGCTGCGCTTCATGGCCAAGAAGGAACTGTTCGTCCGCAGCGCGGCCGCGAAGCTCATCACGAGCCTCGGCGCGTTCCCCATCGACCGCGGCGCCGGTGACCGCGCCGCGCTGACCGGGGCGCTGGACATGCTCAAGCGGGGAGAGATGCTGCTCATGTTCCCCGAGGGGCACCGTCAGCGGTACCACGGCGTCGGCGACTTCCTGCCCGGCGTCGGCATGATCGCCCTGCGGAGCGGCGCGCCGGTGATCCCGCTCGCCCTGGACGGCACGCAGGACATGCTGCGCGACGGGAAGCTCGGTCTACCCGTCCTGCGGGGACTCGTGGGCCCGCCCATCGACCTCAGCGACATCACGACCAGGAACAGCAAGGCGTATCAGGAGGCCGCCCGGCGCATGCACGACGCCATGGTGGAGCTCTATGCCCGCCTCTGAGGACGGTCCTCCGGTCTCCGGCCAAGGCTCGCCGTCCTACGACGAGGAGCCGGAGCGCAGCGCCGAGTTGCGCCACGTCCGCGCCGGCGACTCAGAGATCGTGGTGGCCCGCTACGCCGGCTACTGCTACGGCGTGGAGCGCGCTCTGCGCCTGACGGGCCAGGCGCTCGACGGCGCGCCGCCGCCTGTGGCGACGCTCGGGCCCATCATCCACAATCCGAGCGTCGTCGGGCACCTGAAGGAGAGGGGCGTCGACGTGGTCGACGAGGTCGACGACGCGACCGTCGGCACGCTCATCGTGCGGACGCACGGCGTGTCTCCGGACGTGATCGAACACGCGCGGTCAAGACACCTCAACGTGGTGGATGCCACCTGTCCGTTCGTCTCGGTCGCCCAGCGCAAGGCGGCCGCGCTCCGCGAGTCGGGGTACGCCGTCGTGATCCTCGGCGAGCGAGACCACCCCGAGGTCGTCGGGCTCGAAGGGTTCGCCGGGTCGGACGCGGTGGTCGTGGAGGACGCGTCCGGCCTGCCGCTCGAGCGCCTGCGCGGGCGGCGCGTCGGCGTGGTCGTGCAGACCACGCAGACGCGCGCCAACCTCTCGGCGCTCGCGGCTGCGCTGGCGCCGGTCGCCCGCGAGCTCCTCGTCTTCAACACGGTCTGTGACGCGACCGAGAAGCGTCAGAGCGCCGCCTGCGAGCTCGCCGAGGACGTCGACGTCGTCGTGGTCGTCGGCGGGCGGAACAGCGCCAACACCGCCCGTCTCGCCCAGCTCTGCACGGCGATCGAGCCGCGGACCCACCACATCGAGTCCGCGGCCGAGCTGAGCGCCGACTGGCTGGATGGCGCGGCGCGGATCGGCGTCACCGCGGGGGCCTCGACGCCCGACGAGGAGATCGAGGCCACCGTGCGCGCGCTCCTGGACCTCTGCGGTGGCTGACGGCGCGGAAGCCGCCTGCGGCGGCGTCCTCGTCGCCGACGCTCGAGACGCCGCCGCCCGCGGCGGACTTCGCGCCGGCGACCGCATCGTCGCCCTGAACGGCGGCGTCCCGCTCGACGTCCTCGACGTGGAAGACGCCGCCGCCGACGGCACCCTCTGGCTCTCCGTGCTGCGCGACGGCCACCCGCTGGACCTCGTGGTCGCGCCGAACCCCGGCGAGTGGCATGGCATCTCACTCGATCGCGGCGGGCTCGGCGACGACCCGCGAACCTGCCGCAACGCCTGTCGCTTCTGTTTCGTCGACCAGGTGCCGGCAGGCCTGCGCGCGGCCCTGTCAGTCAAGGACGACGACTATCGATTGTCCTTCCTGCACGGGAACTTCATGACGCTCACGAATCTGAGCGAGCCCGATATCGAGCGCATCGAGGAGCTCCGGCTTTCTCCGCTGTACGTTTCGCTGCACGCCTTGGACGACGCCGCCCGCGTCCGCCTCATGGGGCGGGCGGCGGCAGGTTCTCGCGGCGTGCTGGAGCGGCTTGCCGCCGCGGGCCTCGACCTGCATCTCCAGGTCGTGCTCTGCCCGGGGTGGAACGACGGCGACGTGCTCGCCGAGACCGTGCTGCGGGCCGGCGCACTGGAGGCCGTGGTCGACCTCGGCGTCGTGCCCGTCTCGCTCGCCGCCGAGGGAGACCTCAGCCGCGCGACGCCAGAGGACGCCCGACGGGTCATCGGCGCCGTCGAGACGTGGCAGAGCGAGTTCGTCCGGCGGCGCGGGAGCGCGTTCGTGCACGCCGCCGACGAGTTCTACCTGCTGGCCGGCGCCGACCCTCCGGCTGGTGACGCGCCCGAGCAGTACGAGAACGGTGTCGGCATCTCCGCCGCGACGGTCGCCGAGGCCGCCGAGCTGGCGGCTTCGTGGGCCGGGGGCAAGGATCGGGACGGCGAAGCCCCGGCGCCGCCGTCGGGCGCCGTCTCGGGCGTGCGCCTGCTCTGCGGGACGCTGGCGCCGCCGGTGCTGGACCGCGTCGGCGCGATCCTGGAGCCGGCGGCTGGCGTCCCGGTGCGCTCCTTCGCCGTCGAGAACGCCGTCTTCGGACCGCACGTCACCGTGACCGGGCTGCTCGGCGGCGCCGAAGTGCTGGACGCGCTGCGCCGCGACCCGCTCGCCGACGGCGAGTGGCTCGCGGCCCCTCGCGTCTGGCTTCCGGCCGACCTGGGCCGCACGCTCGACGACGTCACCGAGGGCGACCTGGAGGCCGCCTGCGGCGGCCGTCTCGTCGTCGCCGAGACCCTCGGCGACGCGTTTGCTAGACTGTCCAGATGAAAACACTCCCGATCGTCGCCATCGTCGGCTCCCCCAACGCCGGCAAGTCCACTCTCGTCAATCGCCTCACCGGCACGCGCGCCACCGTCGTCCACGAGACGCCCGGCGTCACGCGCGACCGCAAGGAGATCGAGGTGGAATGGACAGGCCACCGGCTGCTGCTCGTCGACACCGGCGGCTACGACACCACCGAGGGCGCTCCGTTCGCCGGGCACATCCGCGAGCAGGTCGAACACGCCATCGCGGCGGCCGACGTCGTCCTGTTCATCCTCGACGGCCGCGCCGGCCCGCTGACCGACGATTACGCCATCGCCGACGTGCTCCGTCGCTCCAAGGCGCCGGTCATCGTGGTCGCCAACAAGATGGACGACCCGGCCAGCACGGCCACGGCGCCGGAGATCTACGCGCTCGGCCTTGGAGAACCGCTGCTGGTATCGGCGGTCCACGGCACCGGGAGCGGCGAACTGCTGGATCGTCTCGTCGAGGTCACCGACGCCGCACCGGACGACAACGAGGCGGAAGAAGCGCCGGACGAGACGCCCGTCGCCATCGTCGGCCGCCCCAACGCCGGCAAGTCGTCGCTGTTCAACGCCATCGCCGGCGAGACGCGCACGATCGTGAGCGAGCTCGCCGGGACGACGCGCGACGCCATCGATAGCGTGATCGACACCGAATCCGGCCGTTTCCGCTTCATTGACACGGCCGGCATGCGCAAGGCTGCCAAGGTGAGCGGCGTCGAGTACTACTCCTATCTGCGGAGCGTCCAGAGTCTGGACCGCGCCCACGTCGCCATCATCGTCGTCGACGCCACCATGCGCTTCGGCGAGCTCGACCTGTCGATCTGCACGGAGGCGACCCGGCGCAACTGCGCCACTGTCCTCGCGGTGAACAAATGCGACATCGCCGAGCCGGACCTGGAGGAGATCGCCGGGATCGCCAAGCGCAAGCTCCGCCAGCGGCCGCCGGTCATCGCCGTGTCGGCCGAGTCCCGTCGCGGCGTCAAGGAACTCCTGCGCAAGGTCGCCGAGCTCGACGCGCTCTACACGGCGCACATCTCGACCCGCGCCCTCAACCGGGCGCTGGCGGAGCTCGCCGCCGACCGTCCGATGCCGCAGAAGCACGGCAAGCGCCTCAAGATGTACTACATCGCCCAGTTCGGCACCTCACCGCCACGCATGGCCATCGAGATCAACGACCGCACGCTGGTCACGCGTGACTTCGGCTTCTATGTCGAGAACCGGCTGCGGGCGCAGTTCGGCCTCGAGGGCGTCCCGCTCGTGATCGATTTCAAGGGCAAGAAGTGATCGTCGTCCAGGCGCTCGGGTTCCTCCTCCTCCTCGGCCTCGCCTACGTCGTCGGGTCGATCCCCTTCGGGGTCGTCGTCGGCAAGGTGTTCTATGGCGTCGACGTGCGCGAGCACGGGTCGGGCAACGTCGGCACCACGAACGTGTTCCGCGTGCTCGGCAAGAAGGCCGGCGCGGTCGTCATGTGCCTGGACATCCTCAAGGGCTACGTTCCCGCGGCGATCGCGGCTGCGCTCTTCACGCCCTGGGCGGCCATCTTCATCGCCGCCGCGCCGGTCGTGGGCCACATGTACTCCGTCTTCCTCAAAGGCAAGGGCGGCAAAGGCATCGCCACGGGGGCCGGTGTGGTTCTCGCCCTCGTCCCGCTGGCCTTCGTGATCATCTTCACCACGTGGCTCGTGCTCATCGTGGTGACCAGGTACGTCAGCGTGGCTTCACTGGTGGCCGCGCTGCTGGTCCCGGTGCTCACCATCGCCCTCGACGTACCGCTCCCCTATGAGATCGCCGGCGTGCTCGTGGCGATCCTGGTGTGGTGGGCGCATCGCGGCAACATCCAGCGGCTGCTCGCCGGCGAAGAACATCGCGTCAAGCTGCCATGGACACAGGCGCGCCCTTCGGGGAACGGAGCGGAGGGGGGAGGCTGAGATGAGGGCTACCGTCATCGGCTCGGGCAGCTGGGGCAGCGGCTTTGCGCGGTTGCTGGTGCGCCGGGGGCACGACGTCCAGGTCCTCGCCGTGACCCGCGAGGAGGCGGCGCAGCTCCAGGCGACGCACGAGAACCCGCACTTCCTGCCCGGCGTCCATCTTCCCGACGAGATCGGCTTCCTGGCGATGGAGGATGCCGATCTGACGCGTTCCGAGTTGCTCGTGTACGCGGTCCCGACGCAGGCCGTGCGCGAGGTGGCCGCCTGGGTCGCACCGCAGCGGGCCGAAGGCGCACTGCAGCTCTCGCTGGCCAAGGGCTACGAGATCGGCTCGCTGAAGCGCCCCACCCAGGTGATCGAGGAGGAGACCGGGGCCGGCGCTGCAGCGCTTTCCGGCCCCAATCACGCCGAAGAGGTCAGCAAGGACATGCCGTCGGCGACCGTCATCGCCGCCGTCGACGAGGCCATGACGCTCGCGCTCCAGGCTGCCATCACAAGCGACACCTTCCGCGTGTACACCAACGACGACGTCGTCGGCGTGGAGTTCTGCGGCGCGGTCAAGAACCCGATCGCGGTGGCCGTCGGCATGTCCGACGGCCTCGGGTTCGGGGACAACTCCCGCGCCAGCCTCATCACCCGCAGCATCGCCGAGATGACACGGCTCGGGATGATCCAGGGTGCCCACATCGCCACCTTCACCGGGCTCGCCGGCATCGGCGACCTCATCGCCACCTGCACCTCGCGGCACAGCCGCAACCGCCTCGCCGGCGAACTGCTGGCCAAGGGCGCCTCACCGGCGGAGGTGGAGCACGAGGTGGGCCAAGTCGTCGAGGGTCTGCACACCGCCTACGCGCTTCACGACCTCGCCGCGCGTCTGGGGATCGAGATGCCGGTCACCGAGAACGTCTACCAGGTGCTCGAGGGCAACCGCACGCCCCAGGAGTGCGTCGCCGACCTCATGGGACGCACGCCCAAACGGGAGAGACACGAGTAACGCCGGACGGCGGCGAAGCGATGCCTACTCGCCCGCGGCGCGCGCGTTGCTGGCCGTCACGGCCGTCTGGTAGACTCCTCCGGGCCGCGAGGGCCGTTCCCGCGCCCGCACGACACCACATCCAACCCGCGCCGGCTCCGGCCGCGCCGCGTGTCCCCGGAGGACCACATTGGACAAGCGGAATTACCTCTTCACCTCTGAGTCGGTCACTGAGGGTCATCCCGACAAGCTCGCCGACCAGATCTCCGACTCCATCCTCGATGCGATCCTCAAGGACGACCCATACGGGCGCGTCGCCTGCGAGACGCTCGTGACCACCGGCCTCGCCTTCGTCGCCGGCGAGATCACCACCGAGACCTACGTCGACATCCCCAAGATCGTGCGTCAAACGGTCAAGGATGTCGGGTACACCAGCGCCCACTTCGGCTACGACTACGAGACCTGCGGCGTGATGGTCGCCATCGACGAGCAGTCGCCGGACATCAGCCAGGGCGTCACCACCGCCCTCGAGGTGCGCAGCGACGTCAACGACGACGACGTCCTCGACACGCAGGGCGCCGGCGACCAGGGCATGATGTTCGGCTACGCCTGCACCGAGACCGCCGAGCTCATGCCGATGCCGATCCTGCTGGCGCACAAGCTCTCCAAGCGCCTGGCCGACGTGCGCAAGGCCGAGATCCTTCCGTACCTGCGTCCGGACGGCAAGTCGCAGGTCACGGTCCGCTACGAGGGCAACAAGCCCGTCGAGATCGTCAAGATCGTGCTCGCCACGCAGCACGCGGAGAGCGCCGACCTCCAGAGCATCATCTATCCGGACCTCATCGAGCACGTGGTCGAGCCGATCATGCCCAAGGACATGTACGCGGCGGGCAAGCTCGAGGACATCACCGTCATCAACGCGACGGGCAAGTTCGTCATCGGCGGCCCCATGGGCGACTGCGGCCTCACCGGCCGCAAGATCGTCGTCGACACCTATGGCGGCGCCGCTCCGCACGGCGGCGGCGCCTTCTCCGGCAAGGACCCGAGCAAGGTCGACCGCTCCGGCGCCTACGCGGCTCGCTACGTGGCCAAGAACATCGTCGCCGCCGGCCTCGCCGAGCGCTGCCAGGTGCAGGTGGCCTACGCCATCGGGGTCGCCCATCCCGTGTCCGTGATGGTCGACTGCAACGGTACCGAGAAGGTCGACCTGGACACGATCGAGCGCCTCATCGGCGAGCACTTCGACCTGCGCCCGGCCGCCATCCTTCGCGACCTCGACCTGCGCCGCCCCATCTACGGCAAGACGGCGGCCTACGGTCACTTCGGCCGCAACGATCACGACTTCACGTGGGAGCGCACCGACAAGGCAGACGCGCTCCGCGCCGCCGCGGGCCTCAAGGCCTGAGTCTGCGGCGCCGGGGAGACGGCGGCGCGGCGTGATCTACGCCGCCGTCTTCCCGCTCGTCCGCACCCGGGCCTTCTCCGAGGCCTTCGACTACGAGATCTCGCGCGAGCTCGCGGCTCGCGCGCTTCCCGGCGCGCTCGCCGCCGTCCCGCTGGGCGCGCAGACAGTCATCGGGGTCATCCTCGAGATCCGCGGGCAGACCGCGCACCAGGGACGCGTCCTGCCGGTGCGGGACGTCTTGCGCGTTCCCCCGATCCCGGCCGAACTCCTCCAGGTCGCGCGCCGCGTGGAAGAGCACTATCTCACGTCGTTCGCGGCCGCGCTGACGCTCGTCTGCCCGCCCACCGGCGCGCTCAAGATCGTGCGCCAGTACGAGCTGACGGACGCCGGGAGGGCGGCCGCCGACGCCGGAGAGACCCAGCTCGAGGAACTGGGCGGGCTCCGGCTCCAGGGCGGCCGTCGCGGTCCAGACGCGGAGCGCTATCGGCGCAAGGGCTGGCTCCGCGTCGCCTACAGCGTGCACGTGGTCGGCGTCACGTCGCCGGGGCGCACGCTGCGACGGGGTCCCGAGACGCCCGCGCGGCTGGGCGTGAGACAGCGTGCCGCACTCGAGCTCCTCGACGCCGCCGGCAGCCTCGATGAGCGCGAGCTGCGCGCCGCCAGCGGCCTGTCCGCAGAGGGGCTGAAGCGGCTGCTCGAGGGCGGCGCTGTCGTCGCGTCGGCATCCGGCGCGGAGGACGATGCGGCGCCGGAGCACGAAGGCCCCGAGGCCGGCGCCATCGGAGCGGACGAAGCCGACACCGTCCCCGCGATTGGCGCGGTGGCGCAGGCCGGCCGCCTGCGAGCCTGTGCCACGCTCTCGGACATCCCCGATCTCCTCGACGAGCAGCGACGCGCCCTCCACAGCATCCTGTGCGACACCCACCCCGGTGACGAGGTCCTGCTGCACGGGGTCACCGGCAGCGGCAAGACCGAGGTCTACCTGCAGGCGGCGCAGGCCACGCTGGAGGCGGGGCGCTCGGTCCTCTTGCTGGTCCCCGAGATCGGGCTCACCGGTCAGACAGTGGCGCGGGTGAAGCGCCGCTTCTCCGGCGAGCAGGTCGCCGTCCTGCACTCCGGGCTGTCGGCGGGGGAGAGGCTGCTCGCGTACGGCGCCGTGGCGCGCGGCGAGGTGCGTATCGTGGTCGGCGCGCGCTCGGCGGTGTTCGCGCCGCTCGTCGACCTCGGACTCATCGTCGTCGACGAGGAGCACGACACCTCGTACAAGCAGGAGAGCGAGCCGGCCTACGACGCGCGCACCGTGGCCCGCTGGCGTGCGGCCGACTCCGGGGCGATCGTCGTACTCGGCTCCGCCACGCCGAGCGTGGAGAGCTTCGCCCGCGTGGCTCTCCACGCCGATCTGCGCCAGCGCGTGGACGGCTCGCAGCCGCCCGCGCTCGAGATCGTCGACATGCGCGATCACCACGGCGTGTTCTCGCCGCAGCTCGCCGAGGCGCTCAGCGCGGTCATCGACGCCGGCGACAAGGCCATCCTCTTCTTGAACCGCCGGGGATTCGCCGCCTACCTCGTCTGCGACCACTGCGGCCACGCCTGGGAGTGCCCGCGCTGCGACGTCACCCTGGCGCTGTTCGGCAGCCGCACGCTGCGCTGCCGCACCTGCGGCCACACGGAAGCGGCTCCTTCCGCGTGCCCGGCCTGCGGCAGCTCGGACCTCGTCCGTCATGGGTTCGGCACGGAGCGTTTGGAGCGAGAGGTGCGACTGCTCCTTCCTGGGGTGGACCTGCTGCGCCTCGACTCCGACGTGGCCGGCTCGTACGCGCGGTTGCAGGCCGTCCTCAGCCGCTTCGGCGAGCCCGGACCGAAGATCCTCGTCGGCACGCAGATGATCGCCAAGGGCCACCACTTCCCGGACGTGACGCTCGTCGGGGTGGTCAATGCCGACCTCACGCTCCATTTCCCGGACTTCCGCGCCGAGGAGCGCACCTTCGCCATGCTCGTGCAGGTCGGGGGCCGGAGCGGGCGCGGCGAGAGGCCGGGCCGCGTGGTCGTGCAGACCCTGGACCCTGAGGCTCGTCCCATCGCCTTGGCCGCCGAAGGCAAGGAGGAGCAGTTCTACGCGGAGGAGCTGGAGCGCCGGCAGGAGCTGGGCTACCCGCCCGCTGGTTTCCTGGTCGGGCTCGACCTCTCGAGCACGTCGAGGGACAAGCTCGACGTGGCCGGTCGGTTCACCGCCGAGCGCCTGGCCGGCCGGCTTGGCGACACGGCGCAGGTGCTCGGCCCGGGCCCCATCTGGAGGGAGCGTGGCCGTCATGCCTGTCGCATCGTGATAAAGACTCCTGAAACAGGGAAAACCCTGGATGTGCTGCGCGCCTGGCTGGCGGTGAACCGTGACAGATACGCCGCCCGGGGCGTCCGGGTGATCCCGGACGTCGAGCCGCAGTGGCTGTGACCCCGTCGTGAGGTACCATTGAGGACATGAGCGAGACCACCGAGACCAGACAACCTGTCGACGAGCAGGAACTGTCGCGCAGGCAGCGTGAGGCGCGCCGGGACATCCGCGTCATCGGCGATCCCGTGCTGCGTGAGAGCGCCCGCGAGGTGACGGAGTTCGACCGCAGCCTGCGCAAGTTCGCCAAGCGGATGATCCGCACCATGCACGATGCCCCGGGAGTGGGCCTGGCGGCGCCGCAGGTCGGCGTCCTTCAGCGCCTGCTCGTGTACGACGTCGACGACGACCCACGGGTCCTCGTGAACCCGGTGCTAGACGAGTTCTCGGACGAGACCGAGGAGTCGGACGAGGGCTGCCTCAGCGTTCCCGGCGTCACCATGCCGGTCGAGCGCTCCATCAGCCTTCGCGTGCAAGGGCTCGATGAGTACGGCGAGCCGGTGGACTTCCGCGCCGAGGGCTTCGAGGCGCGCGTGATCCAGCACGAGAACGACCACCTCGACGGCGTGCTGATCGTCGATCGCACCAGCAGGAGCGCGCGCGCCGCTGCGCTGCGCCTCATGCGCGAGAACGAGGCCGCCGGGGTCGAGGCGTCCGGCGGCGGCCTCTGAGCCGCATGCGGTTCGCCTTCGCCGGCACGGCCCCGTTCGCCGAGCTCGTCCTCACGGGGCTCGCAGCCGCGGATCACACGCCCGTCGCCCTGATCACGAATCCCGACCGGCCGCGCGGCCGCCACGGCACGCCGCAGGCGCCGCCGATCAAGGCGATCGCGACCCGACTCGGCGTCCCTGTCCTGCAGCCGGAGCGTCTCTCCGATCCCGGATCGCTGGCGCAACTCCTGGGCCACTCGCCCTCAGCCTTCGTGGTGTGCGCCTACGGCCAGATCGTGAAGCAGGAGGTGCTCGACGCGCTGGAGACGATCGTCGTGCACCCCTCGCTGGTGCCCCGCTGGCGTGGGGCTGCCCCAGTCGAGCGGGCGCTCATGGCCGGTGAGACGGAGCTCGGCGTGTGCACGCTGCGCATGACGGCCGGGGTCGACGAAGGCCCCGTCGGCGACGTTCGCCCGGTGCGCGTGCCCAGGGACGCGGACGCCGGCAGGGCGTACGAACTGCTGGCACCGGCCGCGGTAGACGGCGTGCTCGCGACGCTCGCCGCCATGGCCGCCGGCACCGTCGAGTGGCGGCCGCAGGAGGGCGAGGCCACGTACGCACCCAAGATCGGCGCGGCCGACAAGGAGATCGACTGGAGCCGGCCGGCCGCGTGCATCGCCGACCAGATCCGGGCGCTTTCGCCGCACATCGGCGCCGTCACCGAGCTCGCCGGACGCCGCACGCGCATCTGGCGAGCCGTGGCCGGGGAGGGGCCGGTCCCGGCCACCGGCCCGGACCGGCTGGTCGTCGCCACGGAAGACGGGTGGCTCGACGTGCGCGAGTTGCAGCAAGAGGGCCGGACGCGGATGACGGCCGGCGAATTCCTGCGCGGCGCCGGCCGCGGCCTGCTGGCCACGTGACCGGGTCTGCGACAGGCGGTGGCCGGCCGAGAGCGTCCGGCGTGAGTCCGGCGCGGGCGGCGGCGTTCGCCGCTCTCCGCCGCCTGCGCGGCAGCAACGCTCACCTCGACGACTCGGTCGCGGCGCTCCCGGAGTTGTCGTCCCTGAGCGTGGCCGACCGCGGCCTCGCCAATGAACTCATCAACGGCACCGTCAAGCGGCGTGACTCGATCGACGCGGTGCTGAGCACGTATACCAAGGCGCCGCTCAAGAGCGCCGACCCCGACGTCCGCGACGCGCTTCGGCTGGCGGCGTTCCAGCTGCTCTTCCTGGACCGCGTGCCCGCCTACGCGGCCGTGGACGACTCGGTCACGCTCGCGACCGGCAGGAGTCGCCGCGCCGGCGGGTTCGTCAACGCGGTGCTCAGGCGCCTCGCGGCCGACGGACGGGCAAGGCTTGCAGGGCTGGCCGAGGGGGACGACGCGCGCTCCTGGGCGGCGGGCCTCTCGTATCCGCTCTGGCTGGTCAAGCGGCTGCGCACGGACCTCGGCGACGAGGCTGCGCTCCGTCTGCTGGAGGCCGGCAACGCCGCACCCGAACGTTGCCTGCGCGCCAACCGGCTGCGCGGCGGGCTCCCTGCCGCGAGGCTGGCGATGGCGGCGGAGGGATTCAAGACGCAAGGTGTCGATGGGCTGCCCGACGCGCTCCTGTATCAGGGACCGCCTCTGGAGCGCTCGGGCGTCTTCCGCGACGGGCTGGTGACGCCCCAGTCCCGGGGCTCTCAGATCGCCGCTACCATCGCCGCGGGGGGCGTGGCGGGCCCCGGCGGCTCCGTCCTTGACCTCTGTGCCGCCCCCGGCGCCAAGACGAGCCAGCTCGCGGCCCTCCTGCCCGGGGCGGCCGTCACCGCGGTGGAGGTGGACGAGGCTCGCGTGGGAGAACTGCGCGCCAACCTCGCCCGCCTCGGCGCGGGCGGCGTGTCGGTCGTGCACTCCGACGCCTTGGATCTCTCGCCGGACTTCGACGGCGCCTTCGACTCCGTCCTGCTCGACGCGCCGTGCAGCGGCTTGGGTACCCTCGCCTCGCGCGCCGACCTGCGCTGGCGCCGCCAAGCCGCGGACGTGCCCCGGCTTGCCCGGCTTCAGACGCGCCTGCTGGCGCGCGCCACCGCCACGGTCAAGCCCGGTGGCGCGCTCACCTACGCGGTCTGCACCGTGACCTGCGCCGAGACGCTCGGAGTCGTGGAGCCGCTCCTCGCCGGCGGAGGCTGGGCCGCGGACGACCTCGGCGCGACCTGGCCGGGGCTCGCTCATCCGGCCTCCGGCGGATTCCTGCTCGTGCTGCCACCCGACGGGGGCTCATCCGGTTTCTTCATCGCGCGTCTGCGCCGGGCCCGACCGGAGCTCGACCGGCGTCCGCAGGGCGCAGCCGAGGGGTAGACTACCGCTGCGGCGCGAAGCCGCGGCAGCGACGAACGGAGGAGCGGTGGAAGACATTCTGCGGGGCATCAACGTGGCGCCCTCGATCTTGTCCGCCGACTTCAGCCGGCTCGGCGACGACGTCGAAGCCGTGCTCAACGCCGGCGCCCGCGTCATCCACATCGACGTCATGGACGGTCACTTCGTCCCCAACATCACCATCGGCCCGCTGGTCGTCAAGGCGCTGCAGCCGCTCGTCCACGGCGCCGGCGCGCTCCTCGACGTCCACCTCATGATCGAGCGGCCGGAGCAGTACGTCCCCCAGTTCGCGGCCGCCGGCGCCGACATGATCGTCGTCCACCAGGAGGTCTGCACGCATCTGCACCGCGTGCTGGCGCAGATCCGCGAGTCGGGGGCGCTCGCCGGGGTGTCGCTCAATCCGGCCACCCCGATCGAGACGCTGGCCGAGGCGAGGTACTCCTGCGACATGGTCCTGATCATGTCGGTGAACCCCGGCTTCGGCGGTCAGAGCTTCATCCCGACCTCCACGGACAAGATCGCTCGCACCCGCGCCTACCTGCCCGATAACGTCGCCATCGAGGTGGACGGCGGCGTGACCGAGATCAACGCCGGAGCGCTCGTCGCAGCCGGCGCGAACTGGCTGGTCGCCGGTTCGAGCGTGTTCGGCGGGCCGGACATCGAGGAGCGCTTCCGGGCAGTGGCGCAGGCCGCCGCCTCCGGCGTATAATCCGTCACGCACGATCAACCACTGCTTCAGGGCGGGGTGAAAGTCCCCACCGGCGGTACAGCCCGCGAACCCCGAGAGGGGCCGACCAGGTGAGATTCCTGGGCCGACGGTCACAGTCCGGATGAGAGAAGCAGGTTCGGCGCCTCGGCGTCGTCCGCCCTGGAGCGCATGCTTCGGGGCGTTTTGCGTATGGACGACGAAAGGTATCTGGAAGAGGCGTTCACCTTGGCCGAGCGAGGCCACGGCGGCACGCATCCCAATCCGCTGGTCGGCGCCGTGCTGGTCAAGGACGAAGAGGTGGTCGGCAGAGGCTGGCACCTCGCGCCGGGCCGGCCGCACGCCGAGGCCAACGCACTCGCCGAAGCCGGTGAGCGCGCCCGAGGCGCCACGCTCTACTGTACGCTCGAGCCGTGCAGCCACCACGGCAAGACGCCGCCCTGCGCGGACGCGCTCGTGGCGGCCGGCATCGCCCGCGCGGTCATCGCGCTCGGCGACCCCAACCCCATGGTGAACGGCCGCGGGCTGCGGAAGCTCCGTGAGGGTGGGGTTGACGTAGAGCTTGCCGGGGCCACGTGGGCGCAGCGCGCCCGCCGGCAGAACGCGCCGTTTCTGAAGTTCCAACGCACCGGCCTGCCGCTGGTGACCTACAAGGCCGCGGTCACTCTCGACGGCAAGGTCGCCGCCGCCGGAGGCGACGCCCGCTGGATCAGCTGCCTCGACAGCCGGCGGGCCGTGCACGAACTGCGCTCGCGCGTCGACGCGGTGATGGTCGGCGCAGGGACGGTACGCCGCGACGACCCCGAGCTCACCGTCCGTCTCGCCGACGGCCGGGACCCGGTGCGCGTGGTGATCAGTCACGACGGCATCCTGCCGGCCGACGCGAAGGTCCTGACCGGCGCGAGACAGGTGCGGACGATCGTCGTGGTTGACCAGGTATCGGACGCCGCGCGGAGGTTGCTCGACGCACGCGGCGCCGAGCTTATCGAAGCAGGGGAGGGCGGTCTGCGAGCCACTCTCGAGGCGCTGGCGGGAATGGGCCTCCTGGACATCCTCTGCGAGGGAGGCCCCACGCTCGCCGGCGAGCTCCTCGCGGCGGATCTCATCGACCGCGTTCTGCTCTTCGTGGCGCCGCTGATCGTCGGGCGCGGAGCGCCCGACCTGTTCGCGGCGCCGGCCGTCTCCGCGGTCGACGGCGCCTGGCGCCTCAAGGACGTCGAGTGGCGCCCGGTCTGCGACGACCTGCTCCTCAGCGGCACCGTCGTGCACAGGCAGGGCTGAGCATGTTCACCGGCATCGTCGAGGAGGTCGGGACCCTGCGCGGCCTCGCGTCGGGCGCCCAGAGCGTCGTGCTCGACATCGCGGCGACGACCGTCACCGAGGACGCCGCCGTCGGCGACAGCATCCTCACCGACGGCGTCTGCCTCACGGTCACGTCGCTGCGCACGGGCGGGTTCACCGCCGACGCCATGCCGGAGACCGTCCGCCGCACCACCCTGGCCGAGCGGCGGCCGGGCGACCGGCTCAACCTCGAGCGGGCGATGACGCTGAGCTCGCGCCTCGGTGGACACCTCGTGAGCGGGCATATCGATGGCGTCGGCGTCGTCACGGCGGTCACGCCGGAGGACAACGCCCTCGTCGTGGAGATCGAGGCGCCGGAAGCCGTGGCTCGCGTCTCCGTCGACCAGGGGTCGATCGCCCTGGACGGCGTCAGCCTCACGATCGTCGGCGTCACCGGCGACCGCGTCCGCGTGTCCCTGATCCCGCACACCGCGGCGGTCACCACGCTGGGGCGGCTCACCACCCGGTCTCGAGTCAATCTCGAGGCGGACCTGATCGCGAAATACGTCTACTCGTTCGTCGCCGGGCGCAAGCCCGACGGCGGACTCACCTGGGAGAAGCTAGCGGAAGCGGGGTTCTGATGACGGTGGACCACCACGACGACACGACCGGCGCGGCGGAGTCTGTGCCGCGGGAGCCGTTTTCGACCATCGACGAGGCGATTGACGACCTGCGCGCGGGACGCATGGTGATCGTCTGCGACGACGAGGATCGCGAGAACGAGGGGGACCTCACGATGGCCGCCCAGTTCGCCACCGCCGACAACATCAACTTCATGGCCAAGGAAGGGCGCGGTCTCATCTGCCTGTCGCTGACGCCGCAGCGGTGCGGCGAGCTCGATCTCCCGCCCATGACCGCGCACAACGAGGCGCGTCTGCAGACCGCCTTCACCGTCTCGGTCGAGGCACGGGAAGGCGTGACGACCGGCATCTCGGCGGCTGACCGCGCGCACACCATCCAGGTCGCCATCGACCCGGAGTGCGGGCCCGCCGATCTCGTACAGCCGGGCCACGTGTTCCCGCTCATGGCCCGGCCCGGAGGAGTCCTCGAGCGTTCCGGCCAGACCGAAGCGGCCGTCGATCTGGCGCGCCTCGCGCGCCTCAACCCAGCGGGCGTGATCTGCGAGATCATGAACGACGACGGCACCATGGCGCGCGTGCCCGACCTCATCCCGTATGCGCGCAAGCACGGCCTCAAGATCATCACCGTGGCCGACCTCATCAAGTACCGGCGCCGCAACGAACACCTGGTGCGCCGCGCCGCGACCGTCTCCATGCCGACCAAGTACGGCGACTTCAAGGCCGTCGGCTACGAGTCGGTGCTCGACGGCAGCCACCACGTGGCGATCGTGAAGGGCGACGTGGCCGGCAAGAAGGACGTGCTCGTGCGCGTCCACTCGGAGTGCCTGACGGGCGACACCTTCGGTTCGCTGCGCTGCGACTGCGGCGACCAGCTGGCCGAGGCGATGCGCCGCATCGAGGCCGAGGGTCTCGGAGTTGTCCTGTACATGCGCCAGGAGGGTCGCGGCATCGGCCTCATCAACAAGCTCAAGGCCTATGCGCTGCAGGAGCAGGGCTACGACACTGTGGAGGCCAACGTGGAGCTCGGTTTCGCGCCGGACCTGCGTGACTACGGAACCGGCGCCCAGATCCTCGCCGATCTCGGCCTCTCGACCATCCGCATCATGACCAACAATC
Source organism: uncultured Thermoleophilia bacterium (assembly GCA_903927755.1). GTDB lineage: Bacteria > Actinomycetota > Thermoleophilia > UBA2241 > UBA2241 > CAIXSE01. The sequence goes on along the minus strand of CAIYOD010000072.1, from coordinate 76,850 downwards.
CCAAGAAGATCGTCGCGCTCGAAGGCTACGGCCTGCGCGTCACCGGCCGCGAGCAGATCGAGATCGCTCCGCAGGAGGACAACATGTGCTACCTGCGGACCAAGCGCGACAAGATGGGCCACATGCTCGAGCACGAGGACCTCTTCGGGCAGGACGAGGGCCTCGAAGGCTAGTCGACAGAAGGAGCCGAAGGATGACGACCTACGAAGGCATGCTGAACGGCAAGGGGATGAAGTTCGCGCTCGTGGTAGGGCGCTTCAACGAGCTGATCTCCGGCCGTCTCTACGAGGGCGCGGTCGACTGCCTGCGCCGTCACGACGTCGACGACGCCGACGTGGACGCGGCCTGGGTGCCGGGCGCGTTCGAGATGCCGCTGGTGGCCAAGAAGCTGGCGGAGAGTGGCCGCTACGACGCCGTCATCTGCGTGGGCGCCGTGATCCGCGGCGGCACGCCGCACTTCGACTACGTGGCCGGCGAGGCCGCCAAGGGCATCGCCAAGATCGGCCTCGACACGGGCGTGCCGGTGGTCTTCGGCGTGCTCACCACCGACACCATCGAGCAGGCTGTGGAGCGAGCCGGGACCAAGGCGGGGAACAAGGGCTGGTCGGCGGCCTCGACGGCGCTCGAGATGGCGAGCCTGGTCAAGACGCTTCCCTGACGTTCCGCGCGACGGAGGGCCCGCGCCGCGTCGTCGCGCGGCCGGGTCACCCGGCTGCGCAGTCGGCGGGCGACCGCCCGTCGCGCTGTTCGTCCGCCTGACGGGACTGGGTCGCGAGGGCGGCGGCTCGCGTCCTGCGGATCTCCGCCCTGGCGCGCGCCTTCTTGCGCGCGCGCCTGACGGTCACGCGGATGCCCCACACGATAAGCATGATGAGGACGAGGCCGGCGATGATGATCACGGGCCGGCCTCCCGCGTCATGAGCCGACGCGTGCGACCGGACCGCCCCAGCGCGCCCTGCTCCAGCCCGCAGGCCAAGTATCGTCCGCGCGGCGGATCGCTCACGGGCCTCCCCTCGGGCCGTTCGCCGTGGCTGCTCGCCGATACCCCTAGGAGTATCGCGCGACGAGCGCGACTTGGCACTACGGAAGAGGCCGTTAAACGCGAAAGGGCCGCGCCGTGAAGCGGCGCGGCCCGGCGTGGCGACTCTCAGACGGCTTTGGTGACGCGACCCGACTTGAGGCAGCGGGTGCAGACGTAGGCATTCTTCGGATGACCGTCGACGACGATGCGGACGCGCTGCAGGTTGGGATCGAAGCGGCGCTTCGTGTGGCGATGCGAGTGGCTGACGTTGTTGCCGATCGCAGGAGCCTTACCGCAGGTCACACAGATCTTGGACATGGGTGTTCCTCGGCTTGCTTGCTGAACAGTCGCGCTAGTATCCTTCAGCCCGTCGGGGAACGCAAACGAGGGTTTCGGCTTCTCACCCGCCCGCATACAGTCTCACGAGGCACCATGATGCGGTTCACCAAAGACATGTCGATCTTCGAGGCCCTGTCGGCGGACGACGAGGCGCGCGCCGTGTTCGAGAGCCACGGGATGGCCTGTTGCCTGTGCATCGGCGCCCAGTCGGAGACCATCGAGGCCGGCGCCATCCTGCACCAGGTCGATCCGGATACCGTGGTGGCCGAACTCAACCAGTTGTCCGGCGACCAGAGCTGAGGGGAGCTCATGGCACAGACCGACCTCAAGATCCCGTTCTCCGGGCCGGACCTCAGCGGCGGTGTCACCGTGGCTCATCAGGTGATCGCCAAGCTCGCCGGCAAGGCCGCCAGGACCACTTACGGCGTCGTCGCCATGCAGGAGCCGCCGATCCGGAAGCTCGGGCGCTTCTTCCGCGGTTCGCTGAGCGAAGGCATCGAGCTCGAGGTCGGCGAGGGCAGCGTGGACATCGGGCTGCACGTCATCATGGAGCGGGGCGTCAACATCGCCCAGGTCACGGCCAATCTCCAGGAGCAGGTCCGCTATCAGGTCGAGCGCGTCGGTGGCGTCCCCGTGGGCGACATCAACGTGCGGGTCGAGGATCTCCAGGATTGATCGTCCGTATCGCAGCCGTCGGAGTCATCCAGTCCGCGCTCGCCGCCGTCGAGGCTGAGCGCCAGTACATCAACGACCTCAACGTGTACCCGGTGCCCGACGGCGACACGGGCACGAACATGGCGCTCACGGTGCGCGCCGTCGTCGAGGAGCTCGAACAGAGCGACGTCACCGACATCCCATCGGTCGCCGCCGCCGTCACCAAGGGCTCGCTCATGGGCGCGCGCGGCAATTCCGGCGTGATCCTCTCGCAGATCGTGCGCGGCATCTGCGACGTCTGGGGACAGGCGAACTCACTCGACACGGCGGTCTTCAAGCGGGCCGTGCTCGAGGGTCAACAGGCCGCTTACCGCGCCGTGAAGACGCCGGTCGAGGGGACCATGCTCACCGTCATCCGCGAGATGGCCACGGCCGCACAGGCGGTACCCGACGGCCTCGGTCTGGAGCACCTGCTCGCCGCGGTGGAGGAGGCCGGCAGAGTCGCGGTCGAGAACACGACCGCCCAGCTGCCGGCCCTCCAGAAGGCCGGCGTCGTCGACGCCGGCGGCTACGGTCTGCTGGTCCTGTTCCGCGGCCTCTCTGACGGCATCGAAGACCTCATGCGCGGCGGCAAGATCGTGGCTGGGGCGCGCCTCGCGGCGCGCGTGGCGGCGCAGGTCACGGCGGGCGCCATCGGTGGACGCAGGTCGGACGCCGGCCATGCCGTCACCGTCGAGGAGCCCAGCGAGCTGTCCGAGTTCCGCTACTGCACGAGTTTCCTGATCACGGGTGACGCCATCGATCGCGAGATCTTCGAGGCGTTCTTGCTGCCCATGGGGGACAGCGCGCTGGTTGTCGGCGACGCACGCACCGTCAAGGTGCACGTGCACGTCAACGACCCCGGCGTCGTCCTCAGCGAGGCGCTCAAGCACGGCTCGATCGGCGACATCGAGATCAACGACATGCACGCCCAGACGCGGGAGCGGGACGAACGGCTTGCGACTCCCGCGATGCCGGAGATCGGCGAAGGCGGCACTGTAGTCGTCGCCGTAGTCGCCGGCGCCGGCAACCAGCAGCTCTTCCGCGACCTGGGCTGCCACGCGATCGTCGACGGCGGCCAGTCCATGAACCCGAGCGCGGCCCAGCTCCTCAAAGCGGTGGAGGAGCTCGGCGTCGACGAGGTCGTCATCCTGCCCAACAACGGCAACGTGATCCTCACCGCCGAGCAGGCGGCGGGCATGAGCTCGCTGCACATCGCCGTCGTCCCGGCGCGCTCGATTCCGAGCGGCCTCGCCGCGATGGTCGCCTTCGACCCGAATCAGGATGCGGTCGGCAACGCCCGGCTCATGCAGGACGCCATCGTGGACGTGCGCTACGCGGAGGTCACCCACGCCGTGCGCGACTCCGAGCTCGACGGGCTCGAGGTCAGGCAGGGCCAGGCCATGGCCATCGTGGACGGCAAGCTCGTGGCCGCCGCTGACGACATCGCCAGCGCCTTCGGCCGCGTGCTGGAGGAGTTCATCCGGGGGGATGCCGAGTACGTCACGGTCCTCACGGCGCTCAACGGGTCGGGCACGACGCGCGATCAGCTCGAGCAGCTGGCCGCACGCATCGCGCCGGACGCCGAGGTCAGCTTCCACGAAGGGGGACAACCCTTGTACCCGATCCTTGCGAGCGCCGAATGAGCGAGCTGCTCACCCTCGAGAACACGGCCATCGTCCTCGACTCGACGTGCGACCCGTCGGACGGCTTCTTCGATCGGCCCGGCCTGTACATGGTGCCGCTCAAGGTCCACTTCGGCGACCAGATGTTCCGTGACGGCGTCGACATGACCTACAAGGAGTTTTTCGCCAAGCTCGAGGCGTCGGACATCCTGCCGACCACGTCCCAGCCGACGGCAGGGGAGTTCACCGCCGCCTACGAGGAGGCGAAGAAGACCTACAAGTACGTCTTCTCGCTGCACATCTCCGGCGAGATGAGCGGCACGGTGCGCGCCGCCGAGCAGGCGGCCGAGCAGTTCGAGGACGTCTACGTCTACGACATGCGCACGGTCACCAGCGCGCTCTCGCTCGGCGCCGAGCGCCTGCGGGCGCGCCTCGAGCAGGGCTGCACTCTCGAGGAGGCGCACGCCTACGTGCGTCACTTCCGTGACGATTCGCAGCTGCTCGTCCACGCCGCGACCCTCGAGTACCTGCGTCGCGGCGGCCGCATCGGCAGGGCCGCTTCGCTCGTAGGGGGCGTCTTCGACATCAAGCCGCTGATCTCCGCCGTCGACGGCACGCTGACGGGCTACGCCAAGGTGCGCGGACTCAAGAAAGCCCTGGCCGCCATGCAGCGCTTCGTGGAAGAGCACAGCGAGCCTGACGACGTGCTCTACTTCTGCGTCATCGACGCCGTGAACGACGACGAGCCGCCGCTCATCCGCGAGATGATCGAGCGCATCCGGCCCAATGCCCACTACACGTTCCAGGGCCATGTCGCGGCTGTCGTCGGGACGCACATCGGCCCGGGCACGGCCGCGTTCGCTCTGATCGTGGAGTGACCGGGCAGCCACCTCTGCATCGCTTCGGCGGCGGTCGGTACGACCAACGACCGCCGGTCACCCGCCTCTCGTTCGACCCGGCCGCCTTTGCACGTCCGCTCGCCGACCTCGAGCACGTCACGGCCGCCGTGGCACGCCGGCTCGCGACCTTCGGCCTCGAGACGGTCGGCGACCTCATCGAGCACTTCCCGCGCCGCTACGAGGACTTCCGCGACCGCAAGAGCATCCGCGACCTCAAGGTCGGGGAGGAGGCCACCATCCGCGGAGAGGTCGTTCGCGTCAGCGCCGACCGCACCGCTCGCCGCCGGGTGGACATCGTGCGCGTGGTGGTCCGCGACGACACCGGGGCGGTGGAGGCGGTGTGGTTCAACCAGCGCTATCTGACCAGAGTCCTCCAGGAGGGCATGCGGCTGAGCCTGCGCGGCACCTTCCGGCCCCAGGGCGGGCGTCAGTCGTTCGCGGTCAAGGGCCACGAGATCCTCGAAGAGGAGAGCGGAGAAGGGGTGCACACCGAGGGCGTCGTCTCGGTGTACCCCGCGAGCGAGCAGGTCTCGGCGAAGCTCCTTCGCGGCCTCGTGCACGCCGTCGCCCCGGCCATGCGGCGCCTGCCGGATCCGCTGCCGTCGGCGCTGCTCGTGCGCGAGCGACTGCCCGGCCGCGCCGACGCGGTCACGGCCGTGCACCTGCCGCGCACGCTCGCGGAGGCGAAGCTGGCCCGCGAGCGCCTCGTCCTCGAGGAACTGTTGCTGATGCAGGTCGGGCTGCTGCTGCACAAGCAGGAGCAGCAGCAGCTCTACAGCGCGCCGGCGCTGCCGGCGCCGGCAGACCTCAGCCGGGCCTTCCTCGACGGCTTGCCCTTCGAGCTGACGGCGCACCAGCTCGCGGCGCTGGACGAACTCGAGGCCGATCTGCGCCGCGAGACGCCGATGCGGCGCCTGCTGCAGGGCGACGTCGGCTCGGGCAAGACGGTCGTCGCCCTCTACTGCCTGATCAGGGCCGCTGAGGCCGGGCTGCAGGGCGTGCTCCTGGCGCCGACGGAGACGCTCGCCGCCCAGCATGCTGAGACCGCGGCTCGGCTCGTCGGCGCGCTCGCACCGGCCGAGCTCGTCACGGCGTCCCTGACGGCCAGGGAGCGGCGAGAGGCGCTGGCGCGTATCGCCTCCGGCGAGGCGCGCATCGCCATCGGCACGCACGCGCTCCTGCAGGAGGACGTGCGCTTCGCCGGCCTCGCCCTCGTGGTCGTGGACGAGCAGCACCGCTTCGGCGTCGAACAGCGCGACGCCCTGGTCCGCCGGACGGAGCGCGCCGGCGGCGCCCCGCACGTCCTGCACATGACGGCCACACCAATCCCGCGCACGCTCGCGCTGACCGTGTACGGGGATCTGGACGTCACCACCATCGCCGGCGTACCGGCGGGTCGGCAGCCGGTCGTCACCCGGCTCGTGGACGAGGACAAGCGGGAGGTCGGCTACGACTTCGTGCGCAAGCAGATCGCGAGGGGCCGTCAGGTCTACGTGGTGTGCCCGGCCATCGACGAGTCCGAGTCGATCTCCGCTGCCACGGCGGTGGCGGAAGCCGAACGTCTGCAGGCCGGGCCGTTCCGCGACGCACGCGTCGCGGTGGCGCACGGCCAGCTCAAGTCCGCCCAGCGGGACGACGTCATGCGGTCGTTCAAGAGCGGGGAGCTCGACGTGCTGGTCGCGACGAGCCTGATCGAGGTCGGCATCGACGTGCCCAACGCCACGGTGATGATCGTGGAAGGAGCGGAGCGCTTCGGGCTGGCGCAGTTGCACCAGCTCCGGGGGCGCGTCGGACGGGGCAGCGAGAAGTCGTACTGCCTGCTGTTCGCGACCGCGGAGACCGGCAGCTCGCAGGCCCGCCTCGAGGCCCTCCTCGAAACGAACGACGGGTTCGAGCTGGCAGACAGAGACCTGGAGATCCGCGGCGAAGGCCAGGTGATGGGATCGCGCCAGGCGGGCGTGCCGGACCTGAAGCTCGCCCGCCTGGCGCGCGACCGCGTCGCGCTCCTGCGGGCGAGGGAGCTGGCCGCCGAGTTGCTCACGGCGGACCCGGGGCTGCTCGCTCCCGCCAGCGCGCCGCTCAAGGCGGCCGTCGAGGACGCCTTCGGTCACGAGCTGGGCTGGCTCCTCAAGGCATGAGCCGGCCCTGACCCGGCGCGTACGGCCGTCCGCGTATACTTCAGGCATGCGCACCCCTGAGCTCATCGCCACGCACACCAACACCGACTTCGACGCCTTCGCCGCCATGGTCGCGGCGCACAAGCTGTATCCCGAGGCGCAGATCAGCCTCGGCGGAGCCGTCAACCGCAACGTGCGCGAGTTCCAGGCGCTGTATGCGGATGCCATCCCGGTCGTCGACCCGACGGACGTGGACCGCGACAGCGTCCGCCGGCTCATCCTGGTCGACACGGTGCACGCCAACCGCCTTGGCGACCTCGGTGATCTCTGCGGCCGTCCCGACGTCCAGGTCGTCGCGTTCGACCATCACGCGCATCCGGGCGACCTTCCGGACTATCTGGACCCCGACGCGCTGGTGAGCTCCGGAGACGGCTCGCTGGTGACGTTGCTCGTGCGGATCATCGCCGAACGGGGCATCCCGGTGACGCCGTTCGAGGCGACGGTGTTCGCACTCGGGATCCACGAGGACACGGGGTCGCTCACCTTCGCGACGACGACGACCCGCGACGCCGAGGCGCTCGCCTACTGCATGCGCGCCGGCGCCGACACCGAACTCCTCGAGAAGTGGCTCACCAACGCCTTGACGCCGGAGCAGCGCATCACACTCGCCGGAGCGCTGGAGGCGGCGGTCGAGCTGCCGATCCCAGAGGCGTCGGTCCTGCTCTCGGCGCTGCACGAGGACCTGTACGTGGAGGGCGTCAGCGTGGTGGCCCATCGGGTCATGGACCTGACCGGGTGCGACGCCTTCTTCCTGCTCGTGGAGATGGAGGGACGCGTCTTCGTCACTGCCCGGAGCCGCGGCGGCCGCGTGGACGTCGCCGCGGCGCTTCGCGCCGTGGGCGGCGGCGGGCACACGGCCGCCGCATCCGCGGTCGTGAAGGACGGCTCCTTGGACGAGGTCGCCGCGGCCGTGGCCGCCGCGGCGCCGGCGGCGGTCGCGCCGACCAGGATCGCGCTCGACGCTCTCGAGCCGGGTCCCCCCATGGTCGGCGACACCACGTCGGTCGACGAAGCCTCGCTGCTCTGCCGGCGCGACGGCCTCGGCGGCGTCGGCGTCCTGCGCGACGGCCTCCTCGTCGGACGCGTGGCCCTGGCGGATCTGGAGCGAGCGTCGGCGCACGGACTCGGGCACGCTCCCGTCAAGGCCGTCATGACCACGCGCGTCCCGCTCGTGTGGGCGCAGACGCCGCTGGAGCGCGTGGCGCTCAGGCTGGCGCAGGACGAGGTCGGCTGGCTGCCGGTGGTGGCCGCGGACCCCGAGTCTGGAGAGGACGAGCCGGTGCCCGTGGAGACGCTCACCGGCGTCGTGTCGCGCCGGTCGGTGGCCGGGGCTCCCCGGCGCGAGCCCGCGGCGCCGGTGACCGCGAACCTCGCAGGGCTGCTCGGCGAGCTCGGCCTGGACGACCTGCTCCGTCATGTCCAGGCGGTCGCCGCCGGCGTGCGCGGCTGCTACCTGGTCGGGGGCGCCGTCCGCGACCTGCTGCTGCGCGAGCCGGGGTTCGACGTCGACCTCGCCGTCGAGGGCGATGGCATCGCCTTCGCGACTGAGCTGGCCGCGCGACTCAAGGGCCACGTGCGGCCGCACGAGAAGTTCGGCACGGCGGTGGTCGTCTCCGAGGGAGCCGCGGGGAGGCTGCGCGTCGACGTCGCCTCCACACGGGCCGAATCCTATGAGTACCCCGGCGCGCTCCCCAAGGTCGAGCACGCCGGCATCCGCAGCGACCTCGCCCGCCGCGACTTCAGCATCAACGCGATGGCGGTCTCGCTCAAGCCCGAGACGTTCGGTGACCTCTTCGACTACTTCGGCGGGCGCGAGGACCTGGACGCCCGCCGCATCGTCGTCCTGCACAACCTCAGCTTCATCGAGGACCCCACGCGCATCCTGCGCGCGATCCGCTACGAGAGTCGCTACGGCCTGCGCATGGACGGGCACACGCTCAACCTGGCCCGCGCCTGCTGCACCATGGACCTCGTCGGCGACCTCTCCTCGGCGCGGCTGCGCGACGAGCTCGTCAGCCTGCTGGACGAAGAGAAGGTCGACTTCGCCCTGCGGCGCGCCGAGGAGCTCGGCGTGTGGCCGGCGATCCACGGCCGGTTGCGCGTGGACGCGGACACCCGCCGGCTGGTGCGGCGCGCCGACGGGCTGCGCGATGCGCACCGGCTCGAGGATGAGCTGCCGCGCTGGCGGCTCCGCCTCGTCTGGCTGCTGATGGACCTGGATCCGGAGGAGATCGCCGCCTGGGCCGTGCGCATGCGCGTGCGCAGCGTGGACGCCCGCGTCCTCGAGCGGGCGCTGGTCGTCGGCCGGCGAATCGTGGATCGCGTCGCCCGCGGGCCGAGCGAGGCGGGACTGTACGACCTGGCCGCCGGCGAGCCGCTTGAGGCCGTGCTGGCGGCGATGACGCTGGACGGCTCCGGCATCGCCGCCGACCGGCTGGCGCACTTCCTGGACGTCACGCGTCACGTGCGCCTGGACATCGGCGGCGACGACCTCCTGGAGTTGGGCTTCAGTTCCGGGCCGCGTATGGGTGAGGTGCTGCGCAGCGTGCTGCACCTCAAGCTGAACGGTGTGGTCCATGAGCGGGACGAGGAACTCCTTGCGGCGGCCAGGATGCGGGAGCGCGCGTGATCGACTCGGACCTGCTCCTCGAGTTCCTCCTCGTCTCGCCCTTGCTCATCGTCAGCCTCGTGCTGCACGAGCTGGCGCACGGCTGGGTCGCCTACCGGCTCGGCGATCCGACGGCGAAGGCGCACGGCCGCCTCACGCTGAATCCCATCAAGCACCTGGACACGTGGGGCACCATCATGCTCGTGGTCACGTTCCTGGGGTCCGGCGGCAGCTTCTTCTTCGGCTGGGCGAAGCCGGTGCCCGTGGACCCGCGCTTCTTCAGGGACGGGCAGCGCGGCATGGCCTGGGTGGGCGCGGCGGGCCCGATCACCAATTTCGCCCTCGTACTGGTCGCCGCCGGCTGCATCTGGCTCACCTACACCTGGAGCGCGTTCCTGCTGCAGGCGTTCTGGATGCTCTTCGTGCTCAACGTGATCCTTGGAACGCTGAACCTGATCCCGATCCCGCCGCTGGACGGGTCGCGCGTCCTCGGCGGGTTCCTGCCGCGCGCGACCTACCGCAAGTGGGCGGAGCTCGACCGCTACGGCAACTACGCCTTCATGGGGTTGTTCCTGCTCATGATCGCCGTCCCCGGCTTCTACGAGGCCACGTTCGGCGCCGTGGTGGACGCGCTCAGGAATCTCCTTCTGCCGGGGGGATGGTTCTGGTGACGCCGGCCATGCGGTGGCGCGAGGCCGGCGGGGTCGAGTGGCTCGAGTGGCGCGCCGGCGGCGTGATCGCCGCGTTCCCGTCGCGCGTGGGCGGGGTCTCCGCGCCGCCGTTCGATACCCTCAACCTCGGCTTGTCGGTGAACGACGAGCGCGAGCACGTCGTGGAGAACCGGCGCCGCCTGTGCGCGGCGATCGGCCTGCCGCCGGAGCGGCTCGTGGTCCCCGGACAGGTCCACGGGACCTCGCTCGCGTGGATCGGCGAGGCGGATGCAGGGCGTGGCGCGCTCGACAGCCCCACCGTGATCAGGGAGCACGACGGCCTGCTCACCGCGGAGGCGGGTCTCGGCCTCGTCATCAGCTACGCCGACTGCGTGCCGGTCGTGATCGTTGCGGAGGGGGAGAAAGGCCCGCTGCTCGCCACGGTCCATGCCGGCTGGCGCGGCATGATGGCCGGCATCGTCGGCAAGGCGGCGGCCGAGCTCGCCGGCCGCGGCCGCCTCGTGGCGGCCGCCGTGGGGCCGAGCATCGGCCCGTGTTGCTTCGCCGTGGACGACGAACTCCGGCGCCGGTTCGAGGCCCGGTTCCCGGGCTCCGCCGGCGCCGCGACCGTGGACCTCTGGCGCTGCGCGCGCAGAGACCTCGAGTCGGCGGGCGTGCCGTCTGCCGCCGTCTCGGTCGCCGGGCTGTGCACCGCCTCCGACGCCCGCTTCTTCTCGCACCGCCGCGATGCGGGGAAGACCGGGCGGCATCTGGCGGTGGCCTGGCGGCAGGAAGCGTAGGGCGGCCCCAGAAGTAGGCCGCCGAGGAGGAAAGACGTGGTCAGACAGTTCATCCCCGATGTGGACAAGGTCCGTGAGCGGTTCGCGGAGGTCGAGAGCCGGGTCGCCGAGGCGGCCGGGACGGCTGGCCGCGACCCGGCAGACGTGCGCGTCCTCGTCGCCACCAAGTACGTGGCCGCGGAGCACCTGGGCGCGCTGCGCGACGCCGGCATCCGCCTGATCGGCGAGAACCGCGCCCAGGACCTCGTGGCCAAGCACGAGCTCTACGGCGACGCCTTCGACTACCACTTCATCGGTCACCTGCAGAGTCGCAAGACGAAGCTCGTGCTGCCGATCGTCAGCCTCATCCATTCAGTCGGGAGCATGAGCGTCGTGCAGGAGATCGAGGCGAGGGCCGCGAACGCCACCGACGTACTGCTGGAGGTCAACATCGGCGGGGAGGAGAGCAAGAGCGGCGTGCCGCTCGCGGAGGTCGACGCCTTCCTCGAGGAGGCGGCGGCGTGCCCCAAGGTGCGCTTCACCGGCCTCATGTGCATGCCGCCGCTCTTCGACGACCCCGAGGAGGCGCGCCCCTTCTTCGTGCGGGCGCGCGAGTCGGCCGAACGGCTTTCTACCACGTGGAGCGGAACGTATACTTTCGAGCAGCTATCGATGGGTACCAGTGCCGACTACGACGTGGCCGTCCAGGAAGGGGCGACCATCGTCCGTGTCGGGAGCGTGCTCTTCTGACCCGTAGGGAGGGACCTGATGGGCCTAGGCGATTCGTGGCACAAGGTGGCGGTCTACTTCGGCATCGCCGATGACGAGGACGAGTACGACGAGGATGAGACTCTTGCGCCGCACGAAGAGCTCGAACGCTCGTATCAGGAGCGCCCGAACGTCCGCAAGCTGAACAGCGGCAAGGGGCGCAACGACTACGACGACATCTTCGCCGACGAACCGCGCCGCCGCGCCCCGTCGTCGTCCCAGCAGAACGTGCGCGCCCTCGAGCCGGCTCGCCCGGCGCGCGTCGAGGTCCACCTCGTCATCCCGAAGAACTTCAACGACGCCCAGCAGATCGCCGACAAGTTCAAGGTCGACGTCCCGGTGATCATCAACCTGCAGGGCTCGGACACTGAACTGGCCAAGCGACTCATCGACTTCTGCAGCGGCCTCACGTACGCCATGGACGGCGGCATGCAGCGGGTCGGCGAGAAGATCTTCCTGCTCACCCCGCGCAACGTCGAGGTCTCGGCGGAGGAGCGCGCGAGGCTCATCGAGAAGGGCTTCTTCAATCAGTTCTGACCCCGGGCGCTCCCGCATCGTGCCCGGCCTGCCTCAGGCGCCTCGCGCCGGGGGGCCGCGATGAGGGTCGGGTTCATCGGAGCGGGGCACATCGCCCGGGCTCTGGGGCAGGGATGGAGCCGGCAGAATCTCTCCGACCCCCCCGAACTGACCTACCTCGACGTGTCCGCCGACGCCGCGGCAAAGGCCGCCGAAGAGACCGGCGCGTCGGTCGCCGCCGATCTTGCCGGTCTCGTCGAGGCTTCCGACGTCGTCATCGTCGCGGTGCGGCCGCAGCACGTCGCCGCCGTACTCGCCGAGACGGCTCCGCTGCTCGGCGCTCGCGCTCTCGTGTCGGTCGCCGCGGGCGTCACGCTCGAGGAGCTCCGCGCGGCGCTGCCAGCCGACGCCCACGTCGCGCGCGTCATGCCCAACGTCGCCGCGAGCCTGGGGCTCGGCGTGTTCCTCTTCGTGCCCGGCACGCTGGGCGGACAGGAGCGCGCCACCGAAGACCTGTTCGCGCTCGCCGGGGACGTGGTGGTGCTCGACGAGCTGCACTTCGACTCGGCCACGGCCGTCGCCGGCTGCATGCCTGGGATGCTCGCGATGCTGGTGCGCGACTTCGCGCGGGCGGCGGTGCGACGCGGGCTGGACGGGGACGTGGCGCGCCGCCTCGCGGTCGCCGGCGTGTACGGAGCGGCAGCCGTCATCGCCCGCGAAGGCGATCCGGACGCCGTGATCACCTCCGCCGCGACACCCGGCGGCATGACCGCAGCCGCCATCACGGCCTTCGAGGAACGCGATATCGCGGAGGCCGTAGCGCTCGCCGTGCATGCGGCCGCCGAGCGCGCCAAGGAACTCAAGTAGCCGCGTCGCACTACTGTACGGAGGGCCACGAGGACACGGAGCGCCATTGAGCGGCCGCCGGCCCGAAGGGCCCCGCGGCGGTCGGACTTAGAGAGCAGGAGACGACGCGCGGCAGGGCTCGCGCGACGAGAGGGGAGAAGATGAAGCTCACACCGCTCGACATCCGCCACAAGGAGTTCAAGCGCGGGATGCGCGGCTATGCCGACGTCGAGGTTGACGAATTCCTGGATCAGATCGCCGACGAGTACGAGCGCCTGTTCAAGGAGAACATCGACCTGCAGGACCGGGTCGAGGCGCTGGAGGAGAAGGTCGCCGGCTACAAGCGCATCGAGGACACGCTGCAGAAGACCCTGATCAACGCGCAGGCCAGCGCCGAGGAGCAGAAGCAGAACGCCAACAAGCAGTCGCAGCTCATCCTGCAGGACGCGGAGCTCAAGTCGCGCCAGATGGTGAACGAGGCCTACTCCGAGCGCCAGGCGATCGAGCAGTCGATGGCCAAGCTCAAGAGTGCCGAGGAGGACTTCCGCTTCAAGTTCCGGCAGCTCCTCGAGGGCTACATGAGGTTGCTGCAGGAGCAGCCAGACGTAGCGGCGGCGGCCGTCCCGCCGGCGCCGGACTTCTCGCGGCACGCGGAGGCCATCAAGGAGGCCATAGCGCGCGAATCCGTGCCGGAGCGTCCCGAGACTCCCGAGGTTCGAGCGCCGGAGCCCGAGCGTGTCGAGGTCGCGCCTGTGCAGCCGCCGAAGCCCCCCGTTACCCAGCGGGAGACGCCGCAGCGACCGGTGCCCGACACTCCCGCTGTCGCGCCGGCGCGCGGACGCGGAGGTGTTCAGGCGGGCGTGCACGTTGCGCCTGAAGGAGAGGCTGCGCGGCGTGAAGCCCCGTCGCCGGCGCCGGACGACACCATGAGCCAGCCGGGCCGGCCGCCGGGCGACGACCCGGAGATCACGGCCGCTCGTCCGGCCGATGACGGAGACGCCGCCGAGGACGACCAGCCGCGGCGGCGCGAACGCATCCTCTTCGGCGAGAGCGACGACCTGCTCGCCGACGTGGACACTGGGGTGAACGAGAACGAGTTCAAGTGGTGACAGCGGGCCACTCTCGGAGGCGCGGGACGGCCTGAGCCTCGCCGTCTGGGTGACGCCTGGCGCCAGGAACAGCGAGATCATCGGCGTCGCCGACGACCGGCTGCGTGTGCGCCTGGCGGCACGGGCCATCGAGGGCCGGGCGAACGACGAACTGATACGCTTCCTGGCGCGGGAGCTCGGCACGCGGCGCGCGGACGTCACCGTGGTCGCCGGCGGCAGGTCGAGACGAAAGCTCCTGCATCTGAGCGGCGTGACCCTTCTCGAGGCGAGGCGTAGACTCGACCTCTGAAGCAACCAAAGGAGTTACCGATGGCGAAGCTCGCCTACTGCAAGCGCTGCAAGGCGACCTATCCGCTGAACATCGTCGTGAACGACGGCGGACGGAGCGGCAAGACCAAGGAACCGACGTGCCCCATGGGCCACACGGACGTCAAGGAACTGGACAGCGTCCCGAAGCCGCGTGGCAAGAAGTAAGCAGGGCTACGCCCTCGCCCTGGCGCTGGCGGCAGCCGTCGTGGTCGCCGACCAGCTCACCAAGTGGCTGGTGCGGGCGGCGGGGGACAGCCTCCCGTTCAAGCTGGTCGCCGGCCTTCAGATCGACCTCACCTACAACTCCGGCATCTCGTTCAGCCGCTTCGCGGGCCAGGGGAGCATCGTCGTCGTGCTGGTGGCGGTCGTGGCCGCCGGCGTGGCCGTCGCGCTGGTCTTCAGCCCGCCGCGCTACCGAGCTGCGCTCGGCGTGATCCTGGGCGGGGCGATCGGCAACCTCATCGACCGGCTGCGCTTCGACGGCGCCGTGGTCGACTTCATCGGGTTCTACGGCTGGCCGCGCTTCAACATCGCAGACGCGGCCATCGTCGTGGGGACCATCTTCCTCGGGCTGCAGGTGGTCCTTGGCAGCCGGGAGTGAACCTCACGCCTTTCGCGCCGCCGAGGACGATGCGGGGGAGCGCCTCGACGTGGCGCTCGCGGCCCATGCGGGGGTCAGCCGGGCCGCCGCCCAGCGCCTGATCGCCGGAGGCCTCGTGCTCGTGGACGGTGCGCCGGCGCTCAAGAAGCACGTACTGCGCGCCGGCGAAGAGGTGGTCTGGCAGGTCCCGCCGCCGGCCCCCGGGACCCTGACGGCGGAGCCGGTCCCCTTCGGCATCGTGTATGAGGACGACTGGCTGCTCGTGGTCGACAAACCGGCGGGCGTCGTGGTGCATCCGGCGCCCGGCAACGAGCACGGCACGCTCGCTCAGGGGCTGGTGGCGAAGGGAGCGCGGGGAGGGCACGAATCGCGCCCCGGCATCGTCCACCGACTCGACAAGGACACGTCCGGCCTGCTCATCGTGGCGCGGCGCGACGAGGCGTACCAGCGCCTGGTCGCCGCCATGGAGCGCCGGGACATCCACCGCACGTACCTCGCCCTGCTCAGCGGCCGCCTGCCGCAAGACGAAGGGACGATCGATGCGCCCATCGGGCGGCACCTGCGCGACCGCAAGCGGATGTCGCTGCACACCGCCGCCGGGCGCCGCGCCGTGACCCACTTCGAGGTGCTCGGGCGCGCCCCCGGCTTCACGCTGACCCGCGTGCGCCTCGAGACCGGGCGCACGCACCAGATCAGAGTGCACTTCTCGGCGCTGGGCTATCCGGTGGCCGGCGACGTCCAGTACGGCCGGCCGCCTCGTCCAGAGGGCCTCTCCCGGCAGTTCCTGCACGCCGCCCACCTCGCCTTCCCGCATCCTGAGGACGGGCGGGAGATCACCTGTTCCAGCTCGCTCCCGCCCGAGCTGTCCGCGTTCCTCGAGGGCCTCGGCCTGCCGGCCCAACCCCTCGGCTGACTCCCGCGCCGGCACCCAGGGAAGGCCGCCCGGACCGGCATCGCCGCCGGGCCCACAGCCGCACATGCATTTGTGCCGATTCCGACGCCGAGGACGCGTCCCCCGACCTTGCTGCGGCCCCGGCGCGGCTGCTACAGTACGACTCGACCTTTAATCCACGTCCCGAGAGACGGAAAGGGGGTGCAGCGTTGCCGTACGCCATCAGGGCCCGGCGGCGCTCTTTTTATGCCTGAACCCAGACCCGCCAGTGAGACGGTCATCCTCACGGCCGAGCAGATGTCGCGCACCATCACGCGCATCGCACACGAGATCCTGGAGAAGAACCCCGGCAGCGAGAAGCTCGCCGTCGTGGGCATCCACACCCGCGGCGCCTTTCTCGGCGCGCGCATCCACAAGCTGCTCTGCGAGGTCGGCGGCCGCGACTACGCCGCCGGCAACCTCGACATCTCTTTCTACCGCGACGACGTCGCCGCGCGCGGCGCGGTCGGGGTCATCCCGAGCACGCCGCAGCCCGTCGTCAAGGACACCGACCTCCCGTTCACCATCGACGGCGCCCGCGTCGTCCTGGTCGACGACGTCCTCTACACGGGGCGCACCATCCGAGCCGCCATCGACGCCCTCTTCGACTACGGGCGGCCGGCGACGGTGCAGCTCGCGGTCCTCGTGGATCGCGGCCATCGCGAGCTGCCCATCCGGCCTGACTACGTCGGCAAGAACCTGCCCACGGCCTCGCGCGAACGCATCAGCGTGCGAGTCGACGAGTGCGACGGCGTCGACGAGGTCGTCCTCGTGCGCTCCAAGGAGGCGTGACCATGCCCAAGCGGGACCTGATCAGCATCGAGGACCTCTCGCGGGCCGACGTCGAGTTGCTGCTCGACACGGCTGAGAGCTTCCTCCCGGTGCTCGAACGCGACATCAAGAAGGTGCCGACGCTCCGCGGGCGCACGATCATCAACCTCTTCTGGGAGGCCTCGACGCGCACGTCGTCAAGCTTCGACCTCGCCGCCAAGCGCCTCTCGGCCGACACCCTGGCCCTCAAGGCCAGCGGCTCGGCCGTCGAGAAGGGCGAGACGCTCAAGGACACGGCGATCACGCTGAGCGCCTACTCGCCCGACATCATCGTCATGCGCCACCCGTCGGCCGGCGCCTGTCAGACGCTCTCGGCCAACACCGAGGCGAGCGTCATCAACGCCGGCGACGGCAAGCACCAGCACCCCACGCAGTGCCTGCTCGACCTCTTCAGCATGCGCCAGAACCTCGGCCGCGACCTCGACGGCCTCAAGGTCTTCATCATCGGCGACATCCTCCACAGCCGCGTCGCGCGCAGCGACATCATGGGCTTCCAGATGCTCGGCATGGAGGTCACGCTGGTCGCCCCGCCGACGCTCATGCCGCGCGGCATCGAGGAGATGGGCGTCAAGGTAGAGTACGACCTCGCCAACCTCAAGGACGCGGACGTCATCTACCTTCTCCGCATCCAGAAGGAGCGCATCAAGGCCGGCGCCGCGTACCTGCCCTCGCTGCGCGAGTACAGCCAGCTCTGGGGCATCTCGCAGGCGAGGCTCGGACCCAAGCAGAGAGTCATGCACCCCGGCCCCATCAACCGCGGCGTCGAGATCGCGTCGGACATCGCCGACGACGACGAGAACCTGATCGCCCACCAGGTCTTCAGCGGCCTCGCGGTGCGCATGGCGATCCTGTACCGGACCATCGTCGGCTACAGCGACGGTGCTGCGAGTGGGGAGGTGCTCTGATGGAACGGACGTGGTGCAAGCCTCTCCCCGCCGCCGAGCTGCTGATCAAGGGCGGCCGCGTCGTCGATCCCGAGTCGGGCGTCGACGCCGTGCAGGACGTGCTCGTCAAGAAGGGCAAGATCGTCGAGGTCGGAAAGGATCTCAAGGCCGGCAAGAACACGCGCGTGGTCGACGCCGCCGGCATGCTCGTCCTGCCGGGCTTCGTCGACCTCCACGCGCACTTCCGCACGCCGGGTCGCGAGGACGAAGAGGACCTCGCGACCGCCTCGGCCGCCGCCGCGGCCGGTGGCTACGTCGCCGCCTTCGGCATGGCCAACACCGAGCCCGTGATGGACAACGCGAGCCTGCTCAAGGGCATGGCGAGACAGGCCGAGGCCGACGCACTCATCCCTGTCGGCTTCTTCGCCGCCGTCACCAAGGGGCTCGAGGGCCAGGAGCTCACCGAGATGGGCGAGCTCGGCGCCGCCGGCGCCGTGGCGTTCAGCGACGACGGCATGCCGCTGCCCACGGCGGCGATCACCCGGCGCGCGCTCCAGTACGTCAAGGTGAGCAAGCGCTTCATCGCCGTCCACGCGCAGGACGCTTCGCTCTTCAAGGGCGGGCAGATGCACGAGGGCCCGGCCTCTGCGCGCCTCGGTCTCACCGGCATCCCGGATCTCTGCGAGAGCCTCGATGTCTCGCGGACGCTCGACATCGCCGCGTACGAGGACGCGGAACTGCACGTCTGCCACGTGAGCACCGAGAAGTCGCTCGAGGCCATCGCGCGGGCGAAGGAGGCCGGCGTGCGGGTCACCGTCGAGGCCACCCCGCACCACCTCACCCTCACGGACGAGTGCGTGGCCTCGCTCGACCCCAACCTCAAGATGAACCCGCCGCTGCGCGCCGAGAGCGACCGCAAGGCGCTCGTCGAGGCGCTCAGAAGCGGGCTGGTCGACTGCGTTGCGACGGACCATGCGCCGCACGCCTCCGAGGAGAAGGACGTGCCCTACGAAGAGGCGCCCTTCGGGTGCATCGGCCTCGAGACCGCCTTCAGCGTCCTCCACAAGGAGCTCGTGGAGTCCCGCGACCTGGATCTCGGCACCCTCGTCACGAGGATGAGTGCGGCGCCGGCCCGGATCGCCGGGCTGGACGCACCGGCGATCGCCGCCGGCGTGACCGCCGACCTCTGCGTCGTCGACCCGGCGGCGGTCTGGACGGTCAGTCCGGAGACCCTGCAGTCGCGCTCCTGGAACTCCCCCTGGCTAGGGCAGGAGCTCACCGGCAAGGTCCGTCTCACGGTCGCCACCGGGCGCGTCGCCTGGGACGACCTTGCCTAGTCCGGCGGTCATCGTCCTCGAGGACGGCGTCACGTTCGCCGGCGAGGCGCTCGCCGGCTCGGGTTCCGTGGGCGGCGAGATCGTCTTCAACACCAGCATGGCCGGCTACCAGGAGATCGCCACCGACCCCTCGTACTGCGGGCAGCTCATCACGTACACGTTCCCGATGAACGGCAACTACGGCGCCGATGCCGACCGCGACGAGTCCGGCAAGGCGCACGCGCGCGCCATCATCGCCCGTGAGCTCACCAACTACCGCTTCAACCGGTCGTCCCGCCAGACGTGGCTCGACTGGCTGGCGGAGCACGGCGTCCTCGCCGTGACCGGCGTGGACACGCGCGCCCTCACCCGGCACATCCGGGAGAAGGGCGCGCTGCGGGCGGTGGTCAGCACCGATGTCGCCGACGTCAAGCACCTGCGCAAGTCGGCCCTGGGGCTGCCCGTCATGGGCGGCCTGGACCTCGCCAAGGTCGTCACGTGCGACGCGACGTACGAGGCGCCGGCGCCCGAAGGGGCTCCGGCGCCCGACCTGCACGTGGTGGCCTACGACTACGGCATCAAGCGCTCCATGCTCGGCTATCTCGCCGGTTGCGGCTTCCGCGTGACCGTGGTGCCGGCGCAGACGAGCGCTCGCGAAGTCCTCAAGCTCGAGCCCGACGGCGTCTTTCTCAGCAACGGCCCCGGCGACCCGGCCGCGGTCACCTACGCCGTCAAGGCCATCGAGCGGCTGCTGGGCAAAGTCCCCGTCTTCGGCATCTGCCTGGGGCACCAACTCCTGGCGCAGGCGCTCGGCATGAAGACCTTCAAGCTCAAGTTCGGCCACCGCGGCGCCAACCACCCGGTCAAAGATCTGCGCACCGGCGTCATCGAGATCACGACGCAGAACCACGGGTTCGCGGTCAAGGACGAGAGCGTCCCCGATGCGGAGATCACGCACGTGAACCTCAACGACGGCACCGTCGAGGGCGTCGCTTCGCCCTCCAGGTTCGCCTTCTCCGTGCAGTACCACCCGGAGTCGACGCCCGGTCCGCACGACTCGCTGTATCTCTTCGCGCGGTTCCGCGACGAGATCGACCGGTTCAAGCGGGGAGGGGAGGCCTGATGCCGCGCCGCGACGACCTCCACAAGATCCTCATCATAGGCTCGGGCCCCATCGTCATCGGGCAGGCCTGTGAGTTCGACTACTCCGGCACGCAGGCCTGCAAGGTCCTCCTCGAGGAGGGCTACGAGGTCGTGCTCGTCAACAGCAATCCGGCGACGATCATGACCGACCCGGCCTTCGCGACGCGCACGTACATCGAGCCGCTCGACCTCGCCACGCTCACGCGCATCATCGAGGTCGAGCGTCCGGACGCCCTGCTGCCCACGCTCGGCGGGCAGACGGCGCTCAACCTGGCCATGGAGCTCAAGGCCGCCGGCGTGCTCGACCTCTGGGAGGTCGAGATGATCGGCGCCGACGAGAAGGCCATCCACCGCGCCGAGGACCGCCTCGAGTTCCGCAACGCCATGGACGAGATCGGCCTGCGCACGCCGCGCAGCATGCTGGCCGAGACCATGGACGAGGCCGAGACCGCCTGCGCGGAGCTCGGCCTCCCGCTCGTCGTCCGCCCCGCGTACACGCTCGGCGGCTTGGGCGGCGGCATCGCCTACGACCACGAGAGCTTCGTGCGCATCTGCGAGCAGGGGCTTGCGCTCAGCCCCATCTCGCAGGTCCTCCTTGAAGAGTCCGTGGTCGGCTGGCACGAGTTCGAGCTCGAGGTGATGCGCGACCACGCCGACAACGTCGTGATCATCTGCTCCATCGAGAACATCGACCCGATGGGCGTGCACACCGGCGACAGCGTCACCGTGGCGCCGGCGCTCACGCTCACGGACTCTCAGTACCAGGAGCTCCGCGACGCCTCCAAGGCGATCATCCGCAAGATCGGCGTCGACACCGGCGGCAGCAACGTGCAGTTCGCGGTGAACCCGGAGACCGGCGAGGTCGTGGTCATCGAGATGAACCCGCGCGTCTCCCGGAGTTCGGCGCTCGCCTCCAAGGCCACCGGGTTCCCGATCGCCAAGATCGCTGCCAGGCTCGCCGTGGGCTACACGCTCGACGAGATCGACAACGACATCACGCGCAAGACGCCCGCCTGCTTCGAGCCCACGCTCGACTACGTGGTCGTCAAGATGCCGCGCTGGGCGTTCGAGAAGTTCCCGCTGTCGGACCGGGAGCTCACCACGCACATGAAGAGCGTGGGGGAGGCCATGGCCATCGGGCGCACCTTCAAGGAGGCGTTCCAGAAGGCGATGCGCTCGCGTGAGCTCGACTCCCCGACCGACCTGCCGGGAACGCCCCAGGAGCTGCGCAAGGCCCTGGCCATCCCGACGGCCGAGCGCTACGAACTCGTCCTGCAGGCATTCCGCCAGAAGCTCAGCGTGGACGAGGTCCACGAGATCACCGGCATCTCGCCGTTCTTCCTCAGCGAGTTCGCCGACATCGTGGAGCTCGAGAAGGAGATCCGGGAGACGCCGCGCTTCACGCCCGAGCTGCTGCGGCGCATGAAGCGCTACGGCTTCAGCGACAAGCGGCTCGGCGAGCTCACCGGCCGCGGGGAACGGGAGATCAGGGCGCTGCGGATCGAGCACGATGTCATTCCGGTCTTCAAGGCCGTCGACACCTGCGCCGCGGAGTTCCAGGCCGAGACGCCGTACTTCTACTCGACCTACGAGCAGGAGAACGAGGCCGAGCCCGGCGACAAGGAGCGCGTCGTGATCCTCGGCTCCGGACCCAACCGTATCGGCCAGGGCATCGAGTTCGACTACTGCTGCGTGCACGCGGCCCTCACGGCCCGGGAGCAGGGCTTCGAGGCGGTCATGGTCAACTGCAACCCGGAGACGGTAAGCACCGACTACGACATCTCCGACCGCCTCTACTTCGAGCCGCTCACCTTCGAGGACGTCGCCAGCATCGTCGCCAACGAGCGGCCCAAGGGAGTGATCGTGCAGTTCGGCGGGCAGACGCCGCTCAAGATCGCCGGGGCGCTCGCCGAGGCCGGCATCCCCATCCTGGGCACGCCGCAGGAGTCAATCGACCTCGCCGAGGACCGCGGGCGCTTCGGCGGGCTGCTCGAGGAACTCGGGATCAAGTGCCCCGAGTACGGACTGGCGACGACCGCCGAGCAGGCGGCGGAGGTCGCCGCGCGTGTCGGCTACCCGTTGCTGGTGCGGCCGTCCTACGTGCTCGGTGGGCGGGCCATGCAGATCGTCTACGGCCCTCAGGAGCTCGAGCACTACATGCTGACGGCCGTCAGCATCAGCCCCGAGCACCCCGTCCTCATCGACAAGTTCCTCGAGGACGCGATCGAGGTGGACGTGGACGCGGTGTGCGACGGCGAGGACGTCTACATCGGCGCCGTCATGCAGCACGTGGAAGAGGCCGGCGTGCACTCCGGAGACTCCGCCTGCGTCATCCCGTCCATCTCTCTGGGCGAGGGCACGCTGGAGCAGGTCCGCAAGCAGACCAAGGCGCTCGCGCTGGGCCTCGGGGTCAAGGGCCTGATCAACGTCCAGTTCGCCTACCAGAGCTACCAGCTGTACGTGCTCGAGGTGAACCCTCGCGGCTCGCGCACGGTGCCGTTCGTCAGCAAGGCGACCGGCGTGCCGATGGCGCAGATCGCCACGCGCGTGATCCTCGGCGAGTCGCTCAAGGACATGGGCCTCGAGCGGCGCGTACCCGAGTACGTCAGCGTCAAGGAGGCCGTCCTGCCGTTCAACCGCT
The DNA here is from genome assembly GCA_903927755.1 of uncultured Thermoleophilia bacterium. Taxonomy (GTDB): domain Bacteria; phylum Actinomycetota; class Thermoleophilia; order UBA2241; family UBA2241; genus CAIXSE01. The sequence continues at coordinate 54,164 of CAIYOD010000072.1, read as the reverse complement.
TCCCGGGCACCGACACGCAGCTCGGTCCCGAGATGAAGTCCACCGGCGAGGTCATGGGCATCGCCGAGGCGTTCCCGGCGGCCTTCGGCAAAGCCGTGGCCGCCGCGGGCATGCCGCTACCGACGGAGGGGAATGTCTTTCTTTCGGTCTGCGACAGCGACAAGTCGGCGGCGACCATCCTCGCCAGCCGCCTCCAGTCGCTCGGGTTCACCATCTACGCCACCAGAGGCACGGCCACGGCGCTCACCAGCCTGGGCATCCCCGTGAACGTCGTGAACAAGGTGTTCCAGGGCGAGCCCAACGTCGTGAACCTGATCGAGAGCGGCCAGATCGGCCTCGTCATCAACACGCCGTTCGGCCGCGGCGCCCGCGCCGACGGCTACGAGATCCGGACCACGGCGCTGCGCAAGGGCGTGGCGTCCATCACCACGCTTGCCGGCGCCTCCGCCGCCGTCTCGGCGATCGACGCGGCCCAGCGGCCGCGGGTGCAGGTACACTGTCTGCAGGACCTGCACGCGACGGTGGAGTGAGCATGAGCGACGCTGACGCACAGACCTGCGGCGACCACTCCCAGTGGGCGGAGACGTCTCACTGCCGGGTCGCCGGCGTGCGTCACTTCGGCGCGTTCGCCGCCGTCGAGCTCATCGCGCCGCGCGTTGCGCGGCGGGCGGCCCCGGGCCAGTTCGTCATGGTGACCGTGCCCGGCGGCGGGTTCCTGCTCCGCCGGCCCATCTCGCTGTTCGCCGCGCACGGCGACCGCATCGGCCTGCTCGTGGAGGCGCGCGGCGGCGGCAGCGAGCAGCTCACGCAGCTCGACGTCGGCGACAACGTGGACGTCGCCGGGCCGCTCGGCAGCGCGTTCCCCACAGAGGGCGTCACCAACGCGCTGCTCGTCGGCGGCGGCATCGGCTGCGCCCCGCTGCAGTACCTGGCGGACCAGCTGGCGGCGGAGGGCGCGCAGGTCACCGCCGCCTTCGGCTTCCGCGACTTCCGCTCCGCCCGCGCCGCGGGCGCGTTCAGCATCGACCGCCTGTGGGTGGCGACCGAGGACGGCAGCGTGGGGAAGGCCGGCACGGTGCTCCACATCCTGGCCTCGCTCGACGTCGCCCCCGGCACCACCATCTACGCCTGCGGGCCCAATCCAATGGTCGCCGCCGTCCAGCGCTGGACGTTCGCCGAGGGCCTGCGCGGCTACGTCTCGCTCGAGGCGCACATGGCCTGCGGCACAGGCTCGTGCCACGGCTGCGTGGTCGACACGGCGCGAGGCAAGGTCCGCGTCTGCAGCGAGGGGCCCGTCTTCCGGCTCGACGAGGTGACGCCGTGATCAGCGACGGACCGCAGCACTCCGTCAGTCTCGGGCCGATCCTGCTCGACCACCCGCTGGTCGACGCCTCCGGCACCTTTGACCTTCTGGAGTACTCCCGTCGCTACGACGGCGACTACTTCGCCGACTTCCCGTACGCCGCGTACGTCCCCAAGACGGTCACCGCCGACGCGCGGACCGGCAACCCCGCGCCGCGCGTCACTGAGACGCCCTCAGGCATGATCAACGCCATCGGGCTCGAGAACCCCGGCATCCACGCCTGGATCGACCAGCTGCCGGAGTGGGCCTCGCTTCGGCAGCCCGTCATCGTGAGCGTCGGCGGCAACGAGCCCGAACAGTACGCCGCCGTGATCGCGGCCCTCGAGGCGCATCTGGCGGCCGCTGCGGCGGGCACGGCGCCGCGCATCGAGGGCTACGAGCTCAACGTCTCCTGCCCCAACGTCTCGAGCGGCCTGCAGATCGGCGCCGACCCGTCGGCCACGGCTGAGGTCGTCGCCGCGTGCCGTGAGGCCACAGACCGGTTCCTGCTCGCCAAGCTCACACCGAACGTGCGCGACGTCACCGAGGCCGGGGCGGCTGCGCTGGGCGCCGGCGCCGACGGCCTCTCGCTCGTCAACACCTTCAAAGCCATGGTGCTCGACCGCCAGACGCTCAAGCCGTTCCTCGGCAACCGCACCGGCGGCCTCTGCGGTCCGGCGATCAAGCCCATCGCCTTACGCATGGTAGCGGAGGTCGCACAGGCGTTCCCGGACACGCCCATCGTCGGGATGGGCGGCGTGATGACGGGGCTGGACGCCCTGGAGTTCATCGCCTGCGGCGCCACGGCCGTCGCGGTGGGCGCCGCCAACTTCACCGCGTTCGAGGCTCCCTCGCGCATCCTCCAGGAACTGCGCGACGAGCTCGAGGCCCGCGGGTTCGCCTCCGTCGCGGAAGCGCGGGGGATGGCGCTCCGCGCCTGACCCGCGGCCCGCAGACTCAACCCGGGCACGAAGCCAGCCCGAGGTCAAAGTCCTGCCCGCCAGGATGATCAGCGCGGCTGCGCGCGCCGAGGTCGTCGCCCAGGCGAACGCGATCATCGCCGCCATCAACCAATAACGCCGCCCGAGACTCGAGTGACGAGGGGCCGTCCTTCGGGGCGGCCCCATCTGTAGCCGGCCGGGAGCACCCCGCCTCGCCCGCGCCTCAGTGCGTTTGCAGGGAAGATTACGTGCCGCGGCCTGTTGAACTGGCCGCGCGGCATCACATATACTCTCGCGCGATGTCCGCCTCCTCTTCCAAACAATTCAACACGGCTCCCGCGCGCTCGATCGGCCAGCGCATGGACGCCCTGGGCAAGGCCAACGAGGTCCGCAGCCGCCGCGCCGCGCTCAAGGCGGACCTCAAGCACGGCGACGTGAGCATCAACGAGATCCTCGCCGGGCCGCCCGAGTTCCTGCTCACGGCCAAGGTCGCCGACCTCCTCATGGCGGCGCCCAAGTGCGGCCGGGTCAAGTCGGCGCGCATCATGGAGCTGTGCCGCATCAGTCCGAGCAAGACCGTCGGCGGTCTCTCGGAGCGGCAAAGGCAAGAACTGCTCGCCTACTTCGGAGGCTGACTCATCCCCGCTGTCTTCGTCATCTCGGGGCCTTCGGGCGCCGGGAAGGGGACCGTCATCGCCCTCGTCCGCCAGCGCCTCGACCACGTGGTGACCTCCGTCTCGGCGACGACACGCGCGCCGCGGCCCGGCGAAGTGGACGGCCGCGAGTATCACTTCCTGGACGAGGCCACGTTCCGCGGCGCCGTCGCGTCGGGCGACTTCCTCGAATGGGTAGAGTACAGTGGGAATCTGTACGGAACGCTGCGCAGCGAGGTCGAGGCCAAGCTGCGCGCGGGCGACGATGTGATCCTCGAGATCGAGCTCATCGGCGCCCGCGCGGTGCGTACGTCGATGCCCGAGGCGATCTCGGTGTTCATCGCGCCGCCGAGTATGGCCGAGCTCGCGGAGAGGCTTCGCGGGCGCGGCACGGAGACGGCGGCGGCCATCGCGAAGCGGCTGCACAGGGCGGAGACAGAAGTCGCCGCAGCAAAGGAGTTCGACCACGTCGTGCTGAACGACGAGGCTGGGCGAGCCGCCGACGAGGTGGCCGCCATCATCGAAGGACAGAGGAAGGACCACTAGTGGACAAGCCCCGCATCGACGAGTTGCTGCCTCACGCAGACGGCTCGCGCTACGAGCTCGTCATGATCGCCGCCAAGCGCGCGCGGCAGATCAACAACTACTACCACAGCCTCGGCGAGAACACGCTCGGGCTCGAGGAGCTCACGCCGCCGCTCATCTCGACGCGCAGCACCAACCTGCTCACGATCGCCTTCGAGGAGATCGTCGACAACAAGATCGACCACGAGAACCCGGCTGACTGAGCGAGTCGTGAGCGAGGCTCCCGCCATCCATGCCGCCCGCACCGTGCTCGTCGGTGTCACGGGCGGCATCGCCATCTACAAGGCAGTGGAGTTGGTGCGCGGACTGGTCAAGGACGGCTTCAGACCGCTGGTCGTCACCACCGAGGCGGCTCAGCGGTTCGTGATGCCGCTGACGTTCGCCGCCGTGTCGCAGGCGCCGGTGCTCGACGACCAGAGCGCCTGGCAGTCGAGCGGCGGCTGGTTCCAGCACATCGAGGCGGCCAGGACCGCCAGCGTCATGGTCGTCGCCCCGGCGACGGCGAACACGCTGGCCAAGATGGCCGCCGGCATGGCCGACAACCTGCTCACGGCCATCTACCTCGCCTTCCGCGGACCCGTGATCGTCGCGCCCACCATGAACTGGGCGATGAACGAGCACGCGGCCACTCGCGAGAACCTCCGCGTCCTCGCGGAGCGCGGGGTGGAGGTGCTGCCGACAGAAGAGGGTGAGCTGGCCTGTGGCGAAGAGGGCTCGGGTCGCATGGCGTCACCCGACGTCATCCGTTTGGCCGTGCGCCGCGCTCTGGCGTCGGCGGCCGCAGGCCCGCTCGCCGGCAAGAAGATCGTCGTCACCTCCGGCGGCACGCGCGAGCGCATCGACGCGGTCCGCTTCATCGGCAACCGCTCGAGCGGCAAGATGGGCCGCGCCGTCGCCGACGAGGCGTACCTGCGCGGCGCCCGCGTGACGCTCGTGACCACGCAGCCGGTTGAGGGCCCCTCGTACGACGTCGTGCGCGTCGAGAGCGCGGACGAGATGGCCGCGGCGGTCGGCGAGCAAGTCCGCGACGCCGACGTGCTCGTCATGGCCGCGGCCGTCGCCGACTTCCGGCCCAAGGACGAGCAAGCCGGCAAGATCGAGCGCGGCGCGCGCGAGTCGCTGACGCTCGAGCTCGTCCGCACCGTGGACGTCCTCGCGTCGACCGCCCGCCCCGGCCTGTTCCGCGTCGGCTTCGCCGCCGAGGCCGGGCCGCGGCTGGACAGGGCGCGGGCCAAGAAGGCCGCCAAGGGCGTCGACCTGCTGGTGTTCAACGACATCCTCGCGGAGGGCGTCGGCATCGGCTCCGACGAGAACGAGATCACGATCCTCACGCCCAACGGCGAAGTGCACGTCCCACGTACCAGCAAGACGGCCTGTGCTGCGGCTATCGCCGACCAGATCGAAGCGGGACTCGAGAGATGACGCTCGACCGCGGTCCCGTGCTTGCCGTGGTACAGGCGCATGTCCACAACGAGAACCTGCGGCGCCACATGCTCGCCACCGAGGCCATCATGCGGGCACTGGCCGCTCGCCTCGACGCCGACCCTGACATATGGGGCCTCGCCGGCCTGGGCCACGACCTGGACTCCGAGGAGACCGAGGGCGACGTCGCCCGGCACGGCGCCCTGGCCGCCGAGACCCTGGGCGCCCTCGGCCTGCCGCCCGAGGCCACGCATGCCGTCGCTGCCCACAACCCGGACACCGGCGTCGTGGCCACAGAGCGCATCGACGTCGCCCTCATCGCCGCCGACCAGCTGAGCGGCCTGATCACGGCGGCCGCCCTCGTGCGCCCGGACAAGGATCTGGCCGGCGTCAAGCTGAAGTCCGTGCGCAAGCGGTACCGCGAAGGCGCGTTCGCCCGTGGCGTGGACCGTGAGTGCATCGCGCGCTGCGAGGAGCTCGGCATCGAGCTCGACGAGTTCTTCGCCCTCGGGCTCGAGGCGATGCAGGGCATCGCGCCCGAGCTCGGCCTCTGAGGGGTCCCCGCGTGGACTCCTGCGAGCCTCGCCCCCCTGAGTTCAACGAGAGCAGCGAGGCGTACACGCTGTTCTGCCGGGGCGCGGAGTTCCTGGACGGCGGCCACCCGGCGCAAGCGTCCCTCTACCTGTCTCGCGCCTTGAACCTCGAGCCCGGCAAGAACTCCATCCGCGAGGCCCTCGCCCGCGCCGAGTTCGCGCTCGGGCGCTACGAGCACGCCGCCCAGCTGTTCGAGGAGATCGTCGAGACGGCGCCCGTCAACGACTACGCGCACTATGCGCTGGCGCGCTGCCTGCGCCTGCTCGGGCGCAGGGAGGAGGCGCGGGCGCACCTGCGGCTGGCCCGCGCCCTGCACCCCGCCTGCGAGACCTACGGTCGGCGCCTCGACGGCGTCGACTGACCGTCAGGTCCGCGGCGCGGGCGGGCGGGGAGGCGGCGGCGGCTCGCGATGAGCCGCCGGAAGCGTCGGAGTGACCGGCGCGGGGGGGACTCCCGGCGGTGGCGCCGCCGCACCCGCGACCGCTGCCGGGTCCTGAGGCGCCGGCCGGCCTGCGGCGGCCAGCGCCTCCGGCCCCACGTGCGCCATCTCCAGCAAGACCGCGATGCGCTTCTGGACCGGAGGGTGCGTGTCGAACACTCCGGTCACCTCCTTGGTCTTCTTCAGCGGGTTCTCGATGTAGAGGTGCGCCGTGGCCCGGTTGGCGTGGCGCAGGGGCGCCGGGTCCGAAGCGATACGCGTGAGCGCCCGCGCCAGCCCGAGCGGGTTCCGCGTGAGCTCGACGGCGGAGGCGTCGGCCAGGTACTCCCGGCGCCTGGACACGGCGAACTGCACGGCGTACGCGGCCATCGGTGCGAGGATGGCGAGCACGATCGCGACGATGGCCAGGATCGCGCCTGCCTGGTCGCCGCCTGAATCAGAGCCGCGGCGGCGGCCTCCGCCCCAGAAGCTCCAGCGGAGGAAGAAATCGGCGATCAGCGCGATCATCCCGACCAGGATCCCGACCAGCGTCTGAAAGCGGATGTCGTAGTTGCGGATGTGTGACATCTCGTGGGCGATCACGCCCTGGAGTTCCTCGCGGTCGAGGCGCTCGAGGAGCCCGCGGGTGACGGCGATGGAGGCATGCTGCGGATCGCGCCCCGTCGCCAGCGCGTTGGGCGAGGCCTCATCGAGGATGTACACGGCCGGCACCTGCGGCAGGCCGGCGGCGATCGTCATCTCCTCGACGACGTTGTAGAGCTGCGGCGCCTCCGCGTGGGTGACCTTGTGGGCGCCGCTCACCGTGAGCACCATCTTGTCGCCGGCGTAGTAGCCGATGATGCTCCAGGCGATCGCGACGACGCCGAACACGCCGAGGAGGCCGATGCCCCCGGACGTGCCGCCGATCGTGGCGTAGCCGATGGCGAAGCCCAGCGCGGCGAGCAGCGCGACCACGAGACCCGCCAGCAGCCAGGAGGCACGGCGGTTCTTGCGGATCTGTTCGTACATGCCGGTCCGCGGCCGACGGGCCGCGCGTCTACCTCAGGTCGACGGTGGGGACGGCCTTCTCGGCCTCGGGGACCTCGAAGAACTGCCGCGTGGTGAAGTTGAACATGCCGGCGATGAGGTTCGAGGGGAAGGTCTGGACCTTGTTGTTGAACGTGAGCACGCTGTCGTTGTAGAACTGCCGCGCGAAGGCGATCTTGTTCTCCGTGGACGTCAGCTCTTCCTGAAGCTGCATCACGTTCTGGTTGGCCTTGAGGTCCGGGTAGTTCTCAGTCACCGCGAACAGAGTCTTGAGGGTGCCGGTCAGCACGTTCTCCGCCTCGGCCACCGCCTGGGGACCCTGATTGCCGGCGTCGATGGCGGCGGCGCGAGCCTGGGTGACGTTGGTGAGCGTCTCCTGCTCGTAGGACATGTAGTCCTTGACCGCCTCGACCAGGTTGGGGATGAGGTCGTGGCGCCGCTTGAGCTGGACGTCGATCTGGCTCCACGAGTTGTCCACCTGATTGCGGCGCTTGACGAGCCCGTTGTACATGCCCGCCAGCACGGCCACGATCACGACCACGATGACGATGAGGACGATGACGGCGATCAAGCGACGCTCCTTTCGTTGGTGCCCCTGTCGTGCGTAGTGTACGCCACCGGGGGGAATCGACCAGTCACCCGTTTGTACCGCGCCGGGAGGCTGACTATCCTTGGTCCGATGAACTCACGCCTGCGCGACATCCTCATCCTCGCCGTCGGCCTCGCCGTCGTGCTTGCGGCCGCGATCGGAGGCTACGCCGCGGTGCGCGCGCGGGCGCAGGGGTCCGGCACCGGCCAGTCGCTCGCGCCGGTCCCCAAGCCGACGCCGGCGCCGTCCGGCGTCCCCGAGCCGCAGTACGACCGGTGGACCATCGGCGTCGCCCAGCGCCCGCTGACGGTGTACCGCAGGGCCGACAAGGGATCGCCCGTTCTCGCCAAGCTCCCGACGCACACGTCCGCCGACTACCCTATGGTGGTGCTGATCGACAGCGTCAAGGACGCCGGCGCCACCACCTGGTACAGGATCCGGGTCCCTGTGCGCCCCAACGGGACGACGGGGTGGGTCCGTGACGGGCAGATGGCGCTGTACTCCACGACCTCGAAGATCGTCATCGACCTCTCCGAGCGCAAGCTCGCGGTCTATCGGAAGGGCGAACTGGTGCGCACGTTCTCCGTCGCCGTCGGCAGGCCCTCGCTCTCCACGCCGACGGGGCACTTCTACCTGACGCAGAAGCTACGGCCGCCGGACCCGAACGGTGCGTACGGCCCCCTGCAACTCGGCACCAGCGCCTTCCAGCCCAAATTGAACGACTGGCCGGACGGCGGCCAGATCGGCATCCACGGGACCAATGAACCGTGGCTCATCGGGAAGGCCATCAGCCACGGGTGCGTGCGCATGAAGAACGCGGCGGTGCAGGCAGTGAGCCGACTCGTGCCCACCGGCAGCCCCATCGACATCGTGAAGTAGAGCGCGCCGCGGGCGCGGCGCGGGCCGCGCGTCTTACCAGTACTCGCCCTGGTGCAGCGCCATGTCGTGCGCCTTGCACTTGGGGCAGGTGTAGGACGCGGCCTTCTCGAGGAAGAAGAGCTCGCTGCCGCAGACCACGCAGCGGAACTCGTCGATGTGTATGTCGGCGCCGGTCATGTCGACCTCGACGATGGTGCCGCACTCCACGCAGTAGCCGGGCATGAACCGCTGACGCGGATCGTACACACTGACGCCCCAGCGGATGCGCTCGGCCTGGTAGCCGCACTGGCGGCACTCGAACGTCGTGTACTCTCCCATGTCCTGCCTCTCGCCCGGTCTGGCTCTGGTGTCCCTGTCACTATCGGCAGAAACGCACCCGGCCTGAGCGTGGGCCGGTCTGTACGCCTCTCGAAGCCGGTGCTATACTCTCAAGGCTGTACAACACACCACGAGGCGGACTCTTGCGTCAAAAGTCGGTGGCAACCGACTTTTCTCGTGTAAGGGGTCAGTATGAGGGAGAAGAGAGAGGAACTGGAAGCCGTCATCGAAGCCGAGCTGGGCGAGCGGTTCCCCGACGTCGAGCTGGTCGACTTCGAGGTCCGCGGCCGGCCGCCGATCCTGACGCTGTTCATCGACAAGCCGGGCGGGGTCGACCTCGACCTGTGTGCGTCTGTGGCCCAGTCGCTGGAAGATCTGCGCGAGACCTACGCGCTGGAGGTGTCGTCGCCGGGTCTCGACCGGCGGCTGCGCAAGCCGGAGCACTTCGCCGCGCAGCTGGGCCGCGAGGTCGCAGTGACCACGGCACGGCCCATCGATGGCCGCCGCAATTTCCGCGGTGTCCTCGCGGCGGCCGACGACCAGTCCATCACCCTCACCCTCGAGGGCGCGGGCAGCGCGACGCTGCCACTTGAAGCCCTCGGGAAGGCCCACGTGGTCTACAACTATGAAACCGACGGAGGCCATCGTGAGTAGAGAGATCATCGAGGCTCTGCGCCAGATCGAGAGCGAGAAGGGCATCGCCTTCGAAGCTCTTGTCGAGGCTCTCGAGGACGCGCTGCTGTCCGCCTACAAGAAGTCACCGGACGCGGCCGAGTACGCCGCCGTGGAGATCGACACCGAGACCGGCGACATGCGGGTGTTCGAGCTCATCTTCCCGGACCACATCGACACCGCGTCCCTCAAGATCCACGACGAGGAGACCGGAGAAGAGGTCGGGCTCGACCTCAGTGGCGTCGACATGAGCGAGGTCGAGCGCATCGAGGTCACGCCGGACGACTTCGGCCGCATCGCGGCGATGACCGCCAAGCAGGTCATCCTCCAGCGCATCCGCGAAGCCGAGCGCGACCTCATGTACGAGGAGTACATCGACCGTGTCGGTGAGCTCGTCACCGGCATCGTGCAGCAGAGCGATCCACGCCACAACACGCTGGTCGAGCTGGGCCGCGTCGAAGCCGAGCTGCCGCGCGGCGAGCAGATCGAGACCGAGCACTACGAGCACGGCGCGCGCATCAAGGCCGTCATCATCCGTGTGGAAGAGTCGGCCAAGGGGCCGCAGGTCAAGCTCTCGCGGCGCAGCGAGGAGCTCGTGCGCAAGCTGTTCGAGCTCGAGGTGCCCGAGATCGCCGACAACCTGGTGGAGATCCGCCAGGTGGCGCGCGAGACCGGCTACCGCGGCCGCGACGGCAAGCCCGTCCCCGGCCGCTGCAAGATCGCCGTCATCTCGCACGCCGACGGCGTCGACCCGGTCGGCGCCTGCGTGGGCCCGCGTGGCTCGCGCGTGCGCATGGTCGTCAGCGAGTTGCGCGGCGAGCGCATCGACATCATCCCGTACAACGAAGACGCGGCGCGGTACGTCGCCAAGGCGCTCTCGCCCGCCCGCGTGCGTGAGGTCATCGTCGACGACGAGGAGAAGACGGCGACGATCGTCGTCCCCGACGACCAGCTGTCGCTGGCCATCGGCAAGGAAGGCCAGAACGCCCGCTTGGCGAGCAAGCTCACCGGCTGGCGCATCGACATCAAGAGCCAGCAGCAGATGGCCGAGGCCGAGAACAGCCTCGAGTTCGGCGACGAAGAAGGCGTGGACGGCCAGTGCATGGCGATCATGCGCACCGGCAAGCGCTGCCCCAATCAGGCCGAGCCCGGCTCCCGGTACTGCAGCATCCACGCGGACTACGTGCCGACCGAGCCCGCAGCCGGGAAGGCCGCCGAGGCGGCTCCGGCCGCGGCCGGCGCACCGGCCGAGACCCCGGAGGCGAGCGAGGAGTGATCGCCGTGGCGACGCCGGAGAGAACGTGTGTCGGGTGTCGCCGCCGGCGCGGCCAGGACGAGCTCGTACGGCTCGTGGCCTCGCACGGGCGAGTCGTCAGGGCGCGACCCGGTTCACCGGGCAGGAGCGCCTATCTGTGTCCAGAAGAGAACTGTCTCGAGGCCGCGGAGAAGAAGCGCGCGTTCGCGCGCGCCTTCCGCGGCCCCGTGACTCTCGATCCCTCGGTGCGTGCGATCTTCGCGCGGCCCTGGAACGACGAAAGGCGGTGAGGTGAATGGCGAAACGTAAAGTCTCGGACATCGCGACTCAGCGAAAGACGAGCGTCGAGGATGTGCTCGCCCACCTCAAGAAGGCGGGCATCGAGGTAGTCGACGGAGAAGTCGACGTCGACGACGAAGCCATCGAGAAGGCCTGCACGGCCCCTACCGGCAGCGCCGTGCGCCGGCGGGCCGGCGGCGGTACTGCGGCCGGCAAGAAGCGTCGCGTGATCATCGACGCCGGCGCATCCCGTCGCGGCGGCGCTCAAGGTGGCCGCGACAGGCGTCGCGGCCGCGGCCGTGGTCGCGACCGCGAGGAGCAGCAGACTGCTCCGGTCGTCCCGACGGGCCTGGTCAAGGTACCGTCCGGGTCCACCGTCAAGGACATCTCCCAGTCCCTCGGCATCATGACCTCGGACATCATCAAGGCTCTCATGGGCTACGGCGAGATGGTCACCATCACGCAGACGCTGAGCGACGAGGCCATCGAGGTCCTCGCCACCGACTTCGGTCGCGAGATCGAGATCACCCACGCGGCCGACGAAGAGGCCGAGCTCGAGAAGGAAGCCGTGGACGATCCCAAGGATCTCCAGGCGAGGGCCCCGGTCATCACGGTCATGGGCCACGTCGACCACGGCAAGACCAGCCTCCTCGACGCCATCCGCGACACCGCGGTGGCGGCCGGCGAGGCCGGCGGCATCACGCAGCACATCGGCGCCTACCAGGTGAAGCACAACGGCCAGCCCATCACGTTCATCGACACCCCGGGCCACGCCGCGTTCACCGCCATGCGAGCGCGCGGCGCCAAAGTCACCGACATCGCCGCGATCGTCGTGGCCGCGGACGACGGCGTCATGCCGCAGACCGTGGAGGCGATCGACCACGCCAAGGCGGCACAGGTGCCGGTCGTGCTCGTCATCAACAAGATCGACAAGCCCGACGCCAACATCGAGCGCATCAAGCAGCAGCTCGCCGAGCACGGCATCGTGCCCGAGGAGTGGGGCGGGGACAACATCTTCGTCGAGGCCAGCGCCAAGCAGCGCATCGGGCTCGAGAACTTCCTCGACACCCTCCTTCTGGTGGCCGAGGTCGGCGACCTCAAGGCGAACCCCGATGCGCCCGCCAGCGGGTTCATCATCGAGTCCAAGGTCGACCCGGGTCGCGGCGTCGTCGCCACCATGTTGGTGAGCCGCGGCACCATCCGCGTCGGCGACGCCATCGTGGCCGGCGAGGCGAGCGGCAAGGTGCGCGCCATGCGCGACTTCCGCGCCGAGCCTCTCAAGGAGGGCGGTCCGTCGACGCCGGTCGAGATCATCGGCTTCGACGAGCTCCCGGTAGCGGGTGAGTTCTGCCGTGTCGTCAAGGACGAACGCGCCGCGCGCACGCTCGGCCAGAAGCGCGCCAACCGGATCAAGACCGAGGCGCTCGCCAAGCAGCACGCGCTCACGCTCGACGACGTCTTCGCCCGCATCGCCGCGGGCAAGGTCCTCGACCTCAACCTCGTGGTCAAGGCCGACGTCCAGGGCAGCCTCGAGGCGCTCAGTGACGCGCTGCTCAAGATCCAGCACCCCGAGGTCAAGGTCCGCATCATCCACTCCGGAGTCGGCGGCGTGAACGAGTCGGACATCATGCTGGCGGCCGCTTCGACGGCCATCATCATCGGCTTCAACGTGCGCCCGAGCCCGCAGGCGACGGCTCTCGCCGAGACCGAAGGCGTGGACATCCGCACCTACCGCGTCATCTACAAGGTCACCGAGGACATCACGGCCGCCCTGGTCGGCATGCTCAAGCCGACCATCGAAGAGGTCGTGCTCGGTCAGGCCGAGGTGCGCACCACGTTCAAGGCATCCAAGCTCGGCACCATCGCCGGCTGCATGGTCACGCACGGCAAGATGGTGCGCAACGCGAACGTGCGCGTGCTGCGGAGCGACGTAGTGGCCTACGACGGCAAGATGGGCTCGCTCAAGCGCTTCGCCGAAGACGCGCGTGAGGTCCTCGAAGGCTTCGAGTGCGGCATCCTGGTCGACGGCTTCAACGACCTCAAAGAAGGGGACGTGCTGGAGGCGTACGAGACCAGAGAAGTCGCCCGTGAAGCATGACGCCTGTCTTGGCGTCTATCTCGCTGAACTGCACTTCACCGAAGCACGGACGCTGAAGGACAAGCGCGCGCCGCTGGCTTCGCTGCGTGACGTTCTGCAGTCCCGGTTTCACGCCTCGTTCAGCGAGGTAGGACTGCAGGACGCATGGCAGCGGGCGAGGGTGCTCGTGGTGCTCGCCGCTTCTTCGCTCCAGCAGACGCGCGAGCGTCTGGACGACATCGACCGCTATCTGCACGCGCGCGACTTCGACGTGTCGCGCGTGCTGCTCAAGACAGCCGACACAGTGGAAACGGTATGGGAATTCGACTCCTGAAGATCAACGAAAGCATCAAGGAGACGCTCTCCTCGGTCATCACCGCGGAGGGACTCAAGGACCCCCGCATCGGGTTCGTGACCCTGACGGGGGTCGAGACGTCGTCCGACCTGCGGCACGCGAAGGTCTACGTGAGCGTGCTCGGCGGCCAGACGGAGCGCGACCTGACGATGCAGGCGCTCCACAAGTCGCGCGGCTTCCTGCAGGCCAAGATCAACGCTTCGCTGCACATGAAGCGCACGCCGCAGCTGCACTTCTTCTACGACGACACGCTCGACAACGCCCTGCGCATCGAGCGGGCGCTCAAGCGCGAGGCCGAAGTGCTCGGCGCGGAGGCGCACGAGATCCCCGTGCCCGGGGAGGAACCCGTGGCCGCTGAGGCCGAGGACGAGACTCGGACAGAGGAGGGGCGGGACCAGGGCCCCGAGGCCACCGACGGCGAGGATGAGGCGTGAAGGAGCTCGCCGCCGACCTGGACGCGCTCTGCCGGCGCATGCGCGGCGAGCATCGCGTCGCGCTCGCCGTCCACGAGAAGCCGGACACGGATGCACTCGGTGCGGCTTCCGGCATGCTCGACCTCTTCGGGCAGCTCGGCGTCGACGCCGAGCTCTTCGTATCCGAGGACGAGCTTCTGCCGCTCGGTGACGTCCTTGTGCCCGCCGGGCGCGTGCGCCGCGGCGCGCCGCCGGCGGACGCCGCGCTCTACGCGCTCGACTCCGGCAATCCGGACCGGCTGGCGCTCCCGAGCTGGGGCGACGTCGCCGTCAACATCGACCACCACCACGACAACCCGCGCTACGGCGAACTCGCCTTCGTGCGTGGCGAGGCAAGCAGCACCAGCGAGCTCGTGTGCGACATCGCCCGCGCGCTCGACCTGCGGCCTTCGCCGCAGGCGGCCGCAGCCTTGTATGCGGGCATCTCGTTCGACACCGGGCACTTCCACCACGACAGCACGAGTCCGTCCACGTTCCGCACAGCGGCCTGGCTCGTCGAGCTCGGAGTGGACGTCACCGGGATGTACGCGCTGCTCTACGAATCTCGCTCGGAGGCGTCGCTACGCCTCTGGGCGCGCGCCGTGGCCGGCGCCCGGGCTGTCGCCGGAGGACGCGCGCTGCTCGCGGCGGTCACGCGCGAGGATCTCGCCGTCACCGGCGCGGGCCCCGAGGAGACCGACGGCATCGTCGACAGCCTGCGCGGCGTCGACGGGGTGGAGGTCGCCGCTCTCGTCAAAGAGCAGACCGACGGTGCGCGGGTGCGCGTCAGCCTGCGCTCGGAGACCATCGATGTCAGCGCCGTCGCGGCCCTGCGGGGCGGGGGCGGCCACAAGCTGGCCTCCGGATTCTCCAGCGACGACAGCTCCGAGGAGGTGATCGCGTGGCTCAGTTCCGAACTCGAAAGACGCCTCTCGACGGCGTCCTCCTGATCGACAAGCCGGAAGGCTTCACGTCCCACGACGTCGTTGCCCGCGTGCGCCGCAACCTGCGCCCGAACGTCAAAAAGGTGGGCCACGCCGGCACGCTGGACCCGTTCGCGACCGGCCTGCTCGTCGTCCTCGTGGGCCGCGCGACCAAGCTGGCGCGGTTCTTCGTGGACCTGCCCAAGGAGTACGAGTGCACGGTGCAGTTCGGCGTCCGCTCGGACACCGGCGACCTGACGGGCGTGCTCAGCGAGACCGGCGCGACCACGACGAGGGCCGCGGTCGATGCCGCGATCCCCGTGTTCCTCGGGCACATCATGCAGAGCGTGCCGATGACCTCGGCGGTCAAGGTCGACGGCGAGCGGCTGTACAAGAAGGCGCATCGCGGCGAGGTCGTCGAGACCCCCGTCAAGGAAGTGGAGATCGAGGCCATCGACGTGCTCGAGCTCGACGAGGCCGCGCAGACCATGCGCTGCCACATCGCCTGCTCGAAGGGCACCTACGTCCGGCAGCTCGCGATCGACCTCGGCGAGGCCGTCGCGACCGGCGCGCACCTCGAGCAGCTCTCGCGTTCGGCCGTGGGCGACCTCCGGCTCGACGAGGCACAGACGCTCGCGGAGTTCGAGGCGGCCATCGAGGAGCGCGAGGCCGGCGACGAGCACATCCCCGGCCTCATCCCGCCGGCCGTGGCGCTCCAGTTCATGCCCGGCATCGAGCTCTCGGCGGCGCAGGTGACCGCGGTGCGCAACGGCGCCCGGCTGCCCGGCGGCCCCCCGGAGCCGGTCCGCCTCACGTTCCGCGGCGAGCTCGTCGCCATCTACGGTCCCGCGGAAGAGGGCAACGCCCTGAAGCTGCTGGTCAAGCTCTGATGGAGGTCGTCCCCGACGTCGCGTCGCTGGCGAAGCGGCCGCGCGCCTTGGCGCTCGGCACGTTCGACGGCGTGCACGCGGGGCACCGCGCGGTCATCGGCCGTGCCGTCCAGTTGGCGGAGGAGCGTGGCCTCACCAGCGCCGTCGTGACCTTCGACCGGCATCCTCTTTCGGTCATCGACCCCGGCCGGGTGCCGCGTCTCCTCACGGCCAATGAAGAGAAGATGCGCCTGATCGAGGAGCTCGGGCCCGACGAGCTCGTCATGCTGCCGTTCGACCAGGAGATGGCCGCGATGACTGCGGCGGAGTTCTGCACCGACCTCCTCGCCGGCTCCCTGCAGGCGCAGGCCGTCGTCGTCGGCGAGAACTTCAACTTCGGCGCTCACGGCGCCGGCGACGCGGCGCAACTGCGCGACTGCGGCGCCGCCCACGGCTACGACGTCGAGATCTGCCCGCTCGTCACCGAGCACGGCGAGCCGATCAGCTCCACCCGCATCCGGCGCCTCCTGCACGATGGCGAGCTCGAAGAGGTGCGGGAGATCCTCGGCCGGCCTCCGTCGGCCGCCGGCCTCGTCGCCCACGGCGACAAGCGCGGCCGCACGCTGGGCGTGCCGACCGCCAACGTCGACGTGGAGGCGGGCACGATCTTCCCGGGGCGCGGCGTGTACACGGCGCGCGTCTTCGTGGCCGGCGCCTGGTACCGCGCGGCGGTCAACATCGGTCACAACCCGACCTTCCAGAGCCGCGAAGAGCCCACGACACACGTGACCGTCGAGGCGTTTCTCCTCGCATTCTCCGGGGACATCTATGAACGTGAGATCCGGCTCGACTTCCTGCACAAGATCCGCGACGAACGCCGCTTCGACAGCGTGGACGCGCTCGTCGCCCAGATGCGCCTCGACATCGAGGCGGCAGCCACGCTCACGGACCCGGCGCTCGACGCCGTCGGCCTGGGCGGCGGGGCCTGACCGCGCCGCGGCTCCGCCGGGCGCGGTTTTTCGCCGCCGCCCGCTGTGCTACCCTAACGCGACCGTCTCTCGGTCACGGGCAGCCAACCCGCGACTGGGTTTCCGGATACTCCCACGAGGGAGGTGAAAAAGAATGGCAATGACCAAAGACACCAAAGAGACCATCATCGCCAAGCACGCCAAGCACGAAGGCGACACTGGCTCCCCCGAGGTACAGATCGCGCTCCTCACCGAGCGCATCTCGACGCTCACCGAGCACCTCAAGACCCACAAGAAGGACCATCACAGCCGGCGCGGCCTGCTCAAGATGGTCGGTCAGCGTCGCCGCCTGCTCAACTACCTGCAGGCGCGCGACCTCGAGCGCTATCGCGCGCTCGTCAAGGAGCTCGAGCTCCGCAAGTAGGCAACCACCATTCGGCGCCAGACGCGTCGTAGTATTCGTCGCCGTGCCAACCACGCCGACGAGAGAGTACCCGAGCGCAATGGGGCGCCCGGGTCCGAGAGAGACGAAGGAAGTAATGAACAAGATTGAAGTAGAAGTCGGGGGTCAGACCATCACCCTCGAGACCGGTCGCCTCGCCAAGCAGGCCAATGGGTCCGTGCTGGTGACCTGTGGCGACACCGTGGTCCTCGTCGCCGCGACGGCGCGCGAGACCGCGAAGGAGGGGCAGGACTTCTTCCCCCTCACGGTCGATGTGGAAGAGCGCCACTACGCCGCCGGCAAGATCCCCGGCGGCTTCATCAAGCGTGAGAGCCGCCCCAGCGAGAAGGCCATCCTCGCGGCGCGGCAGATCGACCGGCCGATCCGGCCCCTCTTCAAGAAGGGCTTCATGAACGAGGTCCACGTGGTCGCAACGACCCTTTCCGTGGACTTCGAGATCCCCTACGACATCCTCGCCACCCTCGGCGCCTCCGCGGCGCTGACGCTCAGCGAGATCCCCTTCCTCGGCCCGATCGGCTCGGTGCACGTCGGCCGCATCGACGGCCAGCTGGTCATCAACCCGACGCTCGAGGAGCTCCAGGACGAGTCCGACCTCGATCTCGTGGTCACCGGCACCGCCGACGCCATCGCCATGGTCGAGGCCGGCGCCCAGGAAGTCTCCGAGGCCACCATCGTCGAGGCCCTGCGCCTGGCGCACGAAGAGATCAAGAAGCTCGTCAACGTGCAGCTCGAGCTCCAGAAGCTCGCCGGCAAGCCGAAGTGGGACGTGCCCGAGTACACCGTCGACGAGACGATCGTCGAGCAGGTCCGCTCCGGGTTCGGCCCGGCGTTCGACGCCGCCACGTCCGTGCAGGACAAGAAGGGTCGCCAGGACGCGACGTCCGAGGTCAAGGAAGCCGCCTACGCTCAGCTCCTGGGCGAGGATCCCGACCCCGAGCGCGTCGTCCAGGTACGCCGCGCCGTCGCCAAGTTCGAGAAGGACATGATCCGCGACCGCATCGCCGTCAAGAAGATCCGCCCCGACGGCCGCGCGATCGACGAGGTCCGGCAGATCACCTGCGAGGTGGGGCTCATCCCGCGCACCCACGGCAGCGCCGTCTTCACCCGCGGCGAGACGCAGGCGATGAGCCTGCTCACGCTCGGCGGCACGGGCGAGTTCCAGCGCATCGACGGCCTCGGCATCGAGGACAAGAAGCGCTACATCCACCACTACAACTTCCCGCCGTACTCGGTGGGTGAGACCGGGTTCATGCGCGGGCCCAAGCGCCGCGACATCGGCCACGGCGCTCTCGCCGAGCGCGCCCTCGTCCCGGTCCTGCCGGACGAGGTCGAGTTCCCCTACACCATCCGCATCGTCTCGGAGATCCTCGAGAGCAACGGCTCTTCGTCGATGGCGAGCGTCTGCGGCAGCACCTTGTCGCTCATGGACGCCGGCGTGCAGATCAAGCGTCCGGTCGCCGGCACCGCGATGGGCCTCATCAAGGAGGGCGACGACTACGTCGTGCTCACCGACATCGCCGGCGTCGAGGACCACCTCGGCGACATGGACTTCAAGGTCGCCGGCACCGCCGACGGCATCACCGCCCTGCAGATGGACATCAAGATCACGGGCGTCACGTTCGAGATCCTGACCGAGGCGCTCGAGCAGGCCCGCAAGGCCCGGCTCCACATCCTCGGCAAGATGCTCGAGACGATCGCGGAGCCGCGCAGCGAGCTCAGCGAGTGGGCGCCGCGCATCTTCTCGATCCAGATCAACCCCGACCAGATCGGGCTCGTGATCGGCAAGGGCGGCGAGACCATCCGCGGCATGACCGAGGAGTTCAGCGCCGACATCGACATCCAGGACGACGGCACGATCTTCATCTGCGCCCCGGACGAGGAGGCTGCGGAAGGCGTCAAGAACCGCATCCAGTCGATGACCAAGGAGGTCGAGGTCGGCGACGTCTTCACCGGACGCGTCGTCAAGACCACCGATTTCGGCGCCTTCGTCGAGCTCAAGAAGGGCACCGACGGGCTCCTGCACATCTCGCGCCTGGCGCCGAAGGGCGAGCGCGTGAAGAACGTCGAGGACGTCGTCAAGCGCGGCGATACCGTGACGGTCGAGGTCGTCGAGATCGACAAGGCACGCAACCGCATCGGGCTGACGCTCCTCACGGCGCCCGAGGCGGAGTAAGAGGGAAGCGGAGCAGGGAGCAGGCCACGGAGGCCTACCGCCTGTCAACGCTGGAGAACGGGCTGCGAGTCGCCACCGAGCGCATGGACAACGTGCGCTCGGTGGCCCTCGGGGTCTGGATCGCCGCGGGGTCCCGGCTGGAGCCGGTCGAGCTCGGCGGCATCTCTCACTTCATCGAGCATCTGATCTTCAAGGGCTCGGACAAGTTCTCGGCATCGGACATCGCGCACATCTTCGACGACATGGGCGCCGAGCCCAACGCGTCGACTTCCAAGGAGCACACGCTGGTCAACGCGCGGCTCCTCGACGCCGACCTCGACAAGGCGTTCGAGGTCATCGCCGAGATGGTCGCACGTCCGGCGTTCGCCGACCTGGACGAGGAGCGAGAGGTCGTCCTCGAAGAAGTGGCGATGTACGAGGACTCCCCGCCCGAGCTCATCCACGACGACCTCTGCGAGGTCGTCTTCGGAGAACACCCGCTCGGGCGGCCGATCATCGGCCACTCGGAGACGCTCAAGGCCCTCGACCTCGACACCGTGCGCGGGTATCACGACGCCCACTACGTGAACCCCGGCATCGTGATCTCCGCCGGCGGACACGTGGACCACGACCACCTCTGCGACCTGGCCACGAGACACTTCCGGCCCGAGCCGGGCGCCGAGGTCCGCCGGGCGGTCCTCAGCATCCCCGATACCCGCCACATCGCCCGCTTCACGCAGAAGGACACCGAGCAGTATCACGTCTGTCTCGGCGGCCCGGGCCCGCGTCGTGGCGATCCCGACCGCTACGCCGTCTTCGTCGTCGACACCATCCTCGGCGGCTCGTGGAGCTCGCACCTGTTCCAGGAGGTGCGCGAGAAGCGCGGCCTCGCCTACTCGGTGTACTCGTACACCTCGCTCTATGCCGAGGCCGGCCTCACGGCCGTGTACTTCGGCTCGCGGCTCGAGGCCATGGAGGAGGCGATGCGCGTCATCCTCGATGTGCTGCGCGACCTCGAGGCCGACCTGAAGGACAGCGCCATCGAGCGCGCCAAGAACCACCTCAAGGGGCAGCTCGTGCTCAGCATGGAGAGTCCCGGCAGTCGCATGCAGCAACTGGGGCGCGCCGTGCTGCTCGAGCAGCCCATCCTCACCGTGGATGAGGTCCTCGAGCGCATCGATGCCGTCGACAGGGACGCTGTCATCGCCGCCGTGCGGCGGTACTATGACCCTGAGATGTGGTCGACGGCCTGCATCGGCCCGCAGCCGGAGCCGTTCCGGGCCGTCACCCAGGACTTCGCCCTGGAGGAACGATGAGCGTCATGACCGACGTCCTCGTCACCGGCGCGGCCGGCAAGATGGGCTCGCTGAGCGCCGCCACCATCGCGACGCAGAAGGACCTGCGGCTCACCGCCCTCGTCGATCCGAGACCGGGTGACGGGGGCGAGACGCCGTGGTTCCGTGACGTGACCTCGGCGCTCGCCTTGACGAGCCCGACGGCGGCGCTCGAGTTCAGCGTCCCCGGCGCGGTCTACGGCAATGCGGCGGAGTTGCTCGAGGCCGGCGTCCCGACCGTCGTCGGCGCCACCGGCCTGGACGACGACCAGGTCGACGACCTCTCGGCCAAAGCGCTGGCGTCCGGCGCCGGGCTGATCATCGTCCCCAACTTCGCCCTCGGCGCGGTGCTGCTGATGAAGTTCGCCGCGCTCGCGGCGCGTCACTACGAGCACGCCGAGATCATCGAGACGCACGAGAAGGGCAAGATCGACGCGCCGTCGGGCACATCCCTGCGCACGGCGCGGCTGATGGCCGAGGCGCCGGGGTCCGCCCTGGCGGCCCCGCCCGGCGCCGGCCAGGCCTCGCGTGGCCTCGTCGCCGAGGAGCGCGTGACCATCCACAGCGTGCGCCTGCCCGGCGCGGTGGCGCACCAGGAGGTCGTGTTCGGAGGCGAGGACGAGTTGCTCACGCTGCGCCACGACTCGCTGTCGCGACGGTCGTTCATGGGCGGCGTACTCCTCGCCCTGCGCCGCGTCGGCGAGGTCGAGGGCGTCGTCCTCGGGCTCGAGAATCTCCTGGATTGACGCCCGTGGACTCGCCCAGCGCACGGAGAGCCAGTGAGCGGACGCCGGCCCGAAGGGCCCCGCGGCGGACGACGAGCACTGACCGATCGCACTTGAGGGGGAACGTGTGACGAAGAACCTCGGGACCATCCTCACCGCGATGGTGACGCCGTTCGACGCCGCTGAGGCCGTCGACCATGACCGGCTCGAGCGGCTCGCGGGCCACCTGCTCGCGAACGGCTCCGACGGACTGGTCGTCGCAGGCACGACCGGTGAGTCTCCCACCCTCAGCGACGGCGAGAAGCTGGAGATGTTCCGCACCGTGGTCTCCGCGGCGGCCGGACGAGCCCCCGTGGTCGCCGGCACCGGCTCCAACGACACGCGGCACAGTGTCGAGCTCACGCGCGCGGCGGAGGCATGCGGCGTGGACGCCGTACTGGCCGTCGTCCCGTACTACAACAAGCCCCCGGAGCGCGGCGTCCTTGCGCACTTCCGCACCATCGCGGCCGCGACCAGTCTGCCGCTGATCGTCTACAACATCCCCGGCCGTTGCGTCATCAACCTGAGTCCCGAGGCGCTCGCCGAGCTGGGCCGGACCGAGAACATCGTGGCCGTCAAGCAGGCCGACCCGGACCTGGCCGCGACCGACCGCCTCATGGAGCTCAGCGACCTCGCCGTCTACGCCGGCAACGACGACATGCTGTTCGACATCATGGCGCGCGGCGGCGCCGGCGGCATCTGCGTCGCCAGCCACGTGGTGGGGCCGCGGATGGCCGAGATCGCCCGGCTCTGCCGTGAAGGCGACCTCGAAGCCGCCGCGGCCGAGGACGCCGCACTGCACGAGTTGTACAAGGCGCTGTTCGTGACCGCGAATCCCATCCCCGTCAAAGCGGCGCTGAACCTGCTCGGGCACGAGGTCGGAGGCTTGCGCCTCCCGCTCGTGCCCGCCACATCCGAAGAAGAAGCCGTGGTGGCCGCCGAGCTCAGGCGACTCGGTCTCACCGACCCCTGAGCCCAGCGGCCACCCGCACCCAGAGAGAAGGCAGTTACCATGAGTGAAGACGCCGTACGTATCATCCCCCTCGGGGGCCTCGGCGAGATCGGCAAGAACATGACCGCGATCGAGTACCGCGGCAAGATCGTGGTGCTCGACTGCGGCGTGGAGTTCCCCAGCGAGGACATGCTCGGCATCGACCTCGTGCTCCCCGACATCCGCTGGCTCATGCAGCGCCAGCAGGACGTGCTGGCCTTCGTGATCACGCACGGCCACGAGGACCACCAGGGAGCGCTGCCGTTCGTGCTCCGGCGGCTGAACCGGCCTGTCTACGGCAGCCGCTTCACGCTCGCGCTCATCAAGTCCAAGCTCGAGGAGCACGGCCTGCTCAAGACCACCGAACTCATCGAGGTCACCGACAAGTCGCGCCTGCAGGTCGGCCCGTTCGATCTCTCCTTCATCGCCACCAGCCACAGCATCCCCGACTCGCTCTCGATCGTGCTCGGGACCGACCTCGGCGCGGTGGTGCTCACCGGTGACTACCGCTTCGACCACACGCCGATCGACGGCCGCGTAACGGACGTGGACGCCTTCGCCCGGCTCGGTGAGAAGGGGATCCTCGCGTTGCTCGGCGACTCGACCAACGCCGAGGCTCCGGGCTCGACCGCCTCGGAGAGCACCGTCAGCAACGCCTTCCACCGGATCTTCGCCGAGGCCGAGGGCCGCGTGATCGTGGCCAGCTTCGCCTCGCATATCCACCGCATCCAGCAGGCGATCACCATCGCCCATATGCACGGGCGCAAGTTCGCCCTCTCGGGGCGTTCGATGGTCAAGAACGCCAACATCGCCCGCAACCTCGGCTACCTCAAGGTGCCGGAGGGCGCGATGATCAAGCTCACGCAGATCGATGAGTACCGACCGGAGGAGATCCTGATCCTCTCGACCGGCAGCCAGGGCGAACCGCTCTCGGCGCTCGCACGCATGGCCTTCAACGACCATCCGCAGGTGGAGCTTCACGAAGGCGACACGGTGGTCATCTCGGCCAAGGCGATCCCCGGCAACGAGCGCAGCGTGACGGCCACCATCGACCGGCTGCTCAAGGTCGGCGCGACGGTGATCTACGGCGAGCGCAGCGGGATCCACGTGAGCGGCCACGCCGCCCAGGAAGACCTCAAGATGATGCTGAACCTCACGCGACCCCGGTTCCTGGTCCCCGTCCACGGCGAGTACCGCATGCAGCACCAGCACGCCGAGCTGGCCCGCCAGTCGGGCATGTCCGACGAGGACATCTTCATCCTCGAGAACGGCGACGTCCTCGAACTCGAGGCGGACAACGGCGAGATCGTCGACAAGGTCGCGACGGGCATGGTGTTCGTCGACGGCTCCGAGATCGGCGACCCGGAGGGCCTCGTGCTGCGCGACCGCCAGCAGCTGGCCGGCGACGGCATCCTGATAGCGGTGCTCACGATCGACGCTCAGAACGGCGCCTCAGTGGCGCCGCCGGAGCTCGTGGCGCGCGGCTTCCTCCACGACGACGTCCGGCTCCAGGAGGTGCTCGACGAGTGTGCGTCGGCCCTTTCTGCGCTCCTCGACGAGCTCGGCGCCGGGCACGTCACCGACCAGCACCTCATCCGCGAGGATGTCTCTCAGCGTCTCGCGGAGCTGGTCTTCCGGCGCACCAAGAGCCGGCCGCTCATCATGCCCGTCGTCGTCGAGGTCTGAGGGCGGGGAGGGGAGGGCCGGGTCCCGGAGAGGGAGCGCCCGGCCCTAGGGATTCGCGTCCGGGCGTCGAACACCCTCTCATGGCGACTGCACGCCCGAAACAGGCACGTCGGCGCGCGGGCGCAGCGTCACGCACACGACCGCGCGCCGCGGCGACCTCGAAGAAGAAGGCTCCGGCCTCGCGGCACCGCCGTGAGCTCGGCGCGATCGCCTGCCTCGCCGTCGCCGTGTTTCTCGCGTTCGTGCTCTATCTGGGCTGGGACGGCGGCTCGCTGGGTCGCTGGCTCGGCGACGTCGCCCGCTGGCTCGTCGGGATCCTCGCCTTCGCGCTCCCGTTCCTGCTCGGCCTCGCGGCCTATCTGCTGGTCGTCAAAGAGGAGAGCCGGCCGCGCCGCGGCATGAGCTGGGGCGTCGCCTTCGTCGTCGCCGGTGTCGCGCTCGCGGCCGCCGCGGACGCCTTCGGCATCTTCTCCGGCGAGCGCGCGGCTGCCCTGTTCCGCGACGAGTACATGAGCGCGCACGGCGGACTGCTCGGCGAAGCGCAGTGGGCCGTGCTCAGCCCGTTCATCGGCCGCGTGGGCGTCGACGTGCTCGTGATCGCGCTCATCGTTGCCGGCATCATGCTCGTGACCGGCTCGTCCCTGCGCCAGTGGGCGAGCCACTCCAAGCAAGGCGTGGCCAAGGCCGGGAAGGCGGCGCGCAGCCAGGCAGAGGCCCTTGGTGCGCGCCGCAGGGAAGGCGCGGACACCCGCATCGTGGAGCCGTTCGAAGCGGCGACCATGGACGCCGCCGACCTCATGCAGACCTCCATCCGCCCGGCGGCGACGCCGGAACTGGACTTCTCCCGCCCGCTGCCTCCGGCCGGGCCGCATCTCATCGACGGTGTCTCGGAGGCTCCCGAGATCTTCGGAGCGCCCACGCCGCTGCCCGACGATCTCGAGCCCGAGCCCATCGTGACCGCCGACGACGGCGTGCAGCTCTCCCTGGGCGCAGCCGCGGCGGCCAAGTCGGCCGCAGAAGGGGTTGACCCCGGAGACGCTGAGGTGGCGCTGGCGTTCGCCGAGACGGAGAAGCGCCTGTGGAGCCTGCCCGACGCGGCGATCCTGCGGCGGCTGAACCAGGACGCCGGCGACACGCCGGAGGCCATCGCGCGCACCGCGGAGCGCCTCGTCGCGACGCTCCAGAGCTTCAACATCCCCGCGCAGGTCATCGGCACCGTCTCCGGGCCGCGCGTGACGAGGTACGAACTGCATCTGGCTCCCGGGATCAAGGTCGGCAAGGTCGCGAACCTTAAGGACGACCTCAAGTACGCGCTGGCCGCGACGGAAGTGCGCGTGCTCGCGCCGATCCCCGGCAAGACCGCCGTCGGCGTCGAGGTGCCGAACATCCAGGCGAGCTACGTCTCCCTCGGCGACGTGCACGGGCCGTTCCAGCAGCACGCGTCGCCGATGTCGTTCTGGCTCGGCATGGACGTCACCGGCAAACCGGTCATGGCCGACCTCGTGCGCCTCGTCCACCTGCTCATCGCCGGTACCACCGGCTCGGGCAAGAGCGGCTGCCTCAACGCGCTCATCACCTCGATACTGCTGCGCGCAACGCCGGACCAGGTCCGCATGATCATGCTCGACCCGAAGAAGGTCGAGCTCAGCAACTTCAACGGGGTGCCGCACCTGCTCGCGCCCGTGGTCACCAACATGAAGCAGGCGACCTACGTGCTCGACAACATCTGCCGCGAGATGGACCGGCGCTACGACGTCCTCTCGCGCAACGGCGTCCAGGACATCCGGGCGCTCAACAAGAAGCTCGCCCGTGTGGGTGAGGAGCCCATGCCGTACACGATGGTGATCATCGACGAACTGGCCGACCTCATGATGGTCGCCCCGTCCGAGGTGGAGGACTCCATCATCCGCCTCGGCCAGCTCGGGCGCAGCTGCGGCATCCACCTCGTCGTAGCCACACAGCGCCCCTCGGTCGATGTCGTGACCGGCATGATCAAGACCAACATCCCGTCGCGGATCGCCTTTGCGGTCAGCTCGCAGACCGACTCCCGCATCATTCTCGACCAAGGCGGCGCCGAGAGCCTGCTCGGCATGGGCGACATGCTCTTCTGCCCGATGGGCAGCAGCAAGCTGCAGCGGGTGCAGGGCGCTCTCGTGACGAGCGCCGAGATGAAGCTCGTCACCGAGCACTGGAAGCGGCAGGCCAAGCCCGAGTACCACGAGGAACTGCTTGCGAACCCGGCCGGCCCGGACGCCGAGCAGTCGGCGCAGTCGGCCGGCGGCGACGACCTCCTCGGCGAGGCCATCAAGACCGTGGTCAACACCGGCGCCGCCAGCGTCGCGTTACTGCAGCGCCGCCTGCGCGTGGGCTACGCTCGCGCCGGCCGCCTCATCGACATCATGGAGGAGATGGGCATCGTCTCCGGCTACGACGGCAGCAAGGCCCGCTCGGTGCTCATCGACGAGGCGGGCCTGCCGCAGGCGCTCGCCCGCCTGAACGGCGACGCGATCGACGCGCCGTCGTCGCCGATAGGCGAGGCGCCCGCCGCCGCCGAGGCGTCGGACACGCCGCCTGCGGCGGCCGAGCCGGCGCCCTCCGACCTGTAGCCTCGACTCGACCGACGCCCGTTCGTTTGTCTTCGCCGCACCCGCTTACTAGACTGTACGTTCGGGTGACCGCCGCGACCTGACCCCAAGCGGCGAGCGAGGAGAACGGCATCCACCGTGTTTGAGATCGGCAACACGCTGCGCGAGGCCCGCGTCCGCCGCAACCTCACGCTGCAGCAGGTCGAGGAAGACATCAAGATCCGCGTCAAGTACGTCCAGGCCATGGAGAACGAGGACTGGGACGTCATGCCCGGCGTCACGTACGTCAAGGGCTTCCTGCGCACCTACTCCACCTACCTCGGCCTCGACCCCGACGTCATCATCGGGGAGTTCCGCTCGCGCCCGATGGTCCCGTCGACGGAGCACCACGAGCCGTTCGGGGGTTCCTCCGTGATCGGCAAGCCGCGGAGTCACCGCGGCCGCAACACCGTCGTCATCGTCGCAGTCGTCTGCCTCGTCGTCCTCGCGGCCATCTACGCACTGGGCATGCTGAACGGCGGCGACGGCAACGACGAGCCCACCACCAAGCCCGGCGCGCTCGGTATCGGGAGCCCGTCGCCGAGCGCCACCAAGACACCCAAGCCGACCGCCAGCGCGACGGCCGTGCCCGCGTGGCAGAAGAATCTCGTCGAGGTCTCTGCCGACGACGGCGACTGCTGGATGGAGGTCAGACGCAACAACGGCACCGGCGTCGTCCTTTTCTCGGGCACGCTCAAGCAAGGCGACAAGAAGAAGTTCAAGGGCAAGGACGTCTGGATCAGCCTCGGCGCTCCCGCCAACGTCACGCTCAAGGCGGCGGGCAAGAGGGTGAAGCTCAAGAGCGACGTCGGCCCGTGGACTGTCGAGGTCATCGAGGGGCGCGTCGTCCAGGGCCCCGACACACAGGGGTGACACATGGCCAAGGAATTCTCGTTCGACGTGGTTTCCAAGGCGGACCTCAACGAGGTGCGCAACGCCGTGAACATGGCGCAGAAGGAGATCGCCACACGCTACGACTTCAAGAAGAGCGTGAGCGCGGTGACGCTCGAGGGTGACGCCCTCGTGCTCGTGTCCGACAACGAAGGCAAGCTCAAGCAGGTCGTCGACGTGCTCGAGGAGAAACTGGTGCGTCGCAAGGTGCCGCTCAAGGCCATCCAGTACGGCAAGGTCGAGGAGGCCCTCGGCGGCAGCGTCCGTCAGCACGCTCCCATCGCCCAGGGCATCCCCGACGAGAAGGCCAAGGCGATGAACAAGCTCATCCGCCAGCGCTTCAAGAAGGTCAAGGTCCAGATCCAGGGCGATACCCTTCGCGTGTCCTCGGGCAGCAAGGACGAGCTTCAGGCCGCGATGGGCGCCCTGCGCGACGAGGACTGGGGCATCCCCGTCCAGTTCGTGAACTACCGCTGAGGCCCCTCACGGGCAGCACGTTCTTCATCCAGACGCTCGGCTGCCCGAAGAACGAGGCCGACTCCGACGCGCTCGAAGCGCGGCTCCGCGCCGACGGGCACAGCCCGGCGGCGCCCGGCCGCGCCGACGTCGTCGTCGTGAACACCTGCGGCTTCATCGACGCCGCCAAGGAGGAGTCGATCGAGGCGATCCTCGACGCGGCCGAGGCGGCGCACGCCCGCGGCGCGCGAGTCGCCGCCGTCGGCTGCCTCGTCGAGCGCTACCGCGACGAATTGGCCGCCGAGCTTCCCGAGGTCGACCTCTGGTGCGGCCTCGACACGGCGCCGCTGCTCGCGGCGCTCGGCGAGGCCGGGGGAGAGGCCGGAGACCGCCCCGTCGGCGACGCCCTGCCCGTGCCGCGTCGGCCGCGGCCCGTGAGCGCCTACGTGAAGATCTCGGACGGCTGCGACCACCGCTGTTCCTTCTGCGCCATCCCGCTGATCAAGGGCGACTACGAGACGGTGCCGGCCGGCGAGGTGCTCCGCTCCGCCCGCGCGGCGCTGGCCGCCGGGGCGCGCGAGCTCGTGCTCGTCGGCCAGGACACGTCGCGGTGGGCGCAGCCCGGCTGGGGCGGGGTGAGCCGCCTGCTCGGCGAGCTGGCGGCGCTGGAACCCGCGCCCGAGTGGCTGCGCTTGCTGTACCTCCAGCCGGAAGGCGTCGACAGCGCGCTTCTGGAGGCTCTGGCGGCGCACGCCGTGCCCTACGCGGACATCCCCCTTCAGCACGCCTCGGGCGCCGTCCTGCGCCGGATGCGGCGCTCTGGTGACGGCGCCGGCCATCTCGCCCTGCTCGAGCGCGTCCGCGCCGTCCTGCCCGGCGCCGCGATCCGCTCGACGTTCATCACCGGGTTCCCCGGCGAGACCGACGCCGAGTTCGAGGAGCTCGTCGCCTTCGTGCGCGCGGCCGGCCTCGCCGTGGCGGGAGTCTTCGTGTACGACGAGCAGGAGGGGACCGAGGCCGCCGGAATGCCCGGCGCCGTCCCGCGAGAGCTGGCCCTGGAGCGCGCGGCACGCCTCGGAGAGGTCATCGATCGCGAGGCCGAGCAGTTCTGGTCTGGCCTCGCCGGAGACACGGTCGACGTCCTGGTGGAACAAGGAGCTTCTCGCGCCGACGGCCGGGCGACCGGACGCATCGCCCTGCAGGCGCCGGACGTCGACGGCCGCACGGTGCTGACCGGCCGCCGCACGCGCCGCGGGGACCTCGTGCGCGCCATCGTGCGTGACAGCCTCGGGTATGATGTGGAGGCCGTCGCCGCGACTGGGGGAACGTGAGCAGCCAGCTGAACCTCGCCAACAGCATCACCATCGCGCGCATCCTGCTCGTCCCCGTGTTCCTGGTGATACTCCTCTCGGGTCTCCCGCAGCCCTACGGCGACCTCCTTGCGGCGGCAGTCTTCATCCTGGCTGCGGCGACCGACAAGCTGGACGGCTATGTGGCCCGGCGGAGCAAGCAGGTCACGACGCTCGGGCAGTTCCTCGACCCCCTCGCCGACAAGCTGCTCATCGCCGCCGCGCTCATCGCGCTCGTGGCGCAGGACCGGGTGGCGGCCTGGGTCGCCATGGTCATCATCGGGCGGGAGATCGCCGTGAGCGTGCTCCGCATCATCGGCGTCTCGCAGGGCGTCTCGATCCCCGCCGACAAGTACGGCAAGCTCAAGACGGTCCTGCAGATCGTGTACGTCGTGTACGTGCTCTTCCCGACGGCCGACATCGCCGAGCTCATCCACGTCTCCACCGACGTAGCCGACTACATCCAGTGGGCGCTCGCCATCGTCGTCGTCGTCGTGACCCTAGCCAGCGGGATCAACTACTTCCGCAACGCTCGCGGGCTGATCCACATGCCGGGCGCCAGCGACTGATGCCCCCGGGAGCTCCGCGCGCCGCCGTGGTCCTCAGCGGCAACGAACTGCTGGACGGCCGCACCCGTGACACCAACGGCGCCTTCGTCTGTGACGACCTCAGCCGGCGGGGAGTCAAGGTCACCGAACTGCTCACCGTCGCCGACGACCGCGGGAGGCTCGACGCCGCCCTTCGGCACGCCCTCGGTGGGGAGCCGGACCTCCTGGTCGTCGGCGGCGGCCTCGGCACCACGCACGACGACCTCACCGCCGAGTGCCTCGCCGACGTGCTCGGCGTCCCGCTCGAGGAAGATCCGGACGCGCTGGCCTTCGTCGAGGAGCGCGTCCGCGCCGTGGCCGAGCGTCGGCACCTCGACTACCGCGAGACGTTCGGACTAGCCCGGCGTCAGGCGAAGCTGCCGGCCGGCTCCACCGCCGTACCGCCGGCCGGCGTCGCGCCCGGCATCGCCGCGCGCTCCGGGCGCACGCGCATCTTCGCCTATCCCGGCGTGCCCTACGAATTCCGTCAGATGTGGCTCGAGACCGCTGCGGCGCTCGAGCAGGAAGCCTTCTTTCCGGACGTGGCCGTGCGCGTGGTCCGCGTGTTCGGCGTCGGCGAGCTGCAGGTCGGCCCCATCCTCGATGCGTTGCCGCACGAGCTCGTCGAGCTCGGCATCAACGTCGGCGGGGGAGAGGTGACGGTGCGCATCCGCCACCGCAGGGACGCGGCGGCGCTGGCGCAGGCCGACGCGCTCGTCGCGGCGCTCGAAGCCGGCGTGCCCGTCTACTCGGTCGACGGTCGGACCGTCGACGACCTCATCGCCGACGAGCTCCGCGGCGGCGGCCTCACGCTGGCCGTCGCCGAGTCGTGCACGGGCGGCTTGCTGGGCGCGCGCCTCACCGCCCGCCCCGGCAGCTCCGACTACTTCGTCGGCGGGGTGATCAGCTATGCCGACCAGGCCAAGATGGACCTCCTCGACGTCCCGCCCGGGATGCTGGCGCAGTACGGCGCCGTTTCCGGGGAGGTCGCGGGAGCGATGGCCGAGGGAGCGCGCGGCGCGCTCCACAGCGACTACGCGCTTTCGCTCACGGGCGTGGCCGGCCCCGACGGCGGCACGGCCGAGAAGCCGGTCGGCCTCGTCTATCTCGGCTGCGCCGGACCTGAAGGCACGCGCGTTCGCAAGGGGTCGTACCCCGGCGACCGCGACAGCGTGCGCACGTTCGCCGCGACGGCGGCGCTGCACCTCCTGCGGACGGCCCTCCCTTCGTGAGCGCTGAGGCGGGGGCCCAGCCGCAGCGCCTGCGGCTGTTCGTCGCCTGCGACCTGCCTGCTGAGGCGGAGCGCGCGATCCGCACCTGGCAGCACACCGAGCTTGCCGCGCACGACGACCTCCGCCTCGCGCCGGCGCTGCACCTCACGCTCGCCTTTCTCGGGAGTATCGACCCGGTGAGGGCGCCGGATCTGGTACGCGTCCTGAGCGGCATCACCTGGACGCGCGCGCAGTGCCGCTTCAAGGAGCCGCTGTTCTTGCCAGCGCACGGCAGGCGCCGGGTCGTGGCGCTGGAGCTCGACGACCCGACCGGCGGACTGCGGAGCCTCCAGGCGGCGGTGTCCGCCGGGCTCGTGGCCGAAGGCCTCTACGAGCCGGAGAAGCGGCCTTGGCTGCCGCACGTCACGGTGGCGAGATTCCGTCGTCCCGGTCACCCGTTTTCCCTGCAAAACGTGAACATCTCCGCATTTGGTGTCGTCCGGATGGTCTTGTATAGTAGCCACCTGGAACGGGCTGGAGCAGTGCACACCCCCGTAGCAGACTTTCCCGCGTCCTGAGCAAGAGAGGAGCGCTACCTTGGACAAAGAAAAAGCCCTCGAGGCCGCCATGACACAGATAGACCGCCAGTTCGGCAAGGGCAGTGTCATGCGTCTCGGCGACCACCCCGTGAGCGACGACATGCAGTTCGTGCCGACCGGGTCGCTCGCGCTCGACATCGCCCTCGGTGTCGGCGGCATCCCGCGCGGCCGCATCATCGAGATCTTCGGCCCGGAGTCCTCGGGCAAGACGACCATGGTGTATCACCTCATCGCCCAGGCGCAGAAGCTGGGCGGGCAGGCCGCGTTCATCGACGCCGAGCACGCCATGGACCCCATCTACGCCAAGGCCATCGGCGTCGACGTCGACAATCTGCTGGTCTCGCAGCCGGACTACGGCGAGCAGGCTCTCGAGATCGCCGAGATGCTGGTGCGCAGCGGCGCCCTCGACATCGTGGCCATCGACTCCGTCGCGGCGCTCACGCCCAAGGCCGAGATCGAGGGCGAGATGGGCGACAGCTTCGTCGGCTTGCAGGCACGGCTCATGAGCCAGGCCCTGCGCAAGCTCAACGGCAGCCTGAGCCGCTCGGGCACGATCTGCTGCTTCACGAACCAGCTTCGCGAGAAGATCGGCGTCATGTTCGGTAACCCCGAGGTCACCACCGGCGGCAAGGCGCTCAAGTTCTACGCCACGATCCGGCTCGACATCCGGCGCATCGAGACGCTCAAGGACGGCACCGAGGCCGTGGGCAACCGTGTCCGCGTCAAGGTCGTGAAGAACAAGGTCGCGCCGCCGTTCAAGCAGGCCGAGTTCGACATCACCTACGGAAAGGGCATCTCGCGCGAAGGCACGCTCCTCGACCTCGGCGTCTTCTACGACGTCGTCGCCAAGAGCGGCGCGTTCTTCAGCTACAACGACGAGCGCCTCGGCCAGGGCAGGGCCAACGCCAAGGTGTTCCTCTCCGAGAACCCGGACCTCGCCGACGCCATCGAGGTCCAGATCCGCGCCAAGGCAGGTCTGCCGGCCAGCGCGGCGCTCGCCGACGCCACCGCGGCTTTCGCCGACGCCACCGCGAAGGCCGACGCCACCAAGGCCAAGGCCGCGCCCGCAGGCGTCGATCCCGTCACCGGCGAGGTCCTCCAGGCCTAGCAGTGCCCATCGTCACCGCCCTGCGAGCCACCCGCCGCGGAGGGGTGGCGCTGCACGTGGACGAAGCGTACGTGTGCGTCGTCAGCGAGTCTCTCGTGGCTCGCTGGCGACTGTTCAAGGGCCGCGAGCTCGAGGAGTCGGACGTCGCCGACATCCGCTCGGCATCGTCCGCCGAACGGGTCATGGGCGACGCCTACAGCCTCCTGGGCCACCGCGCCAGAAGTCGAGAGGAGCTTCGCCGCCGGCTGCTGGCCAAGGAGCACGAGGAGCACGCGGTGGAGGAGGCCCTCGAACGGCTCGCCGCCGACGGCTTCCTCGACGACGTCGCCTTCGCCCGCAGCTACGTCGCCGACAAGCGGCGGTTGCAGTCGTGGGGTGCGGAGCGCATCGCACGCGGGCTGCGCCAGCTCGGCGTGGATCGGACGGTGATCGACGAGGCGCTCGGCGCCGGCGGCGGGGAAGAGGGCGCGGAACTCGACCGCGCCCTGGCCCTCCTGCGCCGCCGGGGCGCGCCGGAGCAGCCGCTCGAAGCCGCTCGGCGGCGGGCCTTCCAGGCGCTTCAGCGACGCGGCTTCTCGTCGTCCGTCGCGTACGCCGCCGTGCGTCTCTGGGTCGACGGAGAGCCGCCGCGCTCGAATTGACTCCGCGCGGCGGCGTCACGTACTATCCAAGCACGCGACGTTTGCGCGTGCTTTGTGTATTCCACTCTCGCTCTTGCATAGCGATACCGACGGCGCTCAGGCGCCGATGAAGCTGAAGCCGATCGACCAGGGGTCACCGATGAGAGATTTGGGAGGTTTTGCGAACCTACAGTCGTCCTGACCCCTGGACGTAGTCACAGCTGGATCACCGTATCGTCATGCACGTGCGAGCGTGGCACAGGCCGGGCGCGTTGCCCGGCTTTTTTCGTGCCGCGCGACCTGTGAAGGGACTGGATGATGATTGCGGTCTATATCGTTGTTGGCCTGGTGGTCGGCGTCGCGGTGGGGTACTTCATCCGCCGCAACCTCGCCTCGAGCAAGCTGGCGGGAGCCGAACGAGAGGCTGAGAAGCTCCTCAAGGACTCACGCCGCGAGGCGGAGACCATCGTCAAGGAGGCCCGCCTCGAAGCGAAGGAAGAGCTTCACCGCGTGCGCAGCGAGGTCGAGAGCGACCTGCGCGACCGGCGCGAGGAGCTGACCAACGCCGAGCAGCGCATGCTGCAGCGCGAGCAGGCCATCGACTCCCGCGGCGCCGAGCAGGATCGCCGCGAGCAGTCCATCCGCGACCGCGACGCCAACAGCCAGCGCATGTCGGACGAGATCAACAACGCCCATGCCGAGGCGATGATCCAGCTCGAGCGCATCTCCGGCCTCAGCGCGGCGCAGGCCAAGGAGATGCTCCTCAAGCAGACCGAAGAAGAAGCTCGTCACGAGATGGCCAAGCTCATCAGGCAGATCGACGAGGAGGCCCGCAGAGAGGCCGACCGGCGCGCCCGCAACATCCTCTCGCTGAGCATCCAGCGCACGGCCGCCAACCACGTCGCCGAGACCACCGTCTCGGTTGTGAACCTGCCCTCCGACGACATGAAGGGCCGCATCATCGGGCGCGAGGGCCGCAACATCCGCACCCTCGAGAACATCACCGGCATCGACTTCATCATCGACGACACGCCTGAGGCAGTGGTGCTCTCCGGCTTCGACGGCGTGCGCCGCGAGACCGCCCGGCTCACCCTCACCAAGCTCATCACCGACGGGCGCATCCACCCGGCACGCATCGAGGAGACCTACACCGCGGCCAAGGCCGAGGTCGAGGCGGCGATGGAAGAGGCCGGCGAGGCGGCGTGCTTCGACACCAATGTGCACGGCGTGGCGCCCGAGCTGGTCAGGGTCCTCGGGCGCCTCAAGTACCGCACCAGCTACGGTCAGAACGTGCTCAACCATTCCATCGAGGTCGCGCACCTCGCCGGCATCATGGCCGCCGAGCTCGGCGCGAACGTGAAGATCGCCAAGCGCGCCGGCCTGCTTCACGACATCGGCAAGGCGATCGACCACGAGGTCGACGGCTCACACGCCGACATCTCGCAGCAGCTCTGCAAGAAGTACCGCGAGTCGCAGAGCGTGTGCCACGCCATCCAGGCGCACCACCAGGACGTGGAACCGCAGACCGTGGAGGCCGTGCTCGTGCAGGCGGCCGACGCGATCAGCGCCGCCCGTCCGGGCGCCCGCCGCGAGTCGCTCGAGAACTACATCAAGCGGCTGGAGTCGCTGGAGAAGATCGCCGAGGCGCACAAGGGCGTCGAGAAGTGCTTCGCCATGCAGGCCGGCCGCGAGGTCCGGGTCATGGTCAAGCCGGGCGAGATCGACGACGACTCCACCTCGCTCCTGGCGCACGAGATCGCGCGCGAGATCGAGGATCAGCTCGACTATCCGGGCCAGATCCGCGTGACCGTCATCCGCGAGAGCCGCGCCGTCGACATCGCCAAGTAGCCGGTGTGCCTGCGGCGCACCGCCAGTTGAGCCAGCTACCCAGCTCACTAGCGGGCGCGGCGCCCGTGCGCCGTCCTGCGCCCGCCAACCGACAGTCATGACCGGCCGTTACTACCTTCGCTCGTTCGGCTGCCAGATGAACGCGCACGACGCCGAGCGCATCCGCGCGCTGCTCGAGGCCGAGGGCCTGGAGCGCGCGGAGGCGCCTGACGACGCCGACGTGCTCGTCTACAACACGTGCACGGTGCGCAAGAGCGCCGACGACCGGCTTGCCGGCCACCTGGGCACCGCGGCGCGGCTGAAGCGACAAGATCCGGCACGTGTCGTCTTGGTCACCGGCTGCCTGCCGCAGGCGGAGCAGGCCGGCTTCTTCGCGCGCTTCCCGTTCGTGGACGGCGCGCTCGGCCCGCAGAACCTGCACCGGCTGCCGGAGCTGCTGCACGAGGCCGTCGAGCCGGCCGGCGTGAGCCCCGCCGGCTTCTTCGAAGACGGGCCGCGCCTCAGCGGCAGCCTCAGCGCTCGTCGCGAGCGACCGTTCCAGGCATGGGTGCAGGTGATGAGCGGCTGCACCAACTACTGCTCGTACTGCATCGTGCCCTTCGTGCGCGGGCCGGAGCGGAGCCGCCCCGCCGGTGAACTCGCGGCCGAAGTCGAGGCTCTCGCCGCCGATGGGGTGCGCGAGGTCACGCTTCTCGGTCAGAACGTGAACGCCTACGGAATCGATCTGGGGAGCGGGGGAGACGCCCCGGCGCCGGACTTCGCCGGCCTCCTGCGGCGACTGGACACCATCGAAGGCCTGGAGCGCGTCCGCTTCATGACGTCGCACCCCAAGGACCTCGGCGACGATCTCATCGCGGCCGTGGCCGAGCTCCGTACGGTATGCGAGCACGTGCACCTGCCGGCACAGGCCGGCTCCGACCGCGTGCTCCGCAGGATGCGGCGCGGCTACACGGCCGAGCAGTACCTCGAGCGCGTCCACGCCCTCCGCGCCGCCGTGCCCGGCGTCAGCATCACGACCGACCTCATCGCCGGCTTTCCCGGCGAGACCGACGTGGACTTCGGCGACACCCTCGCCCTCGTGCGCGAAGCCGCCTTCGACGCCGCGTTCACGTTCGTCTACTCGCCGCGCGTGGGCACGGCGGCGGCCGACCTGCCCGACCAGGTACCACCCGACGTCCGGCGCGAGCGCGTGGAGAGCCTGATCGAGCTCACGCAGCAGCAGGCGCTGGCTGCGCACCGCACGTGGGTCGGACGCCGGGCCGAGGTGCTCGTCGAAGGGGCCAGCCGCGACGGCGTGCAGCACCGCGGCCGCATCCGTCAGAACGTCACCGTCAACGTCTCCGGAGCCGTCGAGCCCGGTGCTATAGTGATGGTGGATATCACCGCAGCGACCTCCACCACGCTGCGCGGTTCGATTTGAGCCGGCGACCAGGAGGCATCGTCATGCAAGGCTGCATCTGCCCTCACCCTCCACTGCTCATCCCCGAGGTCGGCGGCACCGCGCGCAACAAGATCGCGGCGACCGTCACGGCGATGGAGAAGCTCGCCGCCACCGTGGGCCAGCCGGACACGATCGTCGTCATCTCCCCGCACGCGGACGACTTCGGCGCCTCTCACGCGGTCAAGACGAGTGAGCGCCTGCGCGGCGACTTCGGCCGCTTCCGCTGTCCCGATGCCGCCTTCAGCTACGACAACGACGTTCAGTTCGCGGAACTGATGCTTGCCCTGGCCGGGGACAGCCGCAAACTGCGCCTCATCCCGGACGACGGCGAGGTGCTCGACTGGGGCGTGCTGGTCCCGCTGAGCTTCCTGCGGCCCGACCGCATCGTCAGCCTCTCCGTGGTGGGGCCGTACGCCGAGCATCGGGCGCTGGGCCAGCTGGTGCGGCGCTGCGCCGAGGAGCTCGGCAGGGACACGCTGTTCCTCGCCTCCGGCGACCTCTCGCACGCGCTCATCCACGGGGCGCCGGCCCCGTACGATCCGCGCGGCAAGCTGTTCGACGACGAGGTCGTGAGCCTGCTCGGCGTTGGCGACTTCCCCGCCCTCATGCGCATCGAGCCGGTGCTGTTGGACGGGGCCGCCGAGTGCGGCCTGCGCAGCTTCGTCGCGCTCGGCGGTTTCCTCGGCGACGACGCCGTCGTCGACCCCGAGATCTTCAGCTACGAAGGTCCCTACGGCGTCGGCTACCTGGTCGCGCGCTTCGGTCCCCGGCCCGTGCCGGCGGACGCCCCGGCGTGAGCGACCTGGACGACGCGGGCGACGCGCCGGTCTCAGGACCGGCGGACTACGCCTTCGCCTGCGTGCGCTCCTACGTGAACGGCGGCCGGGCGCCCGAGCCACCCGAGGACGCCTTCTACGCGTGCAGAGCCGCCTGCTTCGTGACGCTCAAGAAGCACGGCGAGCTGCGCGGCTGCATCGGCACGCTGGAGCCCGCAGAGGCGTCGCTCGGCTGGGAGATCGCCCGCAATGCGCGCTCCTCGGCGATGAGCGACCCGCGCTTCCCTCCGGTGGCGAGCGAGGAGGTCGACGCCCTGACGTGCTCGGTGGACGTGCTGGGCCGCAGCGAGCCTTGCACGGTGGCCGACCTCGAGCCCCAGACCTACGGCGTGATCGTCGAGGCCGGATTCCGGCGCGGCGTCCTGCTGCCGGCGCTCACTGGCGTCGACACGGTCGACCTCCAGGTGAGCATCGCGCGCCAGAAGGCGGGAATCGCCGACGACCAGCCCTTCGACGTGCGGCGTTTTCGCGTCACGCGCTTCCGGCAGGGCGACGCGCCGGCCGCCGCCGGCAATCCGGCGGGTGCGCCCTCGGATGACTGACGCGCCGCCGGTGGTGGCCCTGTTCGGCGCCACCGCCCTCGGGAAGAGCGACGTGGCGCTCGAACTCGCAGCCCGGCTCGAGGCGGACATCGTGGTCGCCGACTCCATGCAGGTGTACGCCGGGCTGCCGATCGTCACCAATCAGCCGGATGCCGGCGCGCGGGCGAGGGCACGGTATCACCTCGTCGGCTGGGCCTCGCCACAGGACGACTGCTCCGTGGCCGAGTTCGCCGCCCTGGCGCACGGGATCATCGACGGCCTGCTCCAGGCCGGCAAGCGCGTGATCGTCGAGGGCGGCTCCGGTCTCTACCTTCGCGCCGCACTGGGTGACCTGGCCTTCGGCGCGGCGCCGGACGAGGAGCGGAGGCACGCGCTCGAAGAGCGCTGGCAACGCGCGCCGCACGAGATGGCCGCCGAGCTCGGCCGCCGCGCGCCGGAGGTGGCGGCCCGCACCGACCTGCGCAACATGCGCCGCGTGATCCGCGCCTTCGAGACGCTCGAGGGCGAGCGACGCGACGGCGGAACTCCCCAGACGGGTGAGCTCTGGAACGCCGGCGGCCGCTACGCGCACCGGCTCGTCGCCCTCGTCCCGGACGACGACCGCGCCGCGCTCAAGACGCGCATCGACGAGCGCGTCGACGAGATGCTCGCCGCCGGTGCGCTCGAAGAAGTCGCGGCCGCGCGGGCGACCGGACCGTTCTCGCGCACGGCCGCCCAGGCCATCGGCGTGCGCGAGCTCTGCGCCGTCCTCGACGGTGAGCTCACGCTGGATGAGGCGGCGGCGCGTATGAAGTCGCGCACGCGCGCCCTGGCGCGCCGCCAGCTCACGTGGCTGCGCAAGCTGCCGGATGCGACCAAGGTGGCCACGACGGGGCGCCCTCCGGCCGCCGTCGCGCAGGACGTCCTTCGCCTCGTCCAGACCGGGTCGTGGTAGGATTCCCGTTCCGGCGCGGTGCATCGCGCTCCGCGCTGTACGCTCACAGGGGGTCATGACGAGTGCAGCCTCAGTGGCAGGGTCTCGGCAAGGTCCAGTTCTCCAAGTGGCAGGGCCTCGGCAACAACTACATCGTCTTGCACGTTGAGGAGCTCCCGTTCGAGCTCACACCCGAGCGTGTGCGCCTCCTGTGCGACCGCAATCTCGGGATCGGCTCGGACGGGATCCTGCTGATCGGCGAGCGCTCCGGGCCGGCACGCTTCCCGCTACGCATCTTCAACCCGGACGGCAGCGAGGCCGAGATGTGCGGCAACGGCGTGCGCATGGTCGCCCGCAAGCTGAAGATGGAGGGCCTCATCGAGGGCGACACCGTGGTCCTCGACACCGGCGCCGGCGAGATCATCCCGAAGCTGGGCGAGGGCTATCAGGTGACCGTGGACATGGGCATCGCCCGCTTCGGAGGAGAGAAGCTCCAAGGGTTCGACAGCGACTGCATCGAGGAGTCCCTCAACGCCGCCGGTCGCAGCTTCACGTTCACGTTCGTGGACGTCGGCAACCCGCACGCCATCATCCAGTCGCCCTGGCCGCTCGAGCTCGTGCCGCTGCACGAGATCGGCCCCGTGATCGAGGAGCACAAGTACTTCCCGCGCAAGGCCAACGTGGAGTTCGTCAAGGTGCTCGGCGAGCACGACGCCAAGGTGCGCGTGTGGGAGCGGGGCGTGGGGGAGACGCGTGCCTGTGGCACCGGCGCGACCGCCACCGCCGTCGCGCTCGTGCGCACCGGTCAGTGCATCAGCCCGGTCACCGTGGAGCTCCCGGGCGGCAAGCTCGTCGTCGAGGTCAAGCCGGACTGGCGCGTGTTCATGACGGGGCCGGCCGAGGAAATCTACCACGGCGACCTCTCGCTCGAGTTCCTGGCCCACCTGGAATAGGGCCACCACCGCGAAGACCCGCATCTCCGGAGGACCATGAGGATCGCAGAGCGCGTGCGCACGCTGCCGCCGTACCTGTTCGCCGCCATCGAGCGGCAGATCGCCGAGCGCAAGGCGGCCGGGATCGACGTCATCAGTCTCGGGATCGGCGATCCCGACCTGCCCACGCCGCCGCACGTCATCGAGGCGCTTGCGGCGGGCGCCGCCGATCCGGCCACGCACCAGTACCCCAGCAACCAGGGCGAGTCCGGCTTCCGTGAGGCCGTGGCCGGGTTCTACGCGACGCGCTTCGGCGTCACGCTCGACCCGGCCGACCAGATCGTCCCGCTGCTCGGCGCCAAGGAGGGCATCGCCCACATCTGTCAGGTGCTGCTCGACCCGGGCGACCTGGCGCTGGCCGCCGATCCCGGGTACCCCGTGTACGTCACGGGCCCCAGGCTCGCGGACGGCGAGGCCGCGTACCTCCCGCTGCTGCCGGAGTTGGGCTTCCAGCCTGACCTCGAGGCGATACCATCCGAGACGCTCGAGCGCGCCAGGATGATCTTCGTGAGCTATCCCAACAACCCGACGGGCGCCGTGATCGAGGACGACTTCTTCGCTCGCCTGGTCGCGTTCGCCAGGACGAACGACCTCGTCGTGGTCCACGACAACGCGTATGCGGACATCACCTACGATGGCTACGTGGCGCCGAGCTTCCTCGCGACGCCCGGGGCGTCCGAGGTCGGCGTGGAGCTGTTCAGCCTCTCCAAGAGCTACAACATGACCGGCTGGCGCGCCGGCGCCATCGTCGGCAACCCCGAACTCGTCGACGCGTACTGGCGCCTCAAGACGAACCTGGACTCCGGCATGTTCGGCGCCGTGCAGCGCGCCGCCGCCGCCGCGCTCTCCGGCTCGCAGGAGTGCGTCCGCGAGATGTGCCGCGTCTACCAGCACCGTCGCGACCTGCTCGTGAACGCGCTCCGCACGGTCGGCATGCATGTCGAGCCTCCCAAGGGAACCATCTACCTGTGGGTGCCGGTGCCCGAAGGCTACACCTCCGCCGGCTTCACGCAGCAGGTGCTGGAGCAGGCCGACGTCGTGGTCACGCCGGGAGCGGCCTACGGGCCGTCCGGAGAAGGCTACGTGCGCCTGTCACTGACGGTGCCGGACGACCTCCTCGAAGAGGCCGTGCGGCGCATCGAGGAGCGAGTACGACTCTAGACGACCGCAGCGCAGGAGGATCGCCCGTGGACACTGAGACCGGACAAGAGACCGGCGCCACTGTCGTCCGCCCTCGCTCGGTCGTGTTCGCGGTCGTTCCCGGCGG
Source organism: uncultured Thermoleophilia bacterium (assembly GCA_903927755.1). Lineage (GTDB taxonomy): Bacteria > Actinomycetota > Thermoleophilia > UBA2241 > UBA2241 > CAIXSE01. The sequence continues at coordinate 12,852 of CAIYOD010000072.1, read as the reverse complement.
CGGTCGTGCGGATCCCGGCGAGGACGAGCAGCTGAGCGAGATCAAGGAGCTCCTGCGCTCGGCGGACATGGATTGGGTCGCCGACGTGATCCAGCACCGGGACTCTCCCAACCCGCGCACCTACCTGGGCAAGGGCAAGATGGCCGACCTCAAGGAGGTCGTCGTCGAGAACAAGGCCACCGTCGCCGTCTGCGAGGACGACCTCTCTCCGGCGCAGGTCGCCTCGGTCCTCGACGCCGTGGACGCCGACGTGCTCGACCGCACCGAGCTCATCCTCACCGTGTTCAGCAAGCACGCCGATTCGCTGGAGGGCACCATGCAGGTGCACCTCGCCCAGCTCGAGTACGAGCTCACGCGTATGCGCGGCAAGGGCCTCGTCATGAGCCGCCTGGGCGCCGGCGTCGACATGCGCGGCCCCGGCGAGACCAAGATGGAGGTCGACCGGCGCGTCGTGCGCAAGCGCATCCAGACGCTCCGCAAGCGCATCGAGCAGATGGCGCGAACGCGGCGCACGCAGCGCGCCAAGCGTCTCCGCACCGGTGTGCCTCTCGTCGCGCTCGCCGGCTACACCAACTCAGGCAAGTCCACGCTGCTCAACGCGCTCACCGACGCGCAGGTGTCCGTGCGTGACCGCCTCTTCGAGACCCTTGACCCGACCTCGCGGACCTTCCGCTACCACGACAGGGACTACGTGGTGACCGACACGGTCGGGTTCATCCGCAAGCTGCCGCACCAGCTCGTCGACGCCTTCGCCAGCACGCTCGAGGAGACGACCCTGGCCGACGTAGTGCTCGTGATCGCCGACGCCAGCCTCGACCCTGCCGAGATCGCCGTGCGCGAGAAGACGGTGGCGGACGTGCTCGACATGATCGGCAGCACGGCTCCCCGGATCGTCGTGTTCAACAAGATCGACCGCCTGGATGAGGGCAAGCTGACGCGGCTTCGCGCGCTGTACCCGGAGGCCGAGTTCATCGCCGCCGGCGCCGATCTGGGCCTCGACGAGCTGCGCGCGCGTCTGGGCCGCTTCTTCGACCGCGCGCTGCGTCCGGTCCGCCTGCTCTTTCCCTACACCGAGGCGGCCGAGATGCACCGCCTGCGCGGGATCGCCAGCGACGTGAGCGAGGAGCACACGCCGGACGGCGTGATCTTCGAGGCCCGGCTGCCCGCGGCTGAAGCCGGGCGCTACGCGCGCTTCCGTCTCGAGCCTGAGGTCCCGGACGAGGACGACGAGGCCGGCGACCTCGTCGACGACGCGTCCGAGCCGACCAGGGAAGCCGGCGACGATGCCTGACGCCGGCCTGCCCGTCCCCGTGCGGCTGCTCTCGGCGGACGCCCGTCTGCCCGAAAGAGCCTACGAGCACGACGCCGCCTACGATCTCTACGCGGCGGAGGAGGCTACGCTTGCCCCGCTCGAGCGCGCCGTGGTCGGCACCGGCGTCGCACTCGGGCTGCCGAGCCACCTGGGCGCGCTCACGTTGCCCCGCTCCGGCCTTGCGGCCCGCCACGGCATCTCCATCGTCAACGCCCCGGGACTCATCGATCCGGGATATCGTGGCGAAGTGCGCATCATCCTCCTGAACACCGACGCGAACGCGAGCTTCCACGTGGCCGTGGGCGACCGCATCGCGCAACTCCTGTTTCTCCCGCTCACCCAAGTGAGCCTGACCAAGGCCGACACGCTCGACGACACCCATCGCGGCGAGCGCGGGTTCGGCTCCAGCGGCATGGGGGAGAGGTGACATGCCCGACGTGACTCCCGATCCCGAGCCTCGCCTCGTGGCAGACGACGCCGCGGATCCGGGCGACAAGCCTACTATTCGCGTCGCAGGCCTGCTCATCCATGAGGGTAGTATCTTGATGGTAGAGCAGGGAAGAGGCGACGAACGCTACTGGCTTCTTCCCGGCGGCGGCGTCGAGTTCGGCGAGACGCTCTCCGACGCGCTGCGCCGCGAGCTCCAGGAGGAGCTCGGCCTGCGCGTCGGCGTGCAGCGCCTCATCGCGATCGTCGAATCGATCTCGCCCGAGCCCGACTACGCGAAACACGTGATCCACCTGATCTTCGAGATCTCCGCGCCGGCGGAGGCCTTGCCGGAGCCGCAGGACGTCAAGGTCCTCAACGCGCGCTTCCTGAACGAGTTCCAGCTCCAGTCGGTCGACCTGCGCCCGCCCGTCGCCGAGTTCCTGAGTGCGTGCGTGAGGGAGATGCCCTCGTCGCCGCAGTACCTGGGACGTCGCTGGTAGCCGTTCTCGGCGGTTCTTCGCCCAACGATCTGTCAAAAACGGCAGTTCGGTGTTCTCGACTACACGCGATAATCTCCGTTATGTAAAGCTAGGCCTCGGAGCCACGCCGGACGGCGTTTCTCCGCGCGCGGCTCGACGTCTGTGCCCGCGGTCACGCCACCACCACTCTGCCCGGCGAGGTCGACCGGCGGGCGGCATGTTCTTGGTCTTCCGGGCGGCCGAGCAGTAGGGTTCTTGCCATGGAATGCCGAGACAGTCGCGAGCCTCCCCCAGATGGCATGAGCGCGTTTCGCGCCGGGCTCCTGGACAGGGGTCTCGTTGCCCCGGTCTTGGGCGCCCTCCTCCTTATGGTGGTGCTCGGCACTCTCAACTACGTCTTCACCAGCGGTCTGTGGACCGCCATCCCGGCGGAGTACTGCCTGCGTGACGACGACGACACGTCCGCCTACGTCTCGTGGATCGTCGGGCACAACAAGCGCGTCCCCCCCACCGTGTGCTCGGTGTACCTCGTCGGAGGCTCGTCAGCGCGAGAGGCTTTGGTCGGTGGCCCGTCTCTTGCAGCCGATGTAGCCCGACTCGGGGGCTCGCGCATCGTCGCGTGGAACGCCAGCACCTCGAACCAGGACTTCGCCGAGACCCTGGCGATCGTCGACAATGTGCCGGATTCGCCGACCTGGGTGATCGTCGGCGTCGGTCCGGGGCGTTTCACCGCTTCCCCTGCCCACAGCGAGCAAGAAGTCGTCGGTATCGGACTGCTGATGACGAGCAGCCGCCTGCAGCGCTATGTGGCGGAGGAGTACGGGCACTACACGAGCGCCGCCACGATCCTCCCCGGCATCTTCACCTACCTCGGCGGCGTCGTCGGCGACAGGTTCTCCTCCAGCGGCGCCGCGCGCCACGAGTACGAAGCGTCCAAGTACACGCTGGAGCGCAGCTACACTCCGGCGCAGAAGGACAGCATGGTGGCGACCTGGTTCGAGAGAGCGTACCCGCGCTTTCGCGCCAACGTGGCGTACAACCTCGCGATGCTCGAGCAGGTCGTCGCCTGCGCCCAGGAGCGTGGTCTCAACGTCGTCCTCGTCGAGCTGCCCCTGAACCGCGAGGCGGTCCGCGGCCGCTTCGACCAGGTCCTGGCCATGTATCAGGGCCCCGTCCGAGCCATGGCGCGCGAGCGGCACGTGCCGTATCTCGACCTTGAACGCGAGCACGCGCTCCCCAGCTCCGACTTCCACGATCTGGTGCACCTCGTCGAGCCCGGCCGCGCCCGCTGGCAGCGTCGCCTCGCAGGAGAACTGGTGGCGCTGATGGCGAGAGACGGCGCGGAGCTGAGTGCGGCGCGCTGACGCTCAGCCCGGAGCCACCCACACCTGACGAGGCGCGACGGCTCGGGCCACGAACACGTGTTCGCCGGCCTTGCCGGGCCGGCGAAGCGCCGCCCGCCCTGCGACGTCAGTACGTGATCAGACTGAAGACGTCGTGGCCTTCGAGCTTCTTGCGGCCTTCGAGGGCGGAGAGTTCGATGATGAAGGCGACGCCGACGACCACGCCGCCGAGCTTCTCGACGAGCTCTATCTTGGCTCGTGCCGTGCCGCCCGTGGCCAGGAGGTCGTCGTGGACCAGCACCCTCTGCCCCGGCTTGATCGCATCGGCGTGGACCTCGAGCTTGTCGGTGCCGTACTCGAGGTCGTACTCGGCGGAGATGGTGTCGTGCGGCAGCTTGCCGGGCTTGCGCGCGCAGACGAAGCCGGCGCCCAGGCCGTAGGCCACCGCTGCGCCGAGGATGAACCCGCGCGCCTCCGCACCCATCACGACGTCGATGTGCTTGCCCGTGCCGTACTCGACCAGGCGATCGACGGCCTCGCGCAGAGCCCTCGGCTCCTGCAGCAGCGGCATGATGTCGCGGAAGAGGATGCCCTCTTTGGGGAAATCCGGGATGTCGCGCACGTGGGCGGCGAGGTCGAAGCCTGCGTCTGTCATGGGATCTCCTTGTAGGGACGTCAGCGCGTGTCGCTGCCGGTGAGCCGGCGGACGCCGCGGGCGAGCAGGAGCTGGCGGAGCTGGGCTGAGGCCTGGACGATGTCGTCGAGCTGGTCCAGGCCCTCCCGACGCCTATCGGGACGGTTCGAGCGCAGCGCCGGGAGCAGCACCTGCTCGATGAGCCCGATCTCGCGGTCGACGGCGCTCTTCACGACGCGGAGGTTCTTGGGGCGCAGGCCGAGCTGCGCGAGCTGCGCCGCGGCCGCCACGATACCGGCGTCGGTCTCGGTATAGCGCTTGACGCCGCTGACCTGGCGGCCGTGGATGAGCTCGTAGTCCTCGAGCTCGTCGAGCAGCGCGACGTCCGCTCCGGTGAGCTGCTGGACCTCCTCGGAGGTGTACTCGCGCCCATCCCCCGTGCCCAGCAGGTCGGTCTTGCGCAGTCCCTGCCGGGCCGTCGGCAGCGGGCTGGCGGGGCTGCGCTCGAGCTCGCGGCGGATGACCTTGAGCGGCAGGTACTCGTCGCGCTGCATGCTGAGCACGCGCACGAGCCGCGAGAAGTCGTCCTGGGAGTACAGCCGGTAGCCGGATTTGGTTCGCCTGGGCGTGACCAGTCCCTGCTCCTCGAGGTAGCGCAATTTGCTGACGCTGATGTCGGGGAACTCGGCGCGCAGGCGCTCCACCACCGTACCGATGGTGAGCAGGCGCTCGTCACCGACGTCGAACAGCAGTTCCGCGGTCTCGGACACGTCGCCCCCCGGCGCCCGTCAGGTCCCCGCCGGAACGAGGAACGTGAGCTTGTACTTGCCGATCTGGATCTCGTCGCCGTCGCTGAGCACCGTGCGCTCGCCACGGCGGCGGTTGATGAAGGTGCCGTTGAGGCTGCCCTCGTCGGCGATCACCCAGGCGTCGCCCTCGCGCAAGACCACTGCGTGGTTGCGCGACACGGTGACGTCGTCCAAAAAGATCGCCGCGTCCGGGTGCCGTCCGATGGCGACGCGCTCGTCCCGGAGCACGTAGGTCTCGCCTTGCCTGCCCCCGCCGCTGCGGATCACGAGGCAGGCGTCGTCGGTGCAGGCCGCGAACGGCGTGATCTCGCCGTCGTCCTCACCGGGCACGTAGCTGAGCGTCGTGGCCGACTCGGGCTGGTCGGCGAGAAGGCTGGCTCCGCAGCGGACGCAGAAGCTGGCGCCCTCGGAGTTGCGGATGCCGCACTCGGGGCAGAACACCGCTATTTCCCTGCGTCCTCGTCGTCGCCGGCGTCCGGCGCCGGCGGCTCGCTGGTCGGACCCTTGCCGGCCAAGATGCGCGACAGCCCCGCCACGTCGTCGACGGAGATGACGGACTCGCCCTTGGCGTGTTTGCGCTGCAGGCGCATCACCAGTTCGGCGCGGAGGATGTCGAGCTCGCCGTGCAGGATGCGCCGGCGGCGCGAGATGTCGCGCTCCTCGGCCTCGAGCTCGGCGATGAGCGCGCGCAGGTCGTCGTCCGAGCGGGACACCAGATCGACGATGTCATCCATGGCGCGACTCCTCTCCGTGGGTCGAGGGCTGGATTGCCGATGCTACCGGACCCGGCCTCAACGTTCAAGTTCAGGTTGAGGTGGCCGGCCGGACAGCGGGTCTCCCCCGGCGGTCTCTGCCGGGCGTTCGACGCGCACGGTCCCGCCGGCCGCGAGACGGCTCAAGGCATGCAGCGCGTCGTACTCGTCGGCGTCGCCGCCCACGAGGACCCCTTCGACCACGTCGCCGACGGTGCGCGCTCCCGGCCCCAGATAGCCGAGGAGGCGCGTCTCCAGCGGGTCTTCCGAGTCGCCGCCGAGATAACGGACGACGGCCGGCGCCGGTAGGCGCCGGCGCAAGCGATAGGTCTCGTCGAGGCGGCGCATCCCCTCGATGAGGAGCGACTCGGTGGGAAGGTTGACCTCGTCCTCCTCGAGCTCGGCTGCCGGGTCGAAGTCGAACGACCCGGTCTTGAGCCCCAGGAGCGCGTAGAAGGCCTTCTCGGCCGCGAGCTCGCCGCTCCGGGCGCCGACGAGACGGCCGCCGCGGAACATGAGCACCCCGGCGACCGCGTCCTCCTCGTCGAAGAGGACGAGGCGGCCGGTCTTGCCGCCGACCGACGTCATCTCGACCAGGTCCGGCAGCGGCAGTTCTCCGAGATCGCCCCTCAGGCCCATGCCGGCCCTCGTTCGCCTCGCGCGGTCATGCTGTGGCTTCGCCCTCCATACTTGTCACAGCTTCGCAGCCGGAGAGTCCATTCCTCTCATGCTTTGCCCGGAACGCGACGATACAGCTTCCAGCGCCGGACCGGACGCGGGCCCGCGGCGGCGCTGATATATACTTCAGCCCACCGCGGGCGTCTACGGGAGGAGCGTGCGTGGCTCGTCGCAAGGGACTCGTCATCAACGATCGTCAGCTGGACCGCTGCGACGACCTCCTCCAGAAGCTCAAGGAGGTCTCCGGGTCGAGCTTTCTCGCGCTCATCAGCACGTCGGGACAGCCGATCACCACGGCCTCCGACGAGTACCACCCCGAGACCCTCTCCCTCGCCTCGCTCGCCGCGAGCTCGTTCGCGGCCACCCAGCAGTTGGCCAAGATCCTCGACGAGAACGAGTTCACGCTCCTGTTCCACGAAGGCAAGGCGCTCAACCTGCACGTCTCCCAGGTCACCGACCAGGTGCTGCTCATCGTCACCTTCGGCCGCGAGACGCAGGTGGGCAAGGTGCGCCTGTACACGCAGCGCGCCATCGAGGTCCTCCGTCAGATCTTCGACGGTCCGGAGGACGAGAACACGCCGGCCATGGACGCCGGCTTCGAGGCGGCCGCCGGCACCGCCATGGACGACCTCTTCAAGGACATGTGAGACAGCCCTATGCCTCTGATCAACTTCGCTGCGCGTGAGATCAACTACAAGATCGTCTACTACGGCTGCGGACTCTGCGGCAAGACGACCAACCTCCAGTACATCCACCGCAAGATCAATCCGGACGCCCGCGGCAAGCTCGTGAGCATCGCCACCGAGGAGGAGCGCACGCTCTACTTCGACTTCCTGCCGCTCACGCTCGGCACGGTCAAGGGCATGCAGACCCGGTTCCACCTGTACACGGTGCCGGGTCAGAGCTACTACAACGCCAGCCGCAAGCTCGTGCTCCAGGGCGTCGACGGCGTGATCTTCGTCGCCGACTCGCAGATCACGCGCCTCGACGAGAACGTGGAGAGTTACCTCAACCTCTGGGACAACCTGCTCAGCCAGGGCGACGACCTCAGCAAGCTCGGGTTCGTCATCCAGATGAACAAGCGCGACCTCACCGAGGTCTTCTCGGTCGAGGACCTCAACGAGCTGCTCAACCACACCGACTCCCCGGTGACGGAGAGCAGCGCGGTCACCGGTCAGGGCGTGTTCGAGACCCTCAAGGTGGTCTGCAAGCAGGTCATCGCCAAGACGGGCTAAGTCCCGACGCGCTTCACCCAGTCCATCGGATCGTAGTGCGACACGAACGTGTCGCTGAACAGCACCTTGCCGTCGGCATCCTTCACGGTGCGCTCGACCCTCACGCTCTGGCCGTCGATGCCCTTCTCCCAGCGGATCACGCCGGGCCCGAGGTCGCTGTCGTAGACCACCTTCGGGTCGGACTTGCCGTGCGCAGGCTTACGAATATCGTAAAAGTCGCTCGTCTTGTAGGCGATGGTGCGCCCCGTCTTCCCCACCAGCGCCACGGTGAGAGCCCCACCGTCGATCCAGCTGCGGATCATGATGCTCTTGCCGCTGTCGTTCTTGAACTTGAAGTCGATGCTGCCCCACGAGACCGTGGCGTCGCGTCCGATCGGGTAGTGCGAGATGTACAGTGAATGGGCTTCGCGCTCCACCACCGGCAGGCCGGCGAAGAACACGGCGTTGAAGAGCGTCGTCGCGTACTGGCAGATGCCGCCGCCGACGCCCTGGCGGAGCACGTTGTCGGCGGCGATCACCGGCGCGTAGTCGAAGCCGCGGTTGGCCGTGCGCGGCCCCATCGCGCCGTTCAGCGAGAACGTCTCCCCCGGCTCGACCACGGTCCCGTCGACCAGCTTGGCGGCGAGGGCGATGTTGTTGGCGCGCGACGCGTTGCGCGGGTCGAAGTAGGTGACGAACTGCGAGCCGAGGGTGGCCAGCCCCATGCTCTGGACGTCCGCGGTGCTCAACTTGGGGAACTTGGGCGTGAGCGCGACGAAGATCGTCCGCATCCCGCCGCCCGTGGCGGCGTCGTCGAGCTCGTCCATGAGCACCGGCATGTCGAGGACCATGCCGGACTCGCTCTCGGTGACGTGGACGGTGCCGTCGTCGTTGACCTCGACCGTGGCGTCCACCGGCGGCGTCTCCGCGAAGGCGAAGATGCGGTGGAGTTCCTCGCCGGCGTGGTCGTTGTGGAAGGTCAGCGGGTACTGGTCGGCGTCGTCACCTTTGTTGACCGACAGCATGTCCGCCATCTGCGCCGGCGTCAGCGTGACTTCCTTGGAGCGGTAGCGCAGAGTGACCGGTCGCGCGAGGTACTGGGCCGCGGCCGAGGCGCGCGCCTCGGCGTCCACGGTGCTCACCTCGGGCGTGACGACCTTCGTCGGGACCGGGCCGGCGTAGCTCCGCCCGGCGGCGACGGCGTCCAGGACGGCGCGCTCCAGCGCGACCGCGTCCACCTCGCGCCCCTCCCGGGCCGGAACAACGGCGACGCGCTCGCCGTCGAGCTTGAGGCGCGCGTCCTTCGCCGGGTCGTCGATGCGCGCACGCACCACCTCGAGGCCCTTCGTGTAGGCAGTCGCGTCGACGCGCACGACCGGAGCGACCTCGGAGGCTCCACCCGGCAGCCACACCCTCAGGCCGACGGGGAGGTCGCGCCGGCCGGAATCCATGGCGGCCGCCGCGGTGGCGCCGGGATCGAGCGTGATGCCGAGCTGGTCGAGCGTGAGCGTCAGTGGTTCGTCGTCGCCGGTGTCGAGGCTCACCGTGCCCACCTTGGGCTCGACCTGCTCGGTGACCGCCGCCGCGGCAGCGGAGTCGCTCAGGCCGCCGAACTGCACGCCGGCGACCGTGACGCCGTCGCCGACCTTGCCCCGCGTGAGCGTCTGCAGCGTCACGAACCCCGCGGCGAGGACCACAACGATGAGGAGTGCCGTCGCCAGCCAGACGTGGCGCCGGTACCAGGAGCCGAGGCGCCGTAGCGGACCTCGGCGTGAGACGGCGGCGGGCTGCCCGGCCCCGGGCGGGAGTGCGTCCATGCGTTCCATTCTACGGCAGCGTTCGCCGCCCGCACCCCGCGTCCTACTCGGAGTTCTCCCGGATCACGCCGCGGACGACTTCCAGGAAGCTCTCCGCGAGGCGCTCGGACTCCTCGTGGTCGGGGCCCTCGGCGTACACGTGGAACACCGGCTCGTCGGCGTCGGGCAGCAACTGCACCCAGCCGCCGTCGCGGCGCAGCTGGATGCCGTCCAGCAGCCCCAGCTCGGCGTCGCTGTCCGCGGCCTCGCGCTGCAGGTACTCGGTGGCCGTGCGCATGACGGTGCCCTTGAGCGCCCACGGGCACGCCACCGTCTTGTGGACGAGCGTGCTGACGGGGATCTCCTTGAGCTGCTCGCTCAGAGGGCGCGCCTGCGGCGCGAGCAGCTCGAGCAGCTTGCCGAGGCTCATGACGGCGTCGAACGCGGGCAGGAAGCGCGGGAAGATGTAGCCGCCGCCCAGCGAGCCGGCGAACACCACGCCGTCCTCCGTGGACGCCTGGGCCAGCGCCGGCAGCGAGACCTTGGTGCGCTCCACCTCGACGCCGAACGGCTCGGCGAGCGCCTCGGCCAGATGGGTGACCGTGAGAGGCAGGACGACCTTCTCCCCGCGCGACGCCTGCTGCGCGACCAGCTTGACGTAGAGCAGCAGCGCCTTCTCGAGGGGCACCTCGGCGCCGGTGTCGTCGACGACGTAGAGGCGCTCCGCGCCGGGGCCGATGACGAGACCGAGATCGGCCTCCATGGTCCGCACCAGGCGCTGGACCTCCTGGATGTTGGCGCCGAGCTCCTCCGCGCCCATGCTGACGTGGTGCTGCTCGTTGAAGGCGCGCACCGAGAGCACCTCGGCGCCCAGATTGCCGAGGAGGTACGGCAGCGTGAGCGACGCGGGAGAGTACGAGTAGTCGATCACCAGCCGGTAGGCGCGGCTGTGGATGCGGTCCACGTCCCACGAGCGCAGCAGGCCGCGGACGTAGGTCTCCATGGCTCTGTCCGGGAACTGGAGCTCGCCGAACTCGCTGTAGAAGGCGCGCCGGAAATCCTGGCGCCCGTAGTACTTCTCGACGTCCTTCTGGCGCGCCTCGCTGAGGTTGATGCCGGGGGGCTCGAACAGCTGGATCTGGATCATCTCCGGGTCCCAGCTGGCGATGCGCACGTGGATGCCGCCCTGAGAGCTCCCGTTCTTGACGTCGAAGCGGTTGATGGCGCTGCTCGCGATGCGCAGGTCGCGCACGACAACGCCGGTCGAGTTGAGGCCCGAGATGATGGCGCGCTTGATGACCCGCGACGCCGGATGGGCGTCGCGGCTGGTGCAGACGCGAGCGCCCTTCTTGAGCACCGTGCCGTACGCCATCGCCATCTTGAGCGCCAGCTCGGCGGTGATGTCGACGTTGATGAGCCCCGTCATGCCGTCCTTGCCGAAGAGCTGCGAACTGCCGCGCGACTCCCAGATGATGCTGCTGTGGATCTGGGCGCCGGCCTCGACGGTCTTGTTGGGGTAGATCTTGACGTCCGGCGCGATGTAAGCCTGCTCGCCGATCACCGACTCGTCGCCCACGGCGACGCCCTCGCTGAACGTGGAGCCGGCCTTGAGGTCGCAGTTGCGGCCGATGATGGCGCCCAGGACCTTCGTCGAGGCGCCGACGTAGGTGTTGGCCGCGATGACGCTATTGCGCGTCTCGGCGTGCTCCTTGACCACGACGTTGCTGCCGAGCACCGAGTAGGCGCCGATGGACGCCGTAGGGTCGATCTTCACGTAGTTGCCGATGAACGCGGGGCCCTTCATGTTCTCGAGCGAGTCGAGGTTGACGCCGTCGCCGAGGAAGATGCGGTTCTGCAGCTCGATGCCCGGCAGAGTCGCCTGGACCTTGCCGTCCAGCAGGTCGCGGTTGGCGGCGAGGTACTGCGGCAGGCTGCCGATGTCCTGCCAGTACCCTTCGGCGACATAGCCGTACAGCGGCGCCCCCATCTCGAACAGCTTGGGGAACAGTTCCTGGCCGAAGTCGTACTTGGTGTCGGCCGGGATGTGGTCGAACACCTCGGGCTCGAGCACGTAGATGCCGGTGTTGACCGTGTCGCTGAAGACCTGGCCCCACGTGGGCTTCTCGAGGAACCGCTCGATGCGACCCTCTTCGTTCACGACGACGACGCCGAACTCGAGCGGGTTCTCCACGCGCTTGAGAGCGATCGTGACCAGGGCGCCGCGCTTCTTGTGGAACGCGACGATGTCCTGCAGGTCGAAGTCGGTGAGCGCATCGCCGCTGATGACGATGCAGCTGTCGTCGCGCAGTTCTTCCTCGGCGAGCTTGACGCTCCCCGCCGTCCCGGCCGGCGACTGCTCGACGGAGTACTGCATGCGCACGCCGAGCGCGGAGCCGTCGCCGAAGTAGTCGCGGATGACCTTGGGGAGGAACATGAGCGTGACCACGGTCTCGTCGATGCCGTGCCGCTTCAGAAGCTCGACAATGTGCTCCATGCACGGCTTGCCGCAGAGCGAGACCATCGGCTTGGGCTGGTTGCTCGTGAGCGGACGCAGGCGGGTGCCCTCTCCGCCGGCCATGACCACTGCGCGCACGCCTCACCTCAGCTTTCGCACCGGGGACTTCCCCGGCTAGCGTACCAGATGGTCGCGGGCGCCCGGCCGTCAGGCGGGGGCGCCACCCCCCCTGCTCGCACGCACGTACACCAGGACCTTGTAGCCGTACCAGAGGCCGCTGGCGATGTAGAGCGTGGCCCCGACGGCGAAGAACGCCCAGCCGAGCAGGCGGATGTCGACGATGAACCACTGCAGGGCGCAGATGAGGATGAAGTTGGACGCCTTGCCCCAGCGACTGATCTCCGGCCCCTTCGTCGTGTAGACGCGCGTAGGGATCGCCAGCACGAGGATGAGGCCGTCGCGGATGAGCAACGGGACGACCGCCAGCCACGGGAGCGTCCCGAAGTACCAGAGCATGGCCACGATCGTGAAGAAGAAGGCGCGGTCGACGATCGGGTCGACCCAGCGGCCGAACTCGCTCTGCACGTGGTAGTGACGGGCGATGTAGCCGTCGGCGACGTCGCTGAGCGCGGCGACGAGGATGACGATCGCGGTCGTCCAGCTCGAGCCCGGCACGTCCAAGCTGTATAGGTAGACGATGACCGGCAGCGCACACAGCCGCAGCACGGTGAGCGCGTTGGGGACGAAGCGGATGAAGCCGTGAGCGGGTGCGGATTCCATTCGCGGAGCATAGCAGGCAGGCCGTTCGCGCCGCTCCGGATGCCGTGCGCGGGAGCGCTCTGCCTGTGTGCTAAAATGCCCGCTACGGTCGGCGTGTGGCGCAGCCTGGTTAGCGCACTAGTCTGGGGGACTAGGGGTCGCCAGTTCAAATCTGGCCACGCCGACCATTCT
>CAIYOD010000071.1 GCA_903927755.1 uncultured Thermoleophilia bacterium | reverse complement strand
TAAGCCCGCGCCCACCTCCCCCGTTGCTCTCGTGAGAGTCGGGGGCCATGATCACTGCCCAGCGTTGATGAGCGCCTTGACCTCTTTGCTGCTGGTCGCCAGGGGGACCTCGATGCTACCGTCGAGGATGCCCGCCTTGGCCGTCTCGATCTCGCTCCAGATGTCCGACGGGATCTTGTCGGTCTGCAACAGGCCCATGCCGTTGTCGAGGTCGAGGTAGAAGCTCTTCTGGCCGAAGGTGCCGTCCTCGACCATGCCGATGGCCTCGGTCATGAACGGCTCCCAGTCCCACAGGACCGAGGACAGGAGCACGCCCTTCGTATCTGTGGAGCTCTTGTCGCCGATGATGTCGATGAACCAGACCTTGTCGGCTCCGGTGGGTGGAGTGGCCGTCTCGACAGCCTGCATCATGCCGAACGACGAGCCGTCGCCCATACCGAAGACGATGTCCGCGCCACCGGAGATGGCGCTGGCGGTGACGCGCTTGCCGCCGGCGGCGTCGGCGTAAGCAGCCTGACCGATCTGCACATAGAGGACCTTGATGTCGGGTGCGACCGACCGCGCACCGGCCACGAAGCCGCCGGCCGCCTTGGACCAGTTGAGATCCTCGGCGGACACCACGATCGCGACCGTGCCGGACTGGTTCATCTTGCCGGCGAGGACACCGGCGAGGTATCCCCCGTTCTGACCGTTGGTCTCGACTGCCTGCACAAGGTTCGGCACATTGGCAGACTCGGTGCCTGGGTCGCTCGCGGTCATCGCGATGCCTTCTTGCTGCGCCACCTGTGGGGCCACCGTGTTGTAGCCGCTCGCCCACGGGAAGATCAGTTGCGGCCCTTCGGCTGCAAGCTGGTTCAGGATGGGCGTGATGTCGCCGTAACCTGCGCCATCCTGCACGATGCACTCGGCCCCTACGGCCGCTGCTGCTGCCTTGGCGCCTTCAACACCCTGCTGGTTCCAACCGTAGTCGTTACCCTTCTCCGGGGTGATGACGGCGATCTTCGTCACCTCGACGCCCGAAGCCCCCGCGCTTGACGACGGACTTGCCGTCTCAGTTGAACGCCCGCCACACCCGGCGCTCAGGGCGATCGCAGCCAGTGCCACCGCCAAGATAAGAACCAATACCACTGCTCCCCGCAGCTTGCCATATCGCATTGAAGCCTCACTCTCTGCGCCCTCATCGGGCACTAGTTCGAGTCAAGGAAACCGGGGCGAAATCTCCGCGCATCACCTCCTTTGGAGAATGGCACGCCGCCTGGACCCCAAGGGGTGGCCGGCGCGAGCGTAGAGGGAACAGCGAGGCTCACGGATGATGACTTGAAGCCATGGTCGTCCGGGACCGGACGTGTGAATCGGCACCGAGCGACCTCCCCCTTAGTTGGCCTCGACGACGAAATCGCTCGTCCGGAAGAAGGCAACCCCCCTTGCGGAGCCATCGACCGGTGCGAGCACGAAAGGTTTACCATCGCGCCGGACCAGTGTCAATAACAATACAGGTTCTTGTATGCAGGTGAGGTATGCATAGTGCGACGTTTGCCGCAGGAAGTCCGCCGCCGGCCTTATGCGAAGGGCAGCTCGAACTCCGGCCAGCGTGCCGACACGCGCCCGACGATCTCGGGGTCCATGGCCAGGGCGTCAGGCCAGGCACGTAGATGGCCTTCTTCCCTCCAGGTACGCGTAGCATCGATGCCCATGCGCGCGCCGAAGCGGAGGTGCGGTCCGGCGAGCTCCAGCGCGTCCGCCGGGCCGGGCAAGGTGAGGCAATCCCGCTCGGGGCTCACGTTGTTGAAGACCCTCCACGCGACCTCTGCGGGGTCGTGGACGTCGACGTCCTCGTCGACCACGACGATGAACTTGGTGAGCATCATCCGCCGCACACCCCACAGCGCGTTCATCGCCGTGAACGCATGGCCGGGGTATGCCTTGCGGATGGAGACGATGGCACAGCGGTTGAAGACGCCCTCCACAGGGAGCTCCAGGTCGACGAGATCCGGCAGCCTGTGCCGCAGAAGGGGCAGAAAGAGACTGGCGGTCGCCTGCCCGAGAAAGCAGTCCTCCATGGGAGGCCTGCCCACGATGGTGGCCGGGTACACGGCATCCGGCCGCAGCCGCATGCAGGTCACGTGGAACACCGGATAGCGCCCGATCGCCGAGTAGTAGCCGGTGTGATTGCCACACGGGCCCTCGTCGCGCTCCTCGCCGCGTTCGACGTAGCCCTCGAGCACCACCTCGGCGTCCGCCGGGACCTCGAGATCGACGGTCTCACAGGCGGCGAGCTCGATCGGCTCGCCACGCAGGAAGCCGGCGAATGCGAACTCGTCGACGCCGGGGGGGAGCGGTGCAGTGGCGGCGTAGGTCACCACCGGGTCGGTGCCGATCGCCACCGCGACCTCCAGCCGTCCGTCCGACTCGCGGAAGTTGGCGGCGCCGTCGTGATCCACGTGCCAGTGCATGCCGGTGGTCCGAGCGTCCAAGACCTGCAGCCGGTACAGCCCGGCGTTCCGCCGACCGGCTCGGTCCTTGGTCACGACGACAGGCAGGGTGATGAACGGTCCGCCGTCTCCGGGCCAGCTCGTGAGCACGGGAAGGCGGTTCAGGTCCGGCCGATCCATCTCCACGTCCGCCTGTGCGCGATCGACCCGCGTGGGGGCGTACGCCGCGAGTTGCCCGGACTCCAGGGGCGCTTCACCCGCCGGCGGCAGCTGCAGGTCGGCGAGCCCCGCGAGGCGCTGCGCAACGCCGGCGAGCGGCACGCCGAACGCTAGCTCGAGACGGCGCTCCGAGCCGAACTGGTTGGTCAGGACGGGCAGCGCCGACCCCTGTACAGAGCGAAAGAGGAGAGCGGGCCCTCCCGCCTTGCTCGCCCGGTCGGTGATCTCCGCTATCTCGAGGTACGGGTCGACCTGGGCGGAGGTCTCGGCCAGCTCGCCTTCACGTCGGAGTGTCTCGATGAAGGTTCTCAGGTCCATGTTCTCCTCCTCGGGGCCGAGGTCTTCATCAGGCAGTCGAGCCTTTCTCCCTGCCCGATCAAGGAACGCGAGGGAATCGACCCGATGCCGGTCCCGCCCGACGCTCCTTGGGTGCCTGCGTGGAGCGGAGACAGTCTACCGGAGACTCCCGGACGCAGCAGGGTGATCCACGGTCGACAGCCGCCGTGGTCGAGGTTCGACCTGGACCCGGCTCGGCGATCCGGGCGGCAGACCCCCCCGTCAGGCCACCGGCAGAGCGAAGAAGTCGCGCGGCGTCTGGAAGCAGACCTGGTCGATGGTCTCCTTGTCGAGGCCGAACAGCTTCATCGCCAGCTGCACGCGCGGCACCATGAAGTAGTCGTTGCCCATGCCGCCGAGCTCCGAGTTGATCATGAGGCGGTCGCGCCACTCGGGGTGGTCGATGACGATGTGCGCGGCGGCCTCCGGCGGCATCTTGTCCCAGCAGATGCTGAGACCGACCATGCCGCCGGTGCTCATGCGGAACTCCATGGTCTCCTCACCGGCGTGGTCGAACACGCAGCGCTCCACCGGATAGCCCTCTTCCTTGATGATCTCGAACACGCGCGGGGTGACGGTCTGGCCCTGCGGCGCCAGGCGGATGGGCGTGTGCAGGATCACCGGCAGGTCGTGCTCCTTGGCCAGGCGGAGATGCTCGCGGAACAGCCACTCCTCGAACTCGGTGCCACAGTCGAGTCCGATCTCGCCCATCGCGACCACGCGGTCGTTGGCGAGGAACTCGGGCATGCGCTCGAGGCACTTCTCGGCGTCGGCGCGATTCACGCCGAAGAACGGGACCGAGATCGAGGTGAACGCCTCGTAGCCGAGGGTCTTGGCGGTGGTGGCCTCCATGGTCAGGAAGCGCTCCCAGAGGAGCAGGACGGTGTCGGCGTCGTGCGTGCCGACGAACATGTGAGGGCTCGGGATCACGGCGGCCTCCATGCCCATCATGACGAGCTTCTGCAGCTGAACGTCCTCGATCATGTCGGTGTGCAGGTGGGCGTCGATGAATCTCATCTCTGGTCCTTTCGGTTCATGCGGGCGGCGGTGGCGGAGCCGGACGCCGGGCGAAGCAGTGTCGAGCGGCGGCCGCCCCAGGTCGCTGCGTCCCACCGCCATGCAGGTTCGCAACGGCGAACGGCAGGACGAGGGCGCGGCTCAGACCGCGGCCGGCGATGACGTCGGGGCGTGCTGCGAAGCGCTCACACGCCCTGCCTACAGGCTGCGGCCGGGCGTGTCAAGGTCGGAGTCCGTCCCGCGGAACGGTCACGGCGCCCGCATCGCGGTCGACACCGACGTGCCATCGACGGTGGCCGTGCTCAGGCGACTACACGCCGGACGCCTCCGGCGGTCATCAGGCTGGGGGCCGGCCTACACCTCCGGGCCGGGCCGCTCAGCCTCCCCGGGAGGCGGGGTGATGGGGACGCGGCCGCGCTCGTCGAAGGCGGCCGCGTGCGTGTGCGCGTAGAGCCGGCCGTACAGCGGGGAGAGCAGGCCAGCGAGCACGGCCCAGACGGCGAACGCGGCGAGCAGCACCGCCTGCGCCGCGAGCGGGCCGAGGCCACCCGCCCCCGCCGGCTCGCCCCAGGCGACGATCTGCGCCGCCAGCGCAAGCGCGAGCGACGCCACGACCGCGATCGAGTAGTCGAGCGGCAGGACCCACAGCCAGCGGCTGTGCCACCAGACGTTGCCCGGCCGGAAGAGGCGCCAGCCGTAGGCCGGGTTCAGCTGGAACCAGAGGAAGTCCCACAAGGCGCTCCAGGCGACCCAGGCGGCGAGCAGCGCGAGCTCCCTCGCCGCCGTCCACGGGGCGCCGAACGCGAACGGCAGGTGGAAGGCGATCAGCGTGGCCGCGAACATCAGCAGGTTGTAGCCGGTGAGCGGCTTGCCGGCGAGCACGAGGCTGAAGAGCCGCGCGACCGGGCCGCTCACCCGGTACGGGGTCGGCAGCTTCTCGGCCCAGCCGTACGGGCCCTCGATCTCGATCTCGACGAGCGCCATCACGAGGGCGAAGACGCAGAGGAGCGGCGCGGCGACGGCGAGCGTCACGCCGGCGCCTCAGACGAGTCGACCGGCGCGGTCCGGCTCGGCGACGAACGCCGCGCTCGGCGCGCGCCCTTGCCGGCGCGTTCGAGCGCGACCAGCGCGAGCTGCTCGCGCAGCGCGGCGAGCGCCTCGTTGTTCCCGTCCTGCTCGTAGTCTGCGAGCCTGCGCTGGTGGTCGGGCAGGCGCTCGAGGAAGGCGCCGATGGCATCCGCCGACGGCGACTCCGCGTACTCGCCGTAGCCCAGCCGCGCGAGGTAGCGCGCGTTCAGCGTCTGCTCGAACTGGCCCGCGACGGGGATCGAGAGCGCCGGCTTGTGCAGGTACACGCACTCGGAGAGCAGCGAGAACCCGCCGCCGGCGATGACGCCGCGGGCCGTGCGCAGGTCGTCGAGGAACACGGTCTCGCTGAACGGCCGGTAGACCAGCTCGCCGTCCACGAGATCCTCGTCGAGGTCGCGGCGCACACCGTAGAGCCGGCAGGGCAACCCGGTCTCGTGCAACGCCCGGACCAGGGTCTCGCTGCCGGCCGCCGTCTGGTAGACGAGGAGGTGCTCGCCCTGCTCCGCCTCGGCGGCGAGCACGGCCTCCCGCAGCACCGGCGCGACCAGCGTGGTCGCCTTGCGCCGCAGCGGCGGCCGGAAGAAGGTCGGCACGATCGCCCAGTGCAGGCCGGCGGCCTTGGTCCGTGCGATCTGCCGCGCCAGCTCGAAGTCGAGCGTGTCGTCGCCGACTATGCCCTCGTCGTGGCGGCAACGGTCGAGCATCATGATGTTGTCGACGCTGATCGCCGGCACGCGCTCCCGGCGCGCCACCGTGAGCACGAACGCCTCGAAGTCGCTGACCACGACGTCGGCCTCGAAGTCGCGTGCGACCTCGTAGAAGCTGCGCACCTGCTCCGGCCACCCGGTCACCGCGCCGCGCAGGTTCTGGGCGACCGTCTCCCAGCGCCGGATGGCGTTGTCCTCGTAGGACAGCGAGAACCCCAGGATCTCGCGGACCTGCGGAAAGTGCTGCCCGAGGTAGTCGTACGCGCGGCCGGAGGCGACGATCAGCACGTCGTGCTCGCCGACGAGGTCGGCGAGGAAGGCGTGCGAACGGGTGGCGTGGCCCATGCCCTCTCCGGCCACGCCGTACAGGATCCTCATCGTCAGCTCCTTCTGTCTGCTCGTCCGCGGCAGCGGCCGCCCTGACTCTACCCGTCCGCTGCACTTCTCTCGCTGGCTGCGGTCCACACGACGGGGTAGGGTGCATTGGCCGTGGCGAACCCTCAGACTCTCACCGACTTCAGCCGCGGCCGCCGGCTGGCGATCATCGCCATCCTCGGCGGCCTGTGGACCATCGGCCCATTCTCCATCGACCTCTACCTGCCGGCGCTGCCGACCCTCGGCGGCGACCTCGGCGCCTCGCAGCAGCAGGTGGCCGTCACCGTGACGGCGTTCCTCGTCGGACTGGCGTTCGGGCAGGTCCAGGCGGGCGCGCTCAGCGACGTCTACGGCCGCCGGTGGCCGCTCGTGGGCGGCCTGCTCCTCTTCACGCTCGCGACGCTGGCGTGCGCCCTGGCGCCGAGCATAGAGGTGCTCATCGCCGCCCGGTTCCTCCAGGGGCTGGGCGGCGCCGCCGGCATGGCCATCTCGAACGCGGCCGTGACGGACTACGTGCGGGGGCGCGAGGCGGCGCGGCTCCTCTCGCGCCTCGCCATCATCGGCGGCGTCGCGCCCATCATCGCCCCGCTCGCCGGCGGCCAGCTGCTCCGCGTCACCTCCTGGAGAGGACTGTTCGTCGTCCTCACGGCGATCGCGCTCGCGCTGTTCCTCTCCGTCCTCATCGGGCTCCCCGAGAGCCTGCCCCGTGAGCGCCGCTCGTCCGCCGGCCTGGGGACCCTCCTCAGGAGCCTGCTGACCATGACCCGGGATCCACGCTTCATGGGCTTCGCGCTCGTCAGCGCCCTCAGCTTCGCCGGCTTCTTCGCCTATCTCGCCGGCTCGTCGTTCGTCTACCAGGACGTGTACGGCGTCTCGCCCGCCGCGTTCAGCGTGCTCTTCGCGGCGAACGCCGTCGGCATGCTGGGGGCGAGCGAGCTCAACCACCGGCTGCTCGCTCGCTTCTCGCCCGCGCAGCTGCTCGGCGCCGCCCTGGCCGTCAACGCGGTCGCCGGCATGGTGGTGCTGGCCGTGCTCCTCGTCGGCGGGCTCGGCGTGTGGGAGCTGGCGGCGCCGCTGTTCGTGCTCGTCGCGACCATCGGCCTCGTCATCCCGAACTCCACGGCGCTGGCCCTCTCGCTGCACCCGGACAGCGCCGGCAAGGCCTCCGCCTACTTCGGGACCTTGCGGATGGGTCTTGGCGCCCTGGCGACCCCCCTGGTCGGCCTGGGCGGCGGGATGGACGGCGTTTCCATGGGCCTGGTCATCGCCGGAGCAGGGGTGCTGGCCCTGGCGCTCTTCGCCGTCGGAGCGTGGCTCGACCGCGGGCGGGAGACGACCTGCGAGCTGCGGCCCGGCACGTGTGCCGACATGACGGTCTGCTGAGCCACATGGGCGCCGCCTCGCCGTTCGAGCGCTTCACCTCCGGCCGCCGCGCCGCCATCATCCTCATCTTCGGCGGCCTCTGGACCCTGGGGTCGTTCGCGACCGACCTCTTCCTGCCGGCGATGCCCGCGGCGGCCGACGCCCTCGGCGCGTCCGAGGCCGCCGTGGCTCTCAGCGTCACGACCTTCCTCATCGGGCTCGGTCTCGGGCAGCTGATCGCCGGGCCGGTCAGCGACGGGCGCGGGCGAAGGCCGACCCTGATCGTCGGGCTGGTCGTGTTCGTCGTCACGGCGCTCGTCTGCATCGTCGCTCCGTCGGTGGAGGTGCTCATCACGATGCGCCTGATCCAGGGCATGGCCGCCGCCTTCGGTCTCGCGATCCCCAACGCGATGGTCACCGACTACGCCCGCGGTCGCGAGGCCGCGCGGCTCTTCTCCTGGATCGTGATCATCGGCGGCGTGGCGCCGCTGGTGGCTTCGCTGACCGGCGCCCAGATGCTCCGCCTGCTGGGCTGGCGCGGGCCGTTCGTCGCGCTGACCGCGATCAGCATCATCGCCCTCGTGTGCGTCGCCCTCTGGCTGCCGGAGAGCCTGCCGCGGGAGCGACGGCTGACCGGCGGCCTCCGCACGACGCTGCGCACGATGGCCGGGCTGACCCGCGACGGCCGCTTCATGGGCTACACGTTCACCGGCGCCTTCGTCTACATGGGCTTCTTCGCCTATCTGGGCGGCTCGTCGTTCGTCTTCCAGCACCAGTACGGCGTCACGCCGACGACGTACAGCGTCCTGTTCGCCGTCAACGCCGTGGGGATGCTGGCGGCGGGCCAGGCGAACCACCGCCTCCTGGCCCGCTTCTCCCCGCGGAGCCTTCTCGCCGCCGCCCTCATCGCCTTCGCGGTCGCCGGCACAGCCGGCCTTGCCTCGGCGCTGACCGGCGCGTTCGGTCTCTGGGGCCTCGCGGTGCCGTTCTTCGTGATCGTCGCCGGCATGGGCGTCATCCTGCCCGATCTGACGGCGCTGGCACTGTCGCTCCACCCCGAAGTGGCCGGGACCGCGTCCGCCTACTTCGGCGGCCTCCGGCTCGGCCTCGGCGCCCTGGCGATGCCGCTGATCGGCATCGGCGGCACGATCACGGCGACATCCGTGGCGATCATGATCGCCGCCGCGGGCATCGCCGCGCTCGCGCTCTTCGCGTTCACCGCGCGCGGCACCAGGGATCAGCAGGTCCTGCTCGACCTGCCGGAAGAAGCGTCGTCGGACGTGCCCATCGCCTGAGCAGGCGGCGCCTCGGGGTAGACTCTCGCCAACGGCGGACGTCACAAGGAGCACATCATGTTCTGCGAGATCGCGAGGAAGCTCGAAGATCAGGACCTCGACAGGATCCAGACGCTGGAGAAGGACCTCGGCCTTACCCTTGTCGCCTTCTCCTGCCGCTCGCTCGACCCGGCGCGCGAGGAGAAGCTCGAGGCGATCATGCGGGAGCTCGGCCCCATGCTGCAGGCGCCCCTGGCCGAGCCGGACGACGCGCAGCTCGGCCGCCTGCGCGAGGCGGAGCAGGAGCTCGGCCTGACGCTGATCGCGGTCGACGCCTCGTAAGGCGAGCCGGGCGGAGAGCCTGCGGCCCCCGCCCGGCCCCTCTCAGCCTCAGGCCTTCGGGTTCGGCGTCTTGACCACGAGGAAGCGCACGCGCATGTCGCTCTCGTTGCGGATGGCGTGAACATGACCCAGCGCGCTCGGCACGAGCGTGTCGGGCGCGACGGCGACGGTCTCGCCCTCGATCTCGATCGTCGGCGCGCCTTCGAGGACGTAGAAGAAGGCGTCCACCGGAGCCTTGTGCGGCTTCACGACCTCGCCCGGCTCGAGGGTGATCTGGCTCACGACGACATGCGGGGTCGCGAAGAGGTGCCGCACGTCGACGCCGTGGGGATTGTCGGCGACGCTGGTCTCGCCGGCGGTGATGGTCTGCATGGGGACTCCGATCGAGTGAGGGAAGCCGCGAGGGCCGGATCGTCACCCTCAGCTTGCGCCCGCGGCCCCGTCTCGAACCTTGACCCTCATCAAGCGCACCGCGCCGCGCGTTCGCGCGGCGCTCCGTCTACGTCGCCAGCCAGGCGAGCGCCTCGTCCCGTTCGGAGAACACCCGCACATCGAGACCGCGGTTCCTGCAGGCGGTCTCGTAGAACCGGATGTCTTCGCCGGCCGCGGCGGCGGCGGGCAGCAGGAGCGCCTCGCGCTCGAACGTACCCTGCGGCAACTGCGCAAGGAACTCGGCCAGCGCCCAGATGTCCAGCGTCGGGCTGTGCTCCCCGACCTCCAGCTCGCGGCAGTCACTCAGAAAGCGCGTGCACAGGAGCCCGGCGGCCGTGTCCGCTGTGGCCACCACGGCCGCGTTGAACTCCGCCGTCGAGAGCGCTCCGGCGTAGACGGTCTCGACCACGCCAGGCTCCTCGAGGTACTCGACGCTGTAGGGCACGGGTCTCCCTCCCTGCAAGGCACCGGACCGCTCCCCGGTCGGGCCTGGTCCACGTGTACGACACGCGCCGCCGCGACCCTCCAGAGCGGCGTCTCAGGATGTGCCGCACCAGCGCAGCAGCATGAGCGCGACCGCGGAGGCGTGATCGACGAGGTCGGCCACGGGCACCGACTCGTCGACGGTGTGGGCCTTGGTGAGGTCGCCGGGACCGAACGACACCGTCGGCGTGCCGGCGACCCGGGTGAACACGGCGGCGTCGTGCCACGAGTCGAGCCCGCTGATGCGGCCCGGCCGCCCGACGTCGGCGCCGGCGGCCAGGGTGTCCGTCACGATCGGGGCGTCGTCCGGCACCTCCGCCGGCACGATGTCGCACGGCCATTCCCACTCCGGCGGGTGCTCGGCCAGCCAGTCGTCCTGGTCGGTCGCGGCCTTGACCCATGCCTCGACCTCGTCGAAGACGTCCTGGCCGCCGCGGTCGCCGTTCACCTGCCCGGGCATGTAGACCACCGAGAGCACGGTCTCGCACGACGACGGGTAGGTCACCATCCACTCGCCGCCCTTGATGACCGTGGGCAGGACGTGCGGCTTGTGGAGATAGGCGTGTTCGAACTCCGCACGCTGCCCCCACTCTTCGCGCAGCGCGCGCAGGCTGGCGAGCACGAGCTCCATCTTGTCGATCGCGTTGACCGGCCCGCCCTCGCGCCAGTGCGGGTGGTGCATCTCGGCGTGGCCGGTGCGGCCGATGGTGCGGACCACCGGGTTCACCCCGCCGCGGCACGCCACCCAGACGTCGAAGCCCGTGGGCTCGGCGCAGAGGCCGGCGTCGGCGCGCACGCCGCGGGCGGCGCACGCGTAGGAGCCGGCGCCGCTCGACTCCTCGTCCGTGTTGGTGCAGAAGACGACGTCGCCGGCGAGCTTCGCGCCCAGCCGGGTGACCGTCTCGAGCGCGAACAGCATGCCGGCGATGCCGCCCTTCATGTCGCAGCTGCCGCGACCGTAGAGCTGGCCGTCGCGGACCTCGGGCCTGAGCGGATGGCTCGCCCACCGGTCGAGCGGCTCGCAGGAGACGGCGTCGATGTGTCCGTTAAGGAGGAGCGAGCGGCCGCCGCCCGCGCCGCGCAGCCGCGCGGCGAGCTGCGGCCGCCCTCTGAAGTCAAGCCCGTCCGGGACGACGCGATTGCCCGTGCCGGTCGGCTCCGGCTCCCAGACATCCACGTCGGCGCCGAGAGTCGCGAGGCGGCGGCGCAGGTGCTCCTGCAGCTCCGCCTCCTGCCGCGCCGGGTCTCCGACGTTGCGCGCCGTCGTATCGAACGCGACGAGGTCGCTCGCCAGCGCCACGAGCTCGTCCTGACCCTCGCGCACGGCGGCCACCACGCGTTCCTCGAACGCCGAACGAAGGGTCTGGCTCATGGTGGCTCCTCCTTTGTCGCACGGTGGGCGTGAGCACGGGCCGACGCCGCGGCCCGGCCGCCCCTGTCGAACGGCCGGGCGGGCCCCGGGGCCCCCCCCGCCCCGGGGGCTC
>CAIYOD010000070.1 GCA_903927755.1 uncultured Thermoleophilia bacterium | reverse complement strand
GGCCCGGAACGCGGCCGGGTCGTCCGGGCCTGCCGCCGCGGCCGCGGCGGCCGCCAGCGCGATGCCGCCGGCCGCCGTGACGCCGATCGCCGGCGCACCGCGCACGGTCATGTCGATGATGCGCTCCGCGACCTCACGCCAGGTGCGACAGGTGACGTAGCGCTCCTCCCGCGGCAGCGCGAGCTGGTCGATGAGCACGACCTCGCCGGGCAAGATCTCTACGGTGCGCACGCGCAGTCGTGAACCGCCGGGGCCGCTGCGCTCGCCGGCGGCGTCGGCCGCAGTGCCTGCTGCCCGGACCTCGGTCATCGTGGCTCCGGGCTCAGGTGCCCTGGTCCCAGGAGGCGAGGTACTTGGCCTGCTCTTCGGTGAGCGTGTCGCAGTCGACGCTCATGCTCTCGAGCTTGAGCCGGGCGATCTCGTCGTCGATGTCCTTGGGAACCACGTAGACCTTGTTCTCGAGGCTCGCGTGGTTCTTGACCATGAACTCGGCGCTGAGGGACTGGTTGGCGAAGCTCATATCCATGACCGCTGCCGGATGGCCCTCAGCGGCCGCGAGGTTGACCAGCCGGCCTTCGGCCAGCAGGTAGATGCGCCGGCCGTCCGCCATCGTGAACTCGTCGACGAACTCGCGGATGGCGCGCTTCTTGACCGAGAGCTTCTCGAGCGCCGGGATGTCGATCTCCACGTTGAAGTGGCCGGTGTTGGCGATGATGGTGCCGTCCTGCATGGCCTCGAAGTGCTCGCCGCGCAGCACGTGGATGTCGCCGGTGGCGGTGACGAAGAGCCTGGCGATCTTGGCCGCCTCGGCGACCGGCATGACGCGGAAGCCGTCCATGACGGCCTCGAGCGCGCGCAGCGGGTCTACCTCGAGCACGATGACGTCGGCGCCGTGACCCTTCATGCGCATGGCGAGGCCGCGTCCGCACCATCCGTACCCCGCGACGCACACGGTGCTGCCGGCGATGAGGATGTTGGTCGCGCGGATCACGCCGTCCAGGGTGCTCTGGCCGGTCCCGTAGCGGTTGTCGAACATGTGCTTGGTGTTGGCCTCGTTGACGGCGACGATCGGGAACATGAGCCTGCCCTCGGCCTCGAGGGCCTTGAGGCGGATGACGCCGGTGGTGGTCTCTTCGGTGCCGCCGATGATGTCCGCGGCCATGTCGGGGCGCTCGCCGTGCAGCACGCCGATGACGTCGGCGCCGTCGTCCATGGTGATGTTGGGACGGTGGTCGACGCAGGTGTTGATGTGCGAATAGTACGTGGCGTCGTCCTCACCCTTGATGGCGTAGACGCGGACGCCGTAGTCGTTCACGAGCGCGGCGGCCACGTCGTCCTGCGTGCTCAGCGGGTTGCTGGCGCAGAGCACGACGTCGGCGCCGCCGGCGACCAGGGTGCGCATGAGGCCGGCGGTCTCGGTGGTGACGTGCAGGCAGGCGCCGATGCGCACGCCGGCCAGCGGCTTCTCCTTCCCGAAGCGCTCACGGATGGCCCTGAGCACGGGCATGTGCATGTCGGCCCACTCGATGCGCAGGACGCCCTCGGGCGCGAGACCGATGTCCTTGATGTCGTAGTCGTTGCCCAACTCGAGCCTCACTCTCTGTAGGATCGGGGCGCCTGCACGAGTCCGCAGGCGGCCAGTCTCAAGCCATAGTACGCGGCGACGATGGCGACGGGGACGAGGGAGTCGGTGACGATGCCGCAGCCCCCCTCCCGGACCGCCCGCGCCTCGAAGCGCGAGAGGCGCCGGATGTCGGCGACGCCCGCCGCCACGATGCCGGACGAGTATACCCGAGCCCCGTGACGCGAACGAACGTCCGCCGGTTGATATATGCCGGTCGTGCTGGGGAAATCGCGCGGCACGCCGACCGGCCAGCAGCCGGTGAGCGGGCCGCGCCCCTCCAGCCCCACGTGGTCGGCGACCGGGACGAGGTCGGCCGGGGCTGGTCTCTCCCCCGCCTCGCCCGTCCACACCGCGGGAACGACGAGCCCGACGGTAGCGCGCGGATCCCGGGCGCCGAGCAGCGCGAAGAGCGGCCCCTCGAACGGCACGGACGGCCGCAGTTCCTCTCGCGAGAGGCTCTCGAGCGCCGCGGAGGGGAACAGGGCGGCGCCGGCGGCGCGGCACGCCGCTTCGTCCGCGGTCAGGACCAGCGTGATGGCCCCGCCGGCCAACAGGCGTCAGCCGGCGTCGCCGGCGAGGCTGGCCTTGAACGCCTGGATCGCGTCGACCGGCGTGGGGTCGACGCCGTACAGCAGCGCGAGGTAGCAGCTCACGTAGTCACCCAGCTGCACGAGCGAGAAGAGCCGCGCGAGCCGTGAGCTCCCGCGCGCGGCCACCAGTTCGGTGGCGACGCCAAGCGCCTCGTACTCGCGCGCCGTGAGCTCCGCGCGGCGGGCCAGGCGCTCCTCGTCGCTCTCATCGTGCAGGAACAGCGCGACGGTGGACGAGGTGACGTGCGGCAGACTCGTCCACCCCATGATCTCGTTGTGGTCGAGCTCCGGGAGTTCGTTGAAGAAGGCCGGAGCCTTGGCGTTCTCGTTGATCTGGCCCTTCCAGCGCCGGGCGACCGGCCCTGTGGGCCCGGCGCCGTACACGACTGCCAGGCGCTTCTCGAGGCGCCTCGCCAGCGTCTTGGCGGGATTGCCCTCGTCCGGGGCGCTGGGCCCCAGGATCGCGTTGTCCGCCTCGAGCTGCGCGGCGGCCGCCTCGACTTCACTCGCGTGCTCGTGGCAGAGGCCGGAGGCCTCGAGAGTGGCCAGCAGCGGCATGGACAGATAGCCGACGGCCGCCCGCGGCTGGCTGCCGCCGGGAACGACCACCAGCGGCAGGCCCTCCGCCTCCGCGAAGGCGGCGAGACCGCCGCCGGACGAGACGCACACGGGGACGCAGCCGCGCGAGCGCGCCTGCGCGGCGCAGGTGAGCGCCTCCTCGGTCTCGCCCGAGTAGCTCACGACGACGACCAGCGTCTCGGGGCCCACCCATTCGGGGAGCGCGTACCCACGCACCACCGTCGCCGGCACGCTGAGGCCGGGCAGGCAGGCGAGCACGAGGTCGGCGCCTATCGCGGAGCCGCCCATGCCGCACAGGGCAACACCGCTCGGCTCGGCCGGCGGGATGCCCGGGAACGTGCCGAAGAACGCGCCGGCGAGACGGCCGCGAGCCGCCTCGTAGCCCTCACGCAACTGCCGCGGGAGCCCGGCGACCTCGGCGAACATGCCGGCGCGGTCGAACTCCGCCGCCCGCGCGGGGCC
This sequence comes from uncultured Thermoleophilia bacterium, assembly GCA_903927755.1. GTDB lineage: Bacteria > Actinomycetota > Thermoleophilia > UBA2241 > UBA2241 > CAIXSE01. The sequence continues at coordinate 41,929 of CAIYOD010000070.1, read as the reverse complement.
GAGGTCGGTCATGGCGCCCACGTCAGCCATCGAGGATGACGGAGAGCACGAGGTCGCGCTTCTCCTCCATGAGCCCCTGCGAGTCGGCGCCGAGGTTAAGGCGCAGGAGCGGCTCGGTGTTCGAGGGGCGCACGTTGAAGTGCCAGCGGTCGTAGTCCACCGAGATGCCATCCAGATGGCCCTGCTCCCCGTCGGAGAAGCGGTCCTCGATGCGCGCGAGCGCGGCTGGGACGTCCTCGACCACCGAGTTGATCTCGCCGCTGATGAAGTACCTGGTACGCAGCGGCTCCAGCAGTTCCGCCATCGTCGCCTTCTTCTGCGAGAGCAGCTCGAGGATGAGCAGCGCCGGGATGAAGCCGGAGTCGGCGTTGTAGTTGTCGGCGAAGTAGTAGTGACCGGAGACTTCGCCGCCGAACAGCCCGCCTTCGCGGCGCATGCGCTGCTTGAAGAAGGCGTGCCCGACGCGGTTGAGCAGAGGCACGCCCCCGTTCGCGGTGATCACGTCCGGGACCGCGCGGCTGGCGCGCAGGTCGTAGAGGATCTTCGCGCCGGGGTTCTTGAGGAGCAGGGCCTCGGCGAGCAGGGCGGTGACGAAGTCGCCGGGGACGAACTCGCCGTCCTCGTCGATGAAGAAGCAGCGGTCGGCATCGCCGTCCCAGGCGATGCCGAGGTCGGCTTTCTCGGCGACGACGCGCCGGCGGATCTCGCGGCTGTTCTCCTCGAGCAGCGGGTTTGGCGCGTGATTGGGGAACGTGCCGTCCACCTCGAAGTACATCTCGACGCACTCGAGGGCCGTGCCCTCGAAGACGAGCGGCGCGAGCTTGCCGCCGACGCCGTTGGCCGCATCCATGACCACTTTGTACGGCCGGAACGCCGTGACGTCGACGAGCCCGTGCAGATGCTCGACGTAGGCCGGATACAGGTCGAGGCGCTCGGTGACGGCGCCGTCGCTACGCGCCGGCAGCTCCTCGAGCGCCTGGCTCCTCTCCTTGAGCTCGGGGATGCCGGCGTCGCCGCTCAGCGGCAGCGCGCCCTCCCCCACGAGCTTCATGCCGTTGTACTGCGGCGGGTTGTGCGAGGCGGTGATCATCGCGCCGCCGTCCAAACCCCGGGACGCCACCCCGAAGTAGAGCATCTCCGTCGGGACGAACCCGAAGTCGACGGTCGAGGCGCCGGCGGCGGCGGCCCCGGCGGCGAAGGCCTCGAGCAGCCCGGTGGACGAGGGGCGGGGATCCATGCCGGCGCCGAGCCGGGCGGCGCCCAGCTGCTGCGCCAGCGCACAGCCGATGCGTTCAGCGGCCTCCTCGTCGAGCTCCTCGGGGTACAGCCCGCGGATGTCGTAGGCCTTGAAGATGCCGTCGGGGATCGTCATATGCCCTCCCTGCCGCGCAGCTGTTCGTAGAACTGGATGGAGTTGTCGGGCAGCTCGGTGTCCGGATAGACGCAGATGCCGCCGGCGAGCCGGTTGCCGGCGCCCACCACGCAGCCCTCACCGAGCACGGCGCCGCTGAGCTGCGTCCCGGCGCCGACGCTCGACCCCTGCACCAGGATGCTGCCCTCGACCTGGGCGTGGGCGCCGATGATAACGCCGGCCTGGATGACGGCCTCGACGACGGTGGCGCCCTCGCCGACCACGGCGCCGGCGCCGAGCACGGCCAGCGGACCAATCCTTGCTCCGGCGCCCACGCGGGCGCCGTCGGCGACGTAGCACGGCGGTACGATGCGGGCCCCCGGAGTGACCTCGGCCGTCGGCGCGACGTACAGGTACTGCTCGCCCAGGACGTCGCCGACCGACGTGTCGACCTGCCGCTCGAGGATGTCGAAATGCGCCTGCAGATAGCTGTCCGGCGTGCCGATGTCCCGCCAGTACCCATGGTCGACGTACCCGTACAGCGAGCCGGCGGCCGCGAGCTTCGGGAACACCCCGCGCTCGATCGAGAACAGCCGGCCGCGCGGGATCATCTCGAGGACTTCGGGTTCCAGGACGTAGACACCGGCGTTGATGAGCGCCGTGCCCTCCCACTCCCCGGGCTTCTCGAGGAAGCTGGCCACGGCGCCGTCCTCCCGGAGTTCGACAAGACCGTAGCGGCGCGGGTCCTCGACCGGGGTCAGGAAGATGGTGCCCATGCCACCTTTGGCCGCATGGGTGGCGGCGAGCGCGCTCAGGTCGACGTCGCTCAGGACGTCGCCGTTGAACACGTAGAAGGGGCCGTCGTCGAGAAGACCGTCGCAGTTGGCGATGGCGCCGGCGGTCCCGAGCGGCTCGGCCTCGACGGCATAGGACACCTCGAGCCCGTACCCGGACCCGTCGCCGATGACCGCCTCGATCGCGTCGGCCAGGAAGCCCGTCGAGAAGATCGCCCGTTCCACACCGTGGCGCGCGAGATTGTCGAGGATGTAGGCGACGAACGGCCGCTCGACGACCGGCGCCACAGGCTTGGGTACGCGCGACGTGACGGGGCGCAAGCGCGTGCCTTCGCCGCCGACGAGGATGACGGCCTGCCGCGGGATGCCTCTCTCCGCAGTCATCCGAGGCTCAGCGGGCGACGGGCGCGAGGGCTTCGTCGCCCAGGCCGACGCCTTCGTACTCGAGCCCGGCGTCGGCGGCGACGGCCGGGTCGATGAAGTTGCGGCCGTCGATCAGAAGCGGCCGCGCCATGGCGCTCGCCGCGACGCGCCAGTCGAGGCGGCCGAACTCCTGCCACTCGGTGACCAGCACAGCGGCATCGGCGCCCTCCAGCGCCTCGAGCGAGTCGTCACAGATCGCGACGCCGGGGAACAGCGGGTGCTCTCCGGCGTCGAGCATCGGATCGTAGGCTTTGACCTTGGCGCCCTCGTGGATGAGGCGGCCGGCCAGCACGATGGAGGCCGCCTCACGCAGGTCGTCCGTGTTGGGCTTGAACGTGAGTCCGAGGAGCGCGACGGTCGCCCCGCGCAGGGTACCCAGCCGGTCCTTGAGCTTGCCGACGACGCGGCGCTTCTGGAGCGCGTTGACCTCGATGACCGCGTTGAGCAGCTGGAAGTGATAGCCCGTGTTGCCCGCCAGCTGCTTGAGCGCCTGAACGTCCTTGGGGAAGCACGAACCGCCGTAGCCGATGCCGGCCTGAAGGAAGTGCGGGCCGATGCGGTGATCGAGCCCCATCCCATGCGCGACTGTCCGGACGTCGGCGCCGACCTGCTCGCACACGTTCGCGATCTCATTGATGAACGAGATCTTCGTGGCGAGAAAGGCGTTGGAGGCGTACTTGACCATCTCGGCGGTGGGGACGCTGGTGCGCACGATATCCGTGTCGATGCCGCGATACAGGGCTTCGACCGTCGTGCCGTCCTCCTCGCGGAAGCTGCCGATCACGATGCGGTCCGGCTCGAGGAAGTCCTGGATGGCGGCGCCTTCGCGCAGGAACTCGGGATTGGACGCGTAGGTGATGTCCGTGACGCCCATGCCGTCGAGGTCCGCCATGACCTTCTCGCCCGTGCCGACGGGCACCGTGCTCTTCATGACGAGCAGCCGCTGCCCGCCACGCGCGGCGATCTCGCGGACGGCGAACTGGACACGCGAGAGGTCGGCGTCACCCGACGGCGAGGGCGGCGTGTCGACGGCGATGAACAGAACGTGGCAGCGCTCGAGCAGGACGTCGTAGGAGGTCGTGAACGAGAGCCGCGAGGCGTTGTCGGCGACGAGCTTCTCCAGACCGGGCTCGTAGATGGGCACTTCACCGCTCTCGAGCCTGGCGATCTTGGCCTCGTCGACGTCCATGCACACGACATCGTGCCCGAGGTGGGCGAAACACACGGCCGACACGAGGCCGACGTACCCGGTACCGACGACCCCGATCGGTGCGGCATCCATGCGGAAAGTACCTCCGTTGCAGGTGAGAACAGCGCCCCTCTTCGCCGGGAAGTCTACCACCCGAGGCCGGCTTTGACGCCCGGCCCCCGCCGACGCATGCCGAGGCTACCGGGCGAGGCGTTCGAGTTCGTAGCGGCTGGGCGCGTCGTCGGGATTGAGGGCGAGGGCGCGCGTCAGGGCGGCTCTGGCCGCCTTGTCGCGCCCGAACGCCCCGTGCAGCAGGACGCCGAGCTCGTACCAGACTTCGTAGTTCTGCGGCTGCAGCTTCGCCGCGGCCTGCAGCCGAGCCAGCGCCTCCCGATTGCGTCCGAGTTGCTGCAGGAGCGACGCCTCGGTCAGCAGCGGGCTCACCGCAAGCGGATCGAGCGTGGCCGCCCACCGCACGCGGTCGAGAGCCACCGCCACGTCGCCGTCACTCGACGCCGCCAGCGCCGCGTTCTCCGCGCGCAGGGCGAGATACGGCGGCAACCAGCTCACCGCCAGCAGCAGCAGCGCCGTGCTGGCCACAACACGGATCGGCCAGCCGAGGCGGCGGGACCGGCGCGAACGCCGCCGCCCCTCCGGCTCCTCCTCCGCGTACTCGGGGTCGACCTCGGGCTCGTCCGCAGATCGTGCGGCGGCGGAACCGTCGGCTTCGAGCGCCTCGGCAGCAGGAGCCTCCGCGTCGGCGGAGGTGTTCGCAGCCACCTCTACGCTCGCCGACCGCTGCGCCGTCGCCGCGAGCACGGCGGCGGGCGACTCCGCAGGCGTCTCCTGCTCGCCCCCCGCGGCAATCTCTCTCGGGTTCACTGCCGAAGCTTCCCCCGCCGGCTCCTCGTGCGGTTCCCCGTGCGGCTCATCCCGCGCCAGCCGGCGCGCCGTTCGCCGCTCGTCGGCCGCTCGAGTCGCCCTGTACGAGGCGCAGACCGCGAGGAAGACGAAGACGAGGGTCCCGACCGCAGCCATGTCCCAGTCCCAGTCCCCCGTGAGATGAGCGAGGAGGGCGATCGCGCCTGCCTGCATCGCCACGAGCAGAGGGTGGAGCGGATCACGACGGCGCGAGAAGGGATTGCCCACCGCCGCGGCCACGAGCAGTACCAGCGCGGAGGCGATGAGCACGAGGCCCACCGACCCGAGCTCGCTCAGCACGTTGAACCACTGGCTGTGCGCGTGCTTCGTCACGCCCCCGGACTCGCGGAAGCGGTAGTGGGCAAAGGCGAACGTGCCTGCGCCGGTGCCGGCAGTACGGTGGTAGCGCCACTGCCGCGCTGCTTCCCGCCACAACGCGATCCTTCCGTTGGTGGTCACCGTGAGCAGCCGCCCCGCCCCATCGCCATCGGAGCTCGACTCCGAGTCGGTCACCAGCGCGTGAGCCCTGTCCTGGACCCATTGCGCCCCCCCGTGAGCCTGGATGTAGCGCCCTGGACCGCCCACCACCACCACGACCACGAGCACGAGGACGATCGCCCCCGCCGAGATCGTCGACCAGCGCGGCCAAGGCACCGCCCTGTGAAGCAGCGCCACCACCAGTTGCGCGCCGCCGGCGACGAGCAGCGCCACGATCGCCCAGCGAAGGAGGACGCCGCCCTGCAGGGCTCGCAGCGCGTCGTCCGTCGTCGGGATGAAGAGCGTGTCGAGGCCGCGCAGCCGCCACAGCACGAACACGACGGGCGTGACCACGATGGTCAGCGTGATGAAGCCGGCCAGCCGCGTGGTCGTGAATGCGAAGTAGAGGACGAGCGCCACGGCAAGGGCGATCCAGCCGCCGCGCGAGAAGGTGAAGAAGAACGTGAAGCACATCGGCACCGCGGCCGCGGCGGCGAGCGTGCGCAGGGCGGCGCCGGTCGTGCGGTCGCCGGCGATCGCCAGCGCGACACACAGCCCCATCACCATCATCAGCGCCAGCACGTTCCAGTAGCCGATGGGACTGTCCAGTCGGGCGTAGGTGTGCGCGTGTGTCACCACGGCCGGCAGCCCCTTGCCGAGGAACGCGTAGACGCCTATCGCCGTGGCCACCGCGAGGTAGCCGTAGGCGACGGTCCAGAGCTGGAGCGCGCGCGCCGACGTGAGCCCGAGGACGGCGACCACCGCAAGGTAGAACGCCGCGAGGTTGAAGGAGACCCAGGTGAGGTCCGGACCTACCGACCAGAGGACGGAGACGCCGCTCCAGACAACGAACGCGGCGAACGCGGTCAGCGCGACCAGGAAGACGACTGGGGGCCGCGTGCTCCGGCGCAGGAACCAGACCCACACGGCGGCGGCGCACAACAACGCCACGGCGACGGGCGTAGCGCGCCCCAGCACGTACCCGCCGGAGAGGAAGGAGAACGCGGCGATCGCCGCCATCGCCAGCGCGAACGGGACCGTGTTCCGGGCCCTGAACGTCGCCCTCTGAACGCGGGCGGTGTTTACGGGCGTCTCCATCGACGGCATTATACTGTCATCCTCTTCGGAGAGCGTGGATACGGGCACTGCGATCAGCCTGCTGTATTTGGGGTATGGTCATCTACGCGGGCAAGTGGTACAAGTGGTGGGATACATTGTGCCGAGAAGACGTCGTTGAGGGGGGGTGAAGACATGAGGGTCAAGTTCTTGGGTACCATCGCCATCGCGCTGCTGTTGATCCTGATGTTCGCGGTCGTCGCGCAGGCTGCCGTACCGCAGTCGGTCATCGACGCGATCATCAAGGATGCAATGGACGGCACGATCGATGGCAACTGGACGGCCGCCGAGATTCGCGCCACGCTGGCGTACATCCAGAACAACCCCATCTACCAGCAGTACACGGACCTCGAGGGCGTCCTTGAGGACTACCTTGCGAGCCTCCAAGCTCCGGGTGAACAGGGCGGTCAGCTCGCGTTCACCGGCGGTGAGGTGTTCCTGGTCCTGGCGGCTGGCGCCGCGCTCATCGGCGGAGGCGCCATGCTCCGTCGCAGTCGCGCCTGATCCGGCTGCGAGAAGCTTTTGCGCCGAAGGCGCCCCACCCGTCGGGTGGGGCGCCTTCGGCGTTTCTGGAGGCAGTCGCCGGTAGACACCACTCAGTCCCCGGTCGAGACCACGACCTTGCGCGGGCTGTCGTCCGCCCTGACGACACTTGTCGCCGGCAGCCCCAGATCGCCTGCGAGCACGGCTGCCGCCCGGCGCGACCCGGGCCGGTAGTAGATCGCCCGGCCGGTGACGGGCGGCTGCCAGCCACCATCTTCGGAGTCGAGGCGCGCGGCAGGAAAGCCCCACAGGCGCAGGCGGGCCAGCAAGGTCGTCGCGGCGGCTTCGGACGCAGCCAGGACGCCCACGCCGGTATGCCTGGCGGCGACGAAGGCGAAGTCGAGGCGGGTCGAATCGAGGCCGGGGGCGAGCGCGCCCGGCCAGCAGGCCCGGACGAGCGTCTCGACGTTGTCCCGCGCGGCAGCCGTCAGAGCCCGGCGGCCGGCGCCTTGTGAGGTGGCGCTCGTCGTCGTCGCCGGCAGCCAGGAGACCGGCAGGCGGCCGTCGTCGGCCGCGGCCACAAGCGCGTCGTCCGCGCCCGAACCGCCCGTCCCCGCGGGCAGCGGGCCGGAGACGACCGCCTCCTGCCGGCGATTCCGCAGCATCGCGCAGACCCTGGTGACCACGGCGGCGTCGGTGGTTGCGGCCGGCGCCACCAGGACGGCAAGCGCCGGCCGCCGGTCGAGCTCACGCGCGGCGCGGAACGCCAGCCGGTCGTCGGCTCCCGCCACCAGCCTCACGTCGATCGCGCCGCCTGCGGAGCGCGCCAGCCGGCGGCGGACCTCCTCCGCATACCGCGCCGCCCGCACCCGCGACAGCGGCGCGACCACGAGCACCCGTGCGGACCGCGCGTGCGTGGTGACGAGTCTCTCGGTCTCGGGCGGACGGATGCCCATCGCGAGGGACTGGCGCAGGGGCTCCACACGGCTGGCGTCGGCGTGCCACACTTCCCCGCCGCGGCTGCGCTCGACGACGACCGGCGCGGCGCGTACCGACACCCTGCCCGGATCGACGTCGCGCAGGGCCTCCGCCAGCGACGTCACTCCCTGCAGGCTCAGGTCGCTGCGCACGAACCCGAACCCGAGCACGTAGTTGGCGAACGCGACCACGCCGAGCTCGGCGAAGGGCACCTGGGGCAGGGCGACGCGCAGGCTCGCGTACTGCGTCGCCCAGGCGGTGGTGTCGCCGCCAAGGCCGCGCCATGCCGACCGAGCCTCACGGTAGCGCGTGCGCGCAGCGCGAGGTTCATTGGCCGGGAACATCGCCTGGATGGCCAGGTCGGATGCCTTGCGGTCGAGGGCCACCCAGGCGTCCATGCTCACGCCCAGTGCTCCGCCCAGCGCCGCGGCAGCGGCACTCGGTCCTGCACTGGCGGCGATCGCGGCCACCGGCGCGTAGCCATCCGTGGGCGAGAACCCGGAGACGCGCGGGGACACCACGACGGCCGTGAGAGCGGTGCGTTCGGCGTCGAGGTGCAGCCAGAGGACACCGCTGCAGGAGCCGCCGCGGCCGCCCATGACGAAGACGGCCACGTCGTCGGGAGTGGGCGCCTCGAGCCTCACCGGCGGCTGCTTGCCGACCACCTTCTGCCACGGTCCCGGCGTGGCGAGCAGGATGACGACCCCCATCGCGAGGAGGCCGCCGAGCAGGAGGGCCGCCCACGGGTCGAGACGGCGCATCACTGCGCGCAGCCAGCTCACTTCACAGGCTTACAGGACGCCGCCAGACCCAGCATCAGATCGTTCGAGAGCTGGTTGTCGAGGGTGTTGAGCACCCAGTAGAGCGTTCCGCGCTCCTTCCAGGCCACCATGTGCAGGTGGTCGCCCTGATAGAAGAGCATGAACTTGCGCCCGCCGATCGTCTGGGTTCCGCTCGGGTTCTGGATGGCCGGCGGATCCTGCCAGCGCATGGCCTGGATGCTCCAGTAGCCGTACTGCGATGTCTGCACGACGGCGACCGAGGCGGCGGAGTGCTTGCCGTCGGTCGTCTCGATCGAGTAGTTGCGCCACTGGTCATACGTGAACCCCGAGGACCACGCCGTAGGAGCCTCGAGCTTGAGCGGCGTCTGCTTGTCGTACTCCTGCCAGGTGGCCCAGTCGACCTTCTGGTTCTTGTCCAGCGTCTGCTGCTCCTGCACGACCTCCTCGGACACCACGATGGCGCCGTCGAAGGACGAGGCGACGAAGACGCTGATGCCGTCCAGGCTCCCCGGCACGCGCTTGACGATGCGGACGTCTGACGGCCACATCATGGCGGCGATGGCCTTGGCCTGCGCCTCCAGGTTCTTGGGCGCGTACACCGCCGTGACCTTGTCCGGGTACTCGATGGCGTCGGCGACGGCCTCGGCGTTGTAGCCCTGCGCGCTCAGTTGCGACGCCGCGGTGGTCGCCAGCCCCGGAATGCCGCTGCCGTTGTAGACGCGCACCCCGTACATCTTCTTGCCGATCTTGGCGCCCTTGGTCACCACTGGAGGCTGCGTCGGATTGGTGAACTGATCGACGACGTCGGCGATCTGCTCGTCCGTCGCGGTCACATACGAGATACCGTCCAGCATGGGTGTGTCACCCTCGAGGTGCGCCTGGTACACCTTGGACGTGTCCACCTCGAAGGCCAGCCCCACCAGCGGTTCGATCTTCTTGAGCGAGCTCAGGCTCGACTTCGTCTCGCCGGTGATGGCCTTGATGAGCTTGAGCACCTTCGTCACGTCGCTGCTCCAGCGGCCGGACTGGCGCTGCACTTCCCGGAGGAACAATTGCTGCCGCTGCATGCGCGTGAAATCGCCCTTCTGGTCGTGCCGGTAGCGCACGTAGTTGAGCGCCTGCTTGCCGCGCACGAGCTGGTAGCCGGGCTCGAGGTTGATGGACTTGTAGTCGGCGCTGGCCGGCACGAAGTACTTGTGGTCGATCGGCAGATAGATGCCGCCGAGGATGTTCACGACGTGCCAGAAACCCGAGAAGTTGACCTCGATCCAGCCGTTGACCGGCAGGCCCGTGAGCTGCTTGAAGGTCTTGATGACGAGCGCCGGCCCGCCGTAGGAGTAGGCCGTGTTCATCTTGTCGTAGCCCACTCCCGGGATGTCGACCCGCAGGTCGCGCGGCAGCGACAGCATGGAGATGCTCTTGGTCTCGGGGTCGAGGCGCACCAGCATCTGCGTGTCCGAGCGCCCGGGGTCGCCGGGCACGGTGCTCTTGTCCGAGCCGATCAGCAGGATGTTCATGGGCTTGTTGGCGACGGGCACATCGATGGTCTTGTCGGCTTCTGTGATCTGCGAGCGTTCCTCAGCGGTCTTGGCCGCAGTGCCGGTCTGTCCGACGTCGGCGACGAGGCCGTTCGCGAACCCGACCGCGATGCCCGGCGCCGCCAGCACGACGACCACGACGGCCACCCCGATCAGCTTGACGGCGAGATGGCGACCGAACGCCAGGTAGGCGGTCACGACGGCGACGGCGACCACTACGACGACCGGCGCCCCCACCACCGCCCAGCCGGGCACCTTGTCCAGGGCGCTCACGATGTCGAGGGCGGCCCTGGAGTTGCTGACGGCCTCGCGGCCGTAGAACCAGTAGAGGACGGCCGCGGCGGCGATCGCCGCCGCCACGAGCGCCCAGACCCACCAGTTGCGCGGCGCGCCGACGCGCTCACGTCCGCGCCGGCGCGCGCCTCTGGCGCGCTCGAGGGGCGTCGGCGCGGCCGTCGTCACCTCACGGACGTGCTCGTCTTCTCCGGCTTTGTAGACTCGGTAGTTGCCCATGCTCCTCCGCCGCGGCGCGCTCAGGCGCTGCGCACGGCCTCGTCATCGCATGACTTGAGAGACGCGGGCATCTCAGGCTCGGTTCGCGGTCCCTCGCCGGCACGCGACACATCCGCGCCGAGGATACGCAGCTTGCCCGTGAGATCCTCGTACCCCCGGTCGATATGGTACACGCTGCGCACCTCCGTCTGCCCATCGGCGACGAGGCCGGCCGTGACGAGCGCGGCGCCGCCGCGCAGGTCCGGCGCCTCGACGACGGTCCCGCTCAGCGACCGCGGCCCGGCGATCACGGCGTGATGGCCACTGGTCTCGATGCCGGCGCCGAGGCGGTTGAGCTCGTCCACCACGACGAAACGGTTCTCAAAGACGTTCTCGGTGATGATCGAGGTCCCTTCGGCGAGCGACAGAAGGACCATTGTCTGAGCCTGCAGGTCGGTGGCGAACCCGGGGTGCGGCAGCGTGGAGATGTCGACCGGGGCGAGCGGCCCGTCACGGCTCACCGTGATGCGCTCCTCGCCCTCCTCGACCTGCACGCCCATGGCGCGCAGCTTGGTCAGGAAGAGCTCGAGGTGGGCCGGGTCCAGGCCGATGGTGGTGACCCGGCCACTGGTCGCGGCGCCCATCAGGAGATACGTGCCTGCTTCGATGCGGTCGGCGATCACGGCGTGGTCCACGCCGTGAAGAGGGCGCCCGCCGGCGATGTGGATCGTGCTGGTGCCGGCGCCTTCGATCTCGGCGCCCATGCCGGCGAGGAAGGCGCACAGATCCATGATCTCCGGCTCCCTGGCGGCGTTCTCGATGACCGTCTCGCCCTCGGCGGCGGTGGCCGCCATGAGGAGATTCTCGGTGGCGCCCACGCTCGGGTAGTCCAGCGGCACCACGGCGCCCTTCAGCCCATCGCTGTGCACGCGGATGAAGCCGTGGTCGATGTCGATGTGTGCGCCGAGCTTCTCGAGGCCGCGGATGTGGAAGTCGATCCGCCGCGGTCCGATGTTGCAGCCGCCCGGCATCGCGATGGTGGCCTCGCCGAGGCGCGCGACGAGCGGGCCCATGACGATGATGCTCGCGCGCATGGTGCGTACGAGCTCGTAGGGCGCGCAGCCGCTGAGGCCGGAGCCGGCGTGCACGCGAAGGACGTCGCCGTCGCCGACCGGGTCAGCTTGCGCGCCCAACGCGCGCAGCATCGTCACCATCGTGGCCACGTCAGTGATCCGCGGTACGCGGCGGATGACGCAGGGGTCGGTGGTGAGCAGGCTGGCGGCGAGCAGCTTGAGGGCTGAGTTCTTGGCCCCGGAGAGGACTACCTCCCCTTCCAGCCGCCGACCGCCGCGCACCTCGAGGCGCGCGTCGTGTTCGCTCGAGCCGTCCATCAGACGCTCAGTAGTATAGCGGTCCGCGGCGGACGCGGTGTCAGTGGGTGCGTCTGGCGACGTTCAGACGGTTCTCGGCGCGCTTCAGCGCCTGCTCGGCGCGGAAGTAGTCCACATCCGCCTGGGCGCCGAGATCGCCGCCGCGCTCCTGCGTGCGCTCGCGGGCGCGGCGCTCCGCCTCCTCCGCCCGGGCCACGTCGATGGCGCCGGCGAGCTCGCCGTGGTCGACGACCACCAGCACCTTGTCGAAGAGCACCTGCGCGTAGCCGATGCCGGTGGCGATGTAGTCCCAGTCGTCGGTGACGGTGCGGACGCGCGTCTCGCCGATGGCCAGGAGCGTCACCAGCGGCTGGTGCCGCGGCAGGACGCCGAGCTCGCCGTCCACACCGGGAAGCACGACCATGGCCACTTCCCCGGCATAGACCTGCCCGTCGGGCGTGACGATCTCGACCTGGAGTGTGCGCTCGTCGCTCACCTGGCGCCTCTCACGCGTCGTCGCCCGACAGGAGCTTGGCCTTGGCGACCGCTTCCTCGATGCCGCCGACCATGAAGAAAGCCTGCTCGGGAAGATCGTCGCACTTGCCCTCGACGACGTCCTTGAAGCCACGGACGGTGTCGGCGAGCGGCACGTACTTGCCCGGCGTGCCGGTGAACGCCTCGGCGACGGTGAACGGCTGGCTGAGGAAGCGCTCGACCTTGCGGGCGCGCTGCACGATGACCTTGTCCTCGTCCGAGAGCTCGTCCATGCCGAGGATGGCGATGATGTCCTGCAGTTCCTTGTAGCGCTGGAGGATCTCCTGGACGCGCAGGGCGACTTCGTAGTGCTCGTTGCCGACCGCGTCGCGCGTGAGGATGCGCGAGTTGGAGTCGAGCGGGTCGACGGCCGGGTAGATGCCCTTCTCCGAGATGGCGCGGGAGAGAGTGGTCGTGGCGTCGAGATGGGTGAAGGTCGCGGCCGGCGCCGGGTCGGTGAGGTCGTCGGCGGGCACGTAGATGGCCTGCACAGAGGTCACCGAGCCACGCTTGGTGGAGGTGATGCGCTCCTGCAGTTCGCCCATCTCGTTGGCCAGCGTGGGCTGGTAGCCCACGGCGCTCGGCATGCGGCCGAGGAGCGCCGAGACCTCGGAGCCCGCCTGGACGAAGCGGAAGATGTTGTCGATGAAGAGCAGCACGTCCTGACCGCCGGCCTCGCGGAAGTACTCGGCCACGGTGAGGCCGGCAAGGCCGACGCGCAAGCGCGCGCCCGGCGGCTCGTTCATCTGGCCGAAGATGAGTGCGGTCTTGGCGAGGACGCCCGACTCCTGCATCTCGACCCAGAGGTCGTTGCCCTCGCGCGTGCGCTCGCCCACGCCGCAGAAGACGGAGAACCCGCCGTGCTGCGTGGCGATGTTGTTGATGAGCTCCTGCACGATGACGGTCTTGCCCACGCCCGCGCCGCCGAAGAGGCCGATCTTGCCGCCCTTGACGTAGGGAGCGAGGAGGTCGACCACCTTGATGCCGGTCTCGAACAACTCGTCGGTCGGGTCGAGCTCGTCGAACGCCGGGGCCGGCCGGTGGATCGGCCAGTGCGGGGCGTCCGTGAGCGGCTCGCCCTTGTCGATCGTGTTGCCGTTGACGTCGATGAGGCGGCCCAGGGTGGCCTCACCGACGGGCACCGTCATCGGCTCCCCGGTGTCGATCACCTCGACCCCGCGCGCGAGGCCGTCGGTGGCTTCCATGGCGACGGCGCGCACCTTGTCGTCGCCGAGGTGCTGCTGCACCTCGCAGATCACCTCGTGCTCGCTCTCGCCGATACGGACCTTGAGGGCGTTGTAGATGGCCGGGATCTCATCCGGGAACCGGACGTCGATGACCGCCCCGATCACCTGGACGACTGTGCCTGTGTTCATCGCGTCAACTCCGCTTCACGTGTCTGGTAGGGGGGAACGCCCATCGGCCTATCCCAGCGCCTCGGCGCCGGCGACGACTTCGAGGATCTCCTGGGTAATCGCCGCCTGGCGGGCGCGGTTGAGCGCCAGCGTGAGGCCGTCGATCATCTCCTCGGCGCTGTCGCTGGCATTGCGCATCGCCGACATGCGGGCGCCCTGCTCGCTGGCGCTCGACTCGAGGAGCGCCTGGTACACGGCGATCTCGACGTATTTGGGCAGCAGGCCTTCGAGGATGTCTTCAGGATCAGGCTCGTAGATGTACGAGACCGGCGGACGGTCCTCGGAGCCGTCGGTGACCGCTTCCTTGGGCACGGGCAGGATCACATCGTCCATGAGCGTCTGCTCGATCGGCGAGGTGAAGTGGTTGTAGACGAGCCGCACGCGATCGACCTGCTCGCTCAGGTACATCTCGATGAGCTCGCCGGCGATCGCCTTGGCGTCGGTGTACTGGGGCCTGTCGCTGAGACCCTGCCAGCTCTTCTCGAGCCGGCAGCCACGGAACTTGAGCGTGCCGATGCCTTTGCGGCCCACGGCCAGGACACGCGTCTCGACGCCCTGATCGCTCAGCTCACGTTCGATCGCCATCGCCTTGCGGACGACGTTGGCGTTGAAAGCGCCGGCCAGACCGCGGTCGCCGGTCATGGCGACGACGGCGACCGTCCGCACCTCGCGCTCCTGGAGCAGCGCGTACTGGCGCGCGTCCTCGGAGTAGGTGGCGAGGTCGACCATCATCTCGATCATGTCGCCGGCGTAGGGGCGCAGCGACTCGATGCGTGCCTGGTTACGGCGCAGCTTGGCCGCCGCGACCATCTCCATGGCCTTGGTGATCTTGCGCGTGTTCTGTACCGACGCGATGCGCCGGCGGATGTCGCGCAGACTCGCCACGTCAGGCCTCCGCCTCCGCCGTCGCGACCTCCGCCTCGACCTCGGCCTCCTGAGGCGACATGCCCTGGTCGGCGGCGAACGAGTTGTGATAGGCGGCGACCGCGTCGCGAAGCTTCGCCTCGGTCTCCTCGGTCACCTCACCCCTGTCGCGGATGTCGGCGAGCACGTCGGCGGCCTGGCTGCGCAGGTAGTCGCGCAGGCCCTCACCGAACGGGCGTACGCGGTGGATGTCGAGGTCGTCGAGGAAGCCCTGGTTGCCGGCGAAGATGACGGCCACCTGCTCCTCGACAGGCATGGGCTCGAAGCGACCCTGGTTGAGCAGCTGGACCATGCGCTCGCCGCGCGCCAGCGTCCTCTTGGTGACCTCGTCGAGGTCGGAGCCGAATTGCGCGAACGCCTGGAGCTCGCGGTACTGGGCCAGGTCGAGCTTGAGCCGGCCGGCGACCTGGCGCATGGCCTTGACCTGCGCCTTGCCTCCCACCCGGCTCACGGAGATGCCGACGTTGATCGCCGGGCGGATGCCGGAGTAGAAGAGCTCACTGGTGAGGAAGATCTGGCCGTCGGTGATGGAGATGACGTTGGTCGGGATGTAGGCGGACACGTCGCCGGCCTGCGTCTCGATGACAGGCAGCGCCGTGAGGGAGCCTCCCCCGAGCTCGTCGTTGAGCTTGACGGCGCGCTCGAGCAGGCGGGAGTGCAGGTAGAAGACATCGCCGGGGAACGCTTCGCGGCCCGGCGGGCGACGAAGCAGGAGCGACATCTGACGGTAGGCGTCGGCCTGCTTGGAGAGGTCGTCGTAGAAGCACACCGCGTGTCGGCCGCTGTAGAGGAAGAACTCGCCCATGGCGCAGCCCGCGTAGGGCGCGAGGTACTTGAGAGGGGCGGACGCCGAAGCGGTGGCGGCGACGACGATCGTGTACTCCATGGCGCCGTACTCTTCGAGCTTCTGCACGACCTGCATCACCGTGGAGGCCTTCTGGCCGATGGCGACGTACACGCAGATCTCGTCCAGGCCCTTCTGGTTGAGGATCGTGTCGACGATCAGTGAGGTCTTGCCGGTCTGGCGGTCGCCGATGATGAGCTCGCGCTGGCCACGGCCGATCGGGATCATGGAGTCGATGGCCTTGATGCCGGTCTGGAGCGGCTCCTTGACTCCCTGGCGCTCGACGACGCCCGGGGCCTTGAACTCGACCGGGCGGAACAGCTCGGTCTCGATGGGGCCCTTGTCGTCGAGCGGACGGCCGAGCGGGTCGACGACGCGGCCGATCAGGGCCTCGCCGACGGGGACCTGGAGCACGCGGCCGGTGCGCTTGACGAGGTCACCCTCCTTGATGAGGGTGTCCTCGCCGAGGAGCACGGCGCCGACGTTGTCTTCTTCGAGGTTGAGGGCCAGACCGATGACGTCGTGAGGGAGCTCGAGCATCTCCATGGCCAGGCAATTGCGCAGGCCGTAGATACGAGCGATCCCGTCGCCGACCTCGAGGACGGTCCCGACCTCTTCGACCTCGACCTCAGCCTGGTAGTCCTGGATCTGGGCTTTGAGGACCGAGGCGATCTCTTCGGGTCGCAGCTTCACTAGACGTCACCTCTCACTTCTGCGGTAGCCAGCTTGCGGCGAAGCTGGCGGATCCTTGCTTTGACGCTGCCGTCGACGATGATGTCGCCGATGCGCAGGACGAGGCCGCCGATGATGGAGGGGTCGACGCGGCGGGCCAGCTCGACCCGGCGCCCCGTCGCCTCCTGGACACGGGCGGTGATCTTCTTCTCGGTCTCCGGCGACAGCTCCGCTGCCGAGACGACCTCGACCTCGACGACGCCCTCCTCGACGATGGCGAGGGCGTCGTAGGCCTGGTACAGCTCGGGCAGGGCGGCCCAGCGGCCGCGCTCGAGCATGAGCTGCAGGATGTTGGCGACGAGGGGCTGGCCGCCGCGCGTGATCTCCGCGAGCACCCGGCTCTTGGCGCTCGTCTCGACCTGCGGGTCGGCGAGCACGTTGCGCAGCGAGGCGGATCCCGCGAGGGCGGTGACGAACTCACCCAGCTCGCGGCGCACAGGCTCGACCGCGCCGGCGTCCTTGGCGGCGTCGAACAGAGCCTGGGCGTAGACCCGAGCTACCTGTTCTTCGCTCACGCCTTGCCCTCCGCGCCGAGCCGCTCGATGTCGAGCCCGGCGAGAGCCTCGTCGATGAGGCGCTGCTGGTCGGCCGCGCTCAGGCTGCTGGCGGCGACCTTCTCGGTGGCCAGCGCGGTGAGCTCCGCGATCTCGCCCTTGATGTCGCGCAGCGCGGCGCGCGTGTCGCGCTCGATCTGCTCGTGGGCCTTCTCGAGCACGCGAGCGGACTGGGCCTTGGCGTCGGCCATGATCTCGGCCTTGGCGTGCTCGGCGGTCGTGCGCGAGCGCTCGAGGATGTCCTCGGACTCGCCGCGCACCTTGGCGAGCGTGGCCTTGTACTCCTCGAGCAGGCGCAGCGCCTCGGCGCGCGTCTCCTCAGCGATGTCCATGCTCTCCTGGATGCCGTCGCGCCGCTGGTCGATGATCTTCTGCAGCGGCCCGAAGGCGTACTTCCAGAGGATGAACACGGCGATGGCGAACGTGATCAGCGTCCAGATCATCAGGCCTGGGTCGATATTCAGCATGCTCTACCTCTCCTGCCTGCCTCGCGAACGTCAGTCCGGCGGATCAGGCGACGAAGATGAGGATCAGGGCGACGACGAAGGCGTACAGGGCGACGGCCTCGGTCACGCCGATGCCGATGAACATGTTCGTGCGCACGTCGCCGGCGACTTCCGGCTGGCGGGCGATCGACTCGAGCGCCTTGCCGATCATGATGCCCAGACCGACGCCGGGGCCGATGGCGCCGAGGCCCATCGACAGACCGGCACCCAGCAACTTCCCGAGTTCCTTGGCGGCTTCAGCGTCCATGTATGAATCCTCCTGCAGCGGTTGTCTTCATGTGATGGTCAGTGGTCCTGGTCGAGCGCGCCGCCGATGTAGACGGCGGAGAGAATCGCGAAGATGAAGGCCTGGATGAAGGCCACGAAGAGCTCGAACATGTAGATGAGCACCGACGCGCCCTGAAGGGCGACGCCCACGAGGTAGCTCTGGAAGATGAGCGCCATCGCGAAGAACACGGCGAGGATGGCGTGCCCAGCGACCATGTTGGCGAACAGACGCACGGAGAGCGAGATGAGGCGGAAGATCTCGCTGATCACGTGGATGAACCAGATCATCTGCTTCAAGACCGGCGGCGCCCCCGCCGGCGCCCATGCCTTGACGTAGCGGAAGGCGCCGTTCTTGCGGACGCCGGCGTAGTGCGTGAACACGAACGTGCACAGCGCCAGCATGAGCGTCACGTTGAGGTTTGCCGTGGCCGCGTAGAACGACGGCTGGTGATGCTCTCCGAACGGCAGCGGCAGCAGGCCGATGAGGTTGCTGGCGAGCACGAAGAAGAAGACGGCGCCGATGTAGGGGAACCACGTGGCCTTGCCGCTCTTCATGACCGAGCCGACGATGCCGTCCCTGGCGAGCTCGTACATGGCCTCCATCGCGTACTGGAAGCGGCCCGGCTTCAGCTTGAGCGACCGCGCCACGATGATGGTGAAGACGACGATGACGGCGACGGCGATGAACAGGTAGGCGACCGTCTTCGTGATGGACATGTCGAACGGCCCGATAGTCGGCAGTTCGATGAGCACCTCGCGATCGAACTCGCCGGCGACCTCGAACTCCAGCTTCTCGCCGCCCGGGAGGATCGCCAGCCCGATGAGGAAGCCGATGACGAGGAGGCCGATGATCCAGCGCCAGGGATGTTTCACTGCAGCCTCGCTTGACCCGCCGGCGTGGACGCCGTGGGGTACGTGAAGGGGCGGACAAAGATGTACAGCGTGAACGCGACGAGGAACGACAGCGCCGCGGTGGGGAACGACGGACGGTCGAGCACGCCGATGACCACGAGGCCGACGAGCACGACGGCGATGCGGATGCCCATGCCGCTCAGCGCCACGCCGAGCGCGAGATCCTGGCGGTCACGCGCGCGCCGCCACGTGAGGGCCTCGAGGCCCCAGTAGACGAGCGCGAGGCCCGCCCCGGCGAGTGCGGCCCACGCGGGCTGGCCGACGAAGGCCGCCACGGTCGCGCAGGCGAGGATGGCGGCGACAAGAAGAAGCGGTGCTACGAACGGCCTGCGGATACGCCTCGCCCTCCTGAGTCCTTCACTTCGTCTCCAGATAGATGGCGTACAGCGCCAGACCGAAGCCGACGAACACGCCGATCACCGCGAACAAGGGGAACTTGTCGAAGACCCAGTCGACGCCTGCGCCGAAACCGAGCCCGACAGCGACACCGGCGAGCAGCAGAAACGCCACCGATTCCGCCGACGCCGCGCTCCGCTGCGGATCCTTCTTCTTCCCATCTTCGGGGTTGTCTGGCGTCACACTATACCTGCCGTGGAGGGGGACCTGCAAATGGGATCCGCATACCATTTTCCCACCGGGACCGGCGTCGCGCGACGCTGCGTCCGGCCCACCTCAAGCGTCCCGTGCATCCCGATCCCCGTGCGTGGTGGGGTTGCTGCCCACGCCGGGGGCCAGCGGATCGGGGAGGCCACGGCGACGGGAGCGGTAGCGGCTCAGGAGCCGCGCCATGTAGGCCGTCGAGATGACGGCGGCGATGGAGAGCGCCACTGTCGCCGGCCAGAAGCGCTGCTGCATGGCGATGGCGAGGCCGCTCAGGCAGGCGCACCAGGAGTAGAGCAGCAGCACGCTCTTGCGCTGAGAGAAGCCGTGCACCAGCACGAGGTCGTGGTGCACGTGGTCCTGGCCGGCCGAGTAGAAGGGCACGCCGCGGCGCCAGCGGCGCCACACGATGAGGAACAGGTCGACGAACGGCACGCCGAGCACGAGCAGCGGCAGGACCAGTGCCACGGCGGCCGTCCCCTTCATCACGCTCTGCACACTGATGCAGGCGAGCACGAAGCCAAGGAGCATGGACCCGGCGTCCCCCATGAAGATCGACGCCGGGTGGAAGTTGAAGCGCAGGAAGGCGAACGTGGCCCCGGCCAGCACCGCGGCCAGCACGCCCATGGCCGCGAAGTTCGTCGCCAGCGAGATGATGGCGAACGTGAGCGCCGAGATGCCGCAGACCCCGGCCGCAAGGCCGTCGAGGCCGTCGATGAAGTTCACCATGTTGATGATCATCGCCATCCAGAAGCCGGTGACGAAGATCGAGGCGAGCAGCGGCAGGTGCCAGGTGAGGCTGTCGGTGAACGGCACCCCGATGCGCGTCATCCGCGTGTCGAAGTAGATGGCGACACCGATGGCGAGCAGCTGGCCGATGAACTTGACGATGGGCTCGAGCTCGTAGAGGTCGTCGAAAAGGCCGACGGCGACGACGATGGTAGCGCCGCCGATGATGCCCCACACCGGCCGGTCGACCTCCACGAGGAGCATCACCGGGATCATCCAGCCCAGGTACATGGCCAGGCCGCCGAGCAGCGGCGTGGCCAGTTCGTGCATGCGCCGGTCGTCGGTCGGCGTGTCGACGGCCCCCGTCCGGTGGGCGAGCCGGCCCATCAGCGGCGTGAGCACGTAGACGATGAGCGCCGCGATGAGGAAGCCGAGGATCGCCGTGCGCAGCGGGCTGGAGAGGCTCAGCGGCCCGCCGATGGCAGTTCCTCCTTGAGGAGTGCGACCTCGGCCTCGGCGAGCATCTCCTGCGAGAGGTCGTCGGGGTAACCCTCGAGGTAGTGGATCTCGCGGATGCCGCAGTTGATGAGGATCTTGGCGCAGAGGATGCACGGGTGGTGCGTGCAGTACAGCGTCGCGCCCTCGATGGCCACGCCGTGGATGGCCGCCTGGATCACGGCGTTCTGCTCGGCGTGGATGGCGCGGCAGAGCTCGTGGCGCTCACCGGACGGGATGCCGAGCTGCTCGCGCAGGCAGCCGATGTCGAGGCAGTGGGCGACGCCGCGTGGCGCGCCGTTGTAGCCGGTGGTGAGGATGCGCCGGTCGCCGACGAGGACGGCGCCCACCTGCCGGCGCAGACAGGTCGAGCGCGTCGCGGCCTGACGGGCGAGCTGCAGGAAGTACTCGTCCCAGCTCGGCCGGCGCCAGGCGCCGGAAGGCGTGTCGCCCTTGGGAGTCACAGGAACTCGTAGAGCGGGAACCGGTCGAGCAGGTCGATGACCTCGTGGCGGATCTCGGCCAGCGCGGCGTCGTTGTCGCGATTGGCGATGGCGCGCAGCATGAGCTCGCCGGTCTGGCGCATCTCGGGCTCCATGAAGCCCCTCGTGCTGACCGCCGGCGAGCCGACGCGCAGCCCGCTCGCCACGTTGAACGAGGCGTCCTCGAACGGCACGACGTTGCGGTTGGCCGTGATGTTCACGCGCTCGAGCAGTTCCTGGCACTCAAGGCCGGTCAGGCCGGCCGGCCGGAGGTCGACGAGGGCGAGATGCACGTCGGTGCCGCCGGAGACGAGACGCAGGCCGCCCTCGGCCAGCGTCTCGGCGAGCACGGCGCAGTTCTTGATGATCTGCCGCTGCAGCTTGTGGAACTGGTCGCTCTGGGCGATACGCAGGCACACCGCCTTGGCGGCGATCACGTGCATGAGCGGGCCTCCCTGCATGCCCGGGAACACGGCGCGGTCGATCGCCCCGGCGTGCTCGGCGCGGCACATGATGATCCCGGCGCGCGGGCCGGTGAGCGTCTTGTGCGTCGTACTCGTGACCACATCGGCGTAAGGCACGGGATTGGGATGCGCGCCGGCGGCGATGAGGCCGGCGATGTGCGCGATGTCGGCCATGAGCAGCGCGCCGCACTCGTCGGCGATCTCGCGGAAGGCGGCGAAGTCGATGGTGCGCGGGTACGAGCTGTAGCCGCAGATGATGAGTCTGGGCCTGTGCTCGAGCGCCAGCGCGCGCACTTCGTCGTAGTCGATGATCTCGGTGTCCGGGCGCACGTGGTACGGGACCACGTCGTACGTGCGTCCCGAGTAGTTGATGCCCAGCCCGTGCGTGAGGTGCCCACCGTGAGCGAGCTCCATGGCCATCATGGTGTCGCCGGGCTCGAGCAGCGCGAAGAGCACCGCGAGGTTGGCCGACGAGCCCGAGTGCGGCTGCACGTTTGCGTGCTCCGCGCCGAAGACAACCTTGCAGCGGTCGATGGCGAGCTGCTCGACCTGGTCGACCACGCCGCAGCCGCCGTAGTAGCGCGCGCCCGGGAGTCCCTCCGCGTACTTGTTGGTGAGCACGGATCCGGTCGCCTCGAGGACGGCGCGGCTGGCGAAGTTCTCGCTGGCGATGAGCTCCAGGGTCTCCTGCTGACGGTTGAGCTCGCTGCGCAGCAGCTCGTTGAGCTCTGGGTCGAGGTGGTAGAGCGGCTCGCGCCGCCACTCGCGGCCGACGGGGCTCAAGCAGGGTCCTCCTCGTCGAGGAGCGCGACGCGCTGCTCGTGACGGCCACCCTCGAACGGCGTCTCCAGCCAGACTTCGGTGATCGCCCAGGCCTCGTCCTCGCTGAGGAGGCGCCCGCCGAGGCACAGCACGTTGCAGTCGTTGTGGCGACGGGTGATCTCCGCGTGATAGGGCGTGAAGCAGTCGGCGGCGCGCACGCCCTTGTGACGGTTGGCCGACATGCAGATGCCGATGCCGGTGCCGCAGACGAGCACGCCGCGCTCGACCTCGCCCGAGGCCACCAGCTCGCCGACCTTGTGGCCGTACACGGGGTAGTCGACGGAGACGTCCTCGGACTCGGTGCCCACGTCGATCACCTCGTGCCCAAGGGAGCGCAGACGACGCACCACGGCCTGCTTGAGTGCGAACCCACCGTGGTCGGCACCAGCGGCGATCTTCATGACGAGCTCCTTCTGGTCAGGGCGGCGATCCGGCCCGGCGGGTTGGCGCGGGCGACGCCGCAGGCGCGCCCCGCTGCCGGGCCCGCACGGCCTCGGCTACAGGCCGCTGATTATATCAGTCTCCGCCGAGGGGGCCGTCCGGGGCGGCGTCCGCTCGATCAATCCGGGAGGAAGAGCTCGCCCCGGAGGACGGGATGGACGGACCCGCCGACGCGCACGTCGGTGATGGCCTGAGGCGTCCCCGAGACGGCCACCGTCAGGAAGCTCGGACGGCCGATCTGCTGGCCCTGGAGCACGACGCGCTCCTGCTCCGGTGGGAGCACGCCCTCACGGGCCATGTAAGCCGCCAGCGGCCCGGCGGCGCTGCCGGTGGCCGGATCCTCGGTGATGCCGGCGAACGGGAACAGTCCGCGCGCCTCGACCCACGGCTCGTCCTGGCCGGTGAAGGCGCAGGGATAGATCTCGGCGTGCCTCCGCTCGAACGCGGCAGCGAGCTGCAGGTCGAGGGAGACCCGCGCCAACGCGCGCTGCGAGGCGAGCGGGATGATGGTGTAGCAGAGGCCCGTGTCGACGGGCACCGGGTCGAACTCCGGGTGCAGATCCTCCTGCTCGAGACCGAGGACGGCGGCGACGGAGCCGCGCGGCGCCGGCGGGTGGAACACGGGCGGGCGCTGGTGCACGGTCGCGGCGATGGGGACGCCGTCCCGCACGGAGACGTCCACGGCGGTAGGCCCGACGCCGAGCTCCAGGACGACCCGGGTGACCGGCTCGGTGACCGCGACCATCCCGAGCCGGACCACCTCGCAGGCCGTGCCCACGCTCGGGTGGCCGGCGAACGGCAACTCGAGCGCGGGCGTGAAGATCCGCACCCGCACGTCGCCGTCGCCTTCGGCCGGCAGCACGAACGTGGTCTCCGAGAGGTTCATCTCGCTGGCGATCGCCTGCATCTGCACCGCGGAGAGTCCCTCGGCCTCGGGGAAGACCGCCAGCGGATTGCCGGCGAACGGGCGGTCGGTGAACACATCCACCTGGTAGAACGGCAGCGTCCTCATGTGCGTGTGTCCTCCTCGCCCTCGGCGCCGGCCAGCAGCGCGGCGACGCCCTTCTCGTCGATGGTCCCTCTGCGCAGGATACGCCAGGCGCCGTCCGAGGCGTAGAGACTGAGGTCGACGATCGTCGACGCCTCGCCACTGACCTGGCCGGCGTCGAGGACGAGGTCGCAGGCGGCCAGCAGGCCGCCGTCCACCTCGTCCACGGACCGGGGCGCGGAGCCCCCACTCGGATTGGCGCTCGAGGCGAGCAGCGGGAACGGCAGCTCGCCGAAGGCCCGCGCGGCAGCGGGCCACGCGGGCACGCGCACGCCGAGGGTGGCGACCTTCATCTCCTTGACCCCCCACACACCGTTGGTGCGATGCGGCACCTCGCCCGCCGGCGGGAAGGCCAGGCCCGGCGGGTACGGCAGCAGCAGGGTGAACGGCCCCGGGAGGAGCCGGCGCACGGCGCCGAGCAACCGGGGTCCGAGCGCGAGCGAGGCCTCGAGCAGCTCCAGGGTCGGATAGACGACCTGGAGCGGCTTGCCGGCCTCGCGTCCCTTGGCAGCCACGACGGCTTCGCGGACTGCCGGCGTCACGAGGCCGCCGACGCCGTAGACAGTGTCCGTGGGGAAGCAGACGAGTCGCGCGGAGGCAAGCAGCCCCGCCAGGCGCGGCCCGTCCGCACC
This sequence comes from uncultured Thermoleophilia bacterium, assembly GCA_903927755.1. Taxonomy (GTDB): domain Bacteria; phylum Actinomycetota; class Thermoleophilia; order UBA2241; family UBA2241; genus CAIXSE01. Next base: position 17,614 of record CAIYOD010000070.1, on the reverse strand, counting down.
GTCCGGCCGGGCCAGGTCGATGCGCGATCCGCTCACGCGTCGCTTGCCGCGTCGTCGTCCTGCTGGCCGGGCACGGCGACGGCCACCGGCCGGACCGGGACGCCGCGCGCCGCGAGGTACTCCTTGGCCTCGGCGATCGTGTAGGTGCCGTAATGGAAGATGCTCGCCGCCAGCACTGCGTCCGCCTCTCCCTCAGTGAGGCCGGCGGCGAGGTGTTCGAGCGTGCCGACTCCGCCGGAAGCGATCACCGGCACCCCGACCTCGCGCGCCACGGCGCGCGTCAGCTCGAGGTCGTAGCCGTCGAGGGTGCCGTCGCGGTCCATGCTGGTCAGCATGAACTCGCCCGCGCCCAGCTCGGTGGCCCGGGCCGCCCACTCGATCGCGTCGATGCCCGTGGGCGTGCGTCCCCCGTGCACGTAGACCTCCCAGCGCGGCGGACGTCCCTCCTCCCCGCTCCCCGCGATCCGGCGCGCGTCGATGGCCACCACGATGCACTGCGCGCCGAAACGCTCCGCGCAGCGGCGCACCAGCTCCGGGTCCTCGACGGCCGCGGTGTTCATTGTCACCTTGTCGGCGCCGGCCGCGAGGATGGCTCGGACGTCGTCCTCACTCGCGAGCCCGCCGCCGATGGTGAACGGGATGAACACCTGCTCGGCGCAGCGCGCCGCGAGGTCGGTGATGATGTCGCGGCGCTCGTGCGAAGCCGTGATGTCGAGGAAGATGAGCTCGTCGGCGCCCTCGGCGTCGTAGCGCGCCGCCAGCTCGATGGGGTCGCCGGCGTCACGGATGGCCACGAAGTTGACGCCCTTGACCACCCGCCCGTCGCGGACGTCGAGACACGGGATGATGCGTTTGCGGTGCAAGGGCGCCGCCGTCAGAGAGCGGTGTGCCTCACGGGGCACCACTCGTTGATCCAGCTACGCCGATCAATCGGCGAAGACCGCCTGCGCGTCGGCGAGCGTGAACGACTTCTCGTAGAGCGCCCGGCCGACGATGACGCCCACGACCTTGGGTTCGTCCAGCCGCTTGAGGCGGCGGAGGTCGTCGAGCAGCGCGATGCCGCCTGACAGGATGATCTCGAGCGGCGACACCTCGGCGAGGTCGGCGAGACCCGGGAGGTTGGGCCCGCCGAGCATGCCGTCGCGGGCCGTGTCGGTGTAGACCACGCGCTGCACGCCGTGCTCGGCCAGCACCTTCACGAAGCGGATGGCGCTCATCTGGGAGCGCTCCTGCCAGCCGTGGGTGGCCACCATGCCGTCGGTGCAGTCGAGGCCGACGACCAGCCGTTCGCCCAGCCAGTTGACGGCGTCGTCGAGCAGGTGGAGCGCGGTGACCGCGGCCGTGCCCATCACGACCCAGTGCACGCCGACACCGGCCATGAGCGCCAAGGCCTTCTGGCTGCGCACGCCACCGCCGTACTGGACGGGGATGTCGAGCGCCTTCACGATGCTCTCCACGATCGGGAAGTTGGCGAGCTCGCCGGTGCGCGCCGCGTCGAGGTCGATCACGTGCAGCGCCTCGGCGCCCTGGTCCTGCCAGTAGCGCGCCAGCTCCACCGGGTCGTCGCTGAAGACGGTGACGTCGTCGAAGTCGCCGCGCCGCAGGCGCACCGCCTTGCCTGCCTGGATGTCGACGGCGGGGAACACGATCATGAGGTGCCGGCCTCCCGATGGACATTGGCGACGAAGCCCGCCAGTAAGGCGAGCCCGACGCTCGAACTCTTCTCCGGATGGAACTGTACTGCCCAGACGTTGTCCCGCGCTACTGCGGCGACGACGGGGCCACCGTAGTCCGTCGTCGCGGCGACGACGGATGGATCGGCCGGGACGGCGGCGTAGGAGTGCACGAAGTAGACGGTGGCCGGGGCCGGCAGCCCGCGGGCCATGCCCGCGCCGGCCGGCCCCCAGTCCAGGTCGTTCCAGCCGATGTGCGGCACCTTGAGCCCGGTCTGCAGGCGCTCGACGGTGCCGCCGAGCACGCCGAGTCCCGGCCAGCGGCCGCCCTCGCCGCTGCTCTCGAAGAGCAACTGGAGGCCGAGACACACGCCCAAGAAGGGCGTGCCGGCCGCGATCCGCTCGAGGACGGCGGCCCCAAGGCCGCTCTGCTCGAGCCGCGCGGCCGCGTCGCGGAAGGCGCCGACGCCGGGCAGGACCACGCCGGCCGCGCCGGCCACCTCGGCGGCGCTCTGCGTGACGCGCACGTCGGCGCCGCTGCGCGCCAGCGCCTTGGCGACGCTCGCGAGGTTGCCCATGCCATAGTCGACGACGGCGACGCGCGGGAGAGCCCCGGTGAGGCGCGACACGTTCACGGCGCCGTCAGAGCGTGCCCTTGGTGGACGGGACGTCGTCGCCACGCCCATGCCGCTCGCACGCCTGTGCGAGCGCCCGGGCGAACGCCTTGAACACGGCCTCCACGATGTGGTGCGGGTCGCTGCCGGCGAGCAGGCGCACGTGCAGCGTCATGCCACACTGCGTGGCCAGCGAGCGGAAGAAGTGCGGCGTGAGATCGGCGTCGAACGCGCCGATGCGCACGCCGGACAGTTGCAGGTCGTGCGCGAAGAACGGTCGCCCGGAAAGGTCGAGCGCGACCATGGCGAGCGCCTCGTCCATGGGCAGCAGGAACGAGCCGTAGCGGCGGATGCCGAGCTTGTCGCCCAGAGCCTCGCGTAGCGCCTGGCCGAGCGTGAGCCCGATGTCCTCGACCGTGTGGTGCCCGTCGACGTCGAGGTCGCCGCTGGCCTTCACCGTCAGGTCGAAGCTGCCGTGATAAGCCAGGAGCACGAGCATGTGGTCGAGGAATCCGATGCCGGTGGCGACGTCGGCGACTCCGTGGCCGTCGAGGTCGAGCAGCAGGGAGATGTCGGTCTCGTTGGTGGTGCGCTTGACCTCGGCGCGGCGCTCGCTCATGAGATGCTCCTCACTGGGTCCGGAGGCGGGCGGAGAGCGCGTGGGCGCGCAAGCCCTCCTCGTCGGCGATGGCCGCCACCTGCGGAGCGAGAGCGGCGGCGGCGGGGCCGTCGAGTTCTACCACAGCCACACGCTTGCGAAAAGCGTCGACCGAGAGTCCCTGGCCGAAGCGGGCGGAGCCGCCGGTGGGCAGCACGTGGTTGGTGCCGGCGGCGTAGTCGGCGAAGGCGGTGGCGGCGTGCGGGCCGACGAAGACGGCGCCCGCGTTGCGCACCCCGGCGAGCAGCTCGCGCGCACCCTCGCAGTGCAGCTCGAGGTGCTCGGGCGCGAACGCGTTGCTCAGCGCGAGCGCGGCATCACGATCCGGGCACTCGACGACGACCACGTTGTCCGTGGCGATGCCCAGCTCGGCGGAGAGACGCTCGACGGCCGCGGCGACGGGGCCGGCGAGCGCGCCGCCGATGTCGGCGAGGCAGGCCATCGCACCCATGCCGTGCTCGGCCTGCGCCAGGAGGTCGGCGGCCAGCCACTCCGGCCGGCCCGACGAATCGGCGATGATGAGGACTTCGCTCGGGCCTGCCAGGCTGTCGATGCCGACCTCGCCGACCAGCAGGCGCTTCGCCTCGGTGACGTAGGCGTTGCCGGGGCCGGCGATGACGTCGCAGCGCGGGACGGAGGCGGTGCCCAGCGCCATGGCGGCCACCGCCTGAGCGCCGCCGATCGGATAGAGATGCTCGATGCCGAGGAGGGCGCAGGCGGCGGCAACACCGGCGGCCGCGCCGCCCCCGGGGCGCGGCGGCGAGCAGACGACGATGCGCTCGACACCCGCCACCTGGGCCGGGATCGCCACCATGAGCAGCGACGACGGGTAGTCGGCGAGGCCGCCGGGAGCGTAGAGGCCGGCGGCGCCCAGCGGCACGACCTGCTGACCGACGACCTGGCCCTGGGCCAGCGTCTCGCGCCAGGGCGCGACCGCTTCGTGCTCGTGATAGGCGCGGATATTGGCCGCCGCGATCTCGAGAGCAGCGCGCAGTCCGGGCGAGAGCGCCGCGAGCCGCGCCGCCATCTCCTCGACCGGCACGGCGTAGTCCTCGGTGAGCTCCACGCGGTCGAGCCGCGCCGTCTGCTCGCGGACCGCCTCGTCGCCGCGGGCGCGCACGTCGGCGACGATGGCCGCCGCGGCCGCCTGTACCTCGGCGGGCGGCGGCGCCAGCGCGCGAAGCGCGGCGACCGTCGCCGCCAGATCGTCGTTCCACGGCAGGTTCCTCATCTGTCCTCCATTGCGGCGCGCAGCCGGGTCACCAGCACGCCGAACTCGTCGCGCAGCAGCACCCGGGCGGCGCGCGCCGCCACGAGGTGCGCGCTGCAGGGGGGCCACGACCTCCCGGACCTCGAGCTGCGGCGCGCCGCTCGGGCTCGCCGCCAGCCGGGAGCGGAGCTCGACGACCCCGTCGGCGAGACCGAGGGCCGGAGCCAGCGAAGGCTCGTCCAGAATGAGGATGTCCGGCTGGGCGCCCGCGGCGGCGAAATGACGACGGGCGGTCTCGAGGTAGCGGGTGGCGATCCGCAGCCGACGTTCGGGCCTGCCGCCCGGCATGACGGCCACCACCAGTTCGTCGCGGCTCCTGTGCAGGTCCAGCAGATCGGCGACGCCGAGGCGTCCTTCGAGGAGCCGGTCGCTGCCGACGATCCCGGCGTCCAGCGCTCCCCGGGCGCAGGCTCGCAGCACGTCGCCGGCCGAACCCAGCAGCCAGAGGCCGGCGTCGTGGCGCAGGAGCGCCGGCGGCGCCGCGCCGCGCAGCGAGGCGGCCGGCAGACCGGCCGCCTCCAGCAGATCGAGGACGTCGGCCGGGGGCGGGCCGGCCTCGCAGGCGAGGCCGATCCTCACCCGGCCCCCAACGCCTCTGCGATCTCGCGCGCGCCGCCGTTCAGCTCGCGGCCGTCGGCCAGGCGCAGCGTGTACGAGCCGCCGCGGCGGACCAGCAGCGGCGGCGTCACCTCCGTCGCCGTCTCGGGCAGGGCCACGATCGGAAGACCGGCCCGGCGCAGCTCGGCGGCCCGCGCCGGCGCTTCCAGCCCGCCGACGAACGGGATCGCCGCCGGCCCCACCACGAATTCCACGCCGGCCTCGTCCAGCGCGTCGGCGGTCCTGTCCACGGCGACGGCGAACCCCACGCCGGGGATGTCCCAGTCGAAGCGCGCCAGCAGGCCGTCGTAGCGGCCGCCGCTTGCGAGAGGCAGGCCGACGCCGGGCGCGTAGGCCTCGAGGATGAGGCCCGAGTAGTAGTCCAGGTCCTGCATCAGGCCGAAGTCGAATGCGAGATGGTCGCCGAACCCGGCGTCCTCCACCAGGTCGCGCACCCGCGCGAGGCGGCCGACCGCGGTCTCCATGACATGATTGCGCGCCAGCTTGCGGGCCTGACCGAGGACGTCCTCCCCGCCGCTCAGCTCGAGGATGCGCCACAGCGCCTTGAGGACGTCGTACTCAACATCGGCGTTGCCGGCGATGCTCTCGACGAGCGGATAGTCCCGGTCGCCGAGCGCCTCCTTGAACTTCCGGCGGTCCTCGTCGGGGAGCCCCAGCGACTCGATGAGCGCGCGCTGGAACGAGGCCGACCCGAGCGTGACCGTGAAGTGGCGGAGGCCGAGCCCCGCGAGCGCGTCACAGAGGAGCGTGACGCACTCGGCGTCCGCCTCGGCCGAATCAAGCCCCAGCAGCTCCGCGCCTGCCTGCTGGAACTCCCCGTCCTGGCCCCGCTGCGGCGCCCACGGGCGGATGCTCGGGGCCACGTAGCTGAAGCGCAGCGGCAGCGGGTCGTCGTCGCAGCGGTCGGCCGCCATGCGCGCCACCGGCACCGTCATGTCGGTGCGCACCATGAGTTCGTGGCTCCGCTCGTCGTGCAGCCGGTAGCCGGCGGCGAGCGTGTCGTCGTCGGCCGACTCCAGCGTCTCGGCGAACTCGAGCCAGGGGGTGCGCACCTCGCCGTAGCCGTAGGCGGCGAAGCGGGCGCGCAGCAGGTCCTCGACCGCCCGCAGCCGGCCCGTCTCGGGCGGAAGAACATCGCGCATGCCCTCCGGGATCATCGTGCGTCCTCCTCCCCGCTCCGGCCGGCCTCAGCCGACCCCGATACAGCTCTCCCCCAGCAGCGCCTTGAGCTCCGCGTACAACCCGGCGGCGGGCTCCACGCGCAGTCCGTCGCCGATGCGCAGCCTCGCGCGCTGGTCGCCGCGCACCATCTGCAGGATCACGGGCACGTGGCCGGGAAAGTCCGACAGGACGCGGCGCAGGTCGTCGATGACGGTGGGCGCCACGCAACTCGAGTCGATGACGACCGTGAGCGGATGGTACTCGCTCACGCCGTTGAACGGCACGACCTCGATCGCCATCAGCATGGCGTCGCCCTCGGCGCGGCGCTCGATGCGGCCCTTGAGCTTGACGATCGCGTCCTCGACCAGCAGGTCGCGGAATTGCTCGTACACCTTCGGCCAGGCGCGGCACTCGATGCCGCCGTCGATGTCCTCGAGGCGGAACGAGAGCCACACGCCGCCGTTCTTGCTCACGCGCTTCTGGGCGTTGGCGACGATGCCGCCCGTCCAGGTCATCGCTCCGTCGCCGGCGGACTCGAGACGAGCCACAGGGACCTCGATCTCGTCGTGCAGCTGCTCGCGCAGACCCTGGAGCGGGTGGGCCGAGACCCAGAGGCCGAGGGCCTCCTTCTCGAAGCGCAGCAGCGTCGTCTGGTCCCACTCGGTCTGCGGCACCGTGGGCTGCGGCTGGCCGCTGTCCTCGTCCGACCCCATGCCGCCGAACAGGTCGCCCTGCCCGTTGGCCGTGTCCTTGCGCTTGCGCTCGCCGTCGGACATCGCCAGCGGCAGCACCTCGATCATCCCGCGGCGCGGGTCGCCGGTGCTGTCGAACGCGCCGCTGCGGATGAGCGCCTCGAGCACGCGCTTGTTGGCCATCTGCGAATCGACGCGGGCGCAGAAGTCGAAGACCGACGCGAACGGCCCGCCGTCCTCGCGGGCCGCGATGATCGCCTCGATGGCGCCGACCCCGACGCCCTTCACGGCGTTCATGCCGAAGCGGATCTTGCCCTCGACCACGGTGAATCCGACGACGCTGGTGTTGACGTCCGGCGGCAGCACGTCGATGCCCATCTCGCGACACTGGTTGACGTAGAAGGGCACCTTGTCCTTGGTGTTCATGACGCTCGAGACCAGGGCCGCCATGTACTCGACGGGGTAGTTGGCCTTGAGCCACGCGGTGCGGTAGCTGATCATCGCGTAGCAGGCGGCGTGGCTCTTGTTGAACGAGTAGTCGCCGGTGGCTTCGAAGCTCGCCCACATCTTGTTGGCGACCGCCGGCGGCACGTTCTTCTCGGCGAGTCCCTTCATCAGGGGCTCCTTGAGGGTGGCCATCAGCGTGTGGTTCTTCTTGCTGATGGCCTTGCGCAGGTCGTCCGCCTGCGCCGGGCTGAACCCGCCGACCCGGCGGGCGATGGCCATGTACTGCTCCTGGTAGATGGTCACGCCGTGGGTCGGCTCCAGGATGGGGCGCAGGGCCTCGTGGTCGTAGACGACCGAGGCCGGGTCCTTCTTGTTGCGTGCGTAGGTCGGGATGAACTGCATGGGACCCGGCCGGTACAGAGCCACGATGGCGATGAGGTCCTCGAACTCCGTGGGGCCGATCTCGCGGAGCGCCTCCTTCATGCCGGGGCTCTCGAACTGGAACACGCCGGTGGAGTCGCCGCGGGCGAGCATCTTGTAGGTCTTCTCGTCGTCGAGCGGCAGTTGGTCGATCTCGATGCAGACGCCGCGGGTGTGCTCGATGATGTCGAGCGCGGCCTCGATGACGTCGAGGTTGCGCAAGCCGAGGAAGTCCATCTTGAGCAGGCCGAGCTTGGACACGTCGTTCATGTCGAACTGCGTGACCAGTTCGGCCTCGCCCTTCTGCTGCAGCGGCAGGTACTCGGTGAGCGGCTTGTCGCTGATGACCACGGCGGCCGCGTGGATGGAGTCGTTGCGGATGAGGCCCTCGAGGCTCCTGGCGAGGTCGACGACCTCCCTGACCTCCTCGTCGGCGTCGTAGGCCTGCTTGAGCTCGCCGTTCTGCTTCATCGCGTCGTCGAACGTCGCCGGCGGCGCCTGCTCGGGGATCATCTTGGCGATCTTGTCGCCGACCGCGTAGGGCTTGCCCATGACGCGCGCGGCGTCGCGCACGGCCGCGCGCGCGGCCATGGTACCGAAGGTGATGATCTGCGCCACTCTGTCCCGGCCGTACTTCTCGGCCACGTAGTCGATGACTTCTCCGCGGTGCTCCACGCTGAAGTCCATGTCGATATCGGGCATGCTCTTGCGCCCGGGGTTGAGGAAACGCTCGAACAGCAGGTCGTACTTGAGCGGGTCGATGTCGGTGATACCGAGGGCGTAGCTGACGATGGACCCGGCGGCCGACCCACGTCCGGGTCCCACGGCGATGCCGTTGTCCTTGGCGAACTTCACGTAGTCCCAGACGATGAGGAAGTAGGCGTCGAACCCCATCTCGCCGATGACCCCGAGCTCGAACTCGAGGCGCTCGATGACCTCCTGCCCGGGATCGGCGCCGTAGCGCCGCGCGATGCCCTGCTCGCACAGGTCGCGCAGGTAGCTGTCCTCGGTGAAGCCGTCCGGCACCGGGTACGTGGGCAGCTTGTAGTCGCCGAAGTCCAGATGCACGTCGCAGCGCTCGGCGATCTCGACCGTGGAGGCGCAGGCGCCGGGGTAGCCGGTGAAGCGCTCTTCCATCTCCTCGCCCGACTTGAGGTAGAACTCGTCGCTGCCGTACTTCATGCGCTTCTCGTCGGTGAGGCAGCTCTGGGTCTGGATGCAGAGCAGCGCGTCGTGCGCGTAGGCGTCCTCGTGCCGCAGGTAGTGCACGTCGTTGGTGGCGACCGTCTTGAGGCCGGCCTTCTCGGCGAGCCGCGCGAGCTTGGGCAGCAGCTCGCGCTGCTCGGGCAGGCCGGCGTCCTGCAGCTCGACGTAGACGTTCTCCGGGCCGAGCAGCTCCGCCAGGCGAGTGACCTCGGCCAGCGCCGCCGTGTCGTCGCCGTCGCGCAGCAGCATCGACGTCTTGCCGCTCATGCAGCCGGTGAGCGCGATGAGCCCCTCGTGGTGCTGGCCGAGCAGCTCCCAGTCGGCGCGCGGCTTGTAGTAGTAGCCCTCCAGATACGCGGTCGTGGAGAGCTTGACGAGGTTCTTGTAGCCGGCCTCGTTGCGCGCCAGCAGCGTGAGGTGCGCGTTGCGCTCCTTGACGCCGGCGCGGCTGTGGCGGTCGGTGGCCACGTAGAGCTCGAGGCCGATGATGGCCTTGACGCCCTCGTCCTGGGCGGCGCGGTAGAACTTGACGGCGCCGCCAAGCGTGCCGTGGTCGGTGAGCGCCACCGCAGGCATGCCCAGCTCCTTGGCCCGCTTGACCAGTTCTTTGACCCGGCACGCGCCGTCGAGCAGCGAGTACTCGCTGTGCACGTGGAGATGGACGAATTCGGCGGTCATGGGTGGCCGGATTCTAGCATGATGGGCGGCTCCGCCGGGGGCATTCGGCAGCCGCCGGTGGTACCCCCGAGGGGTACTTCCGGCGGCCCGGAGTGGCTACGCAGCCCACTCCTCGCACACGACCTCCGCCTGCGCCAGGACGAGCTGGGTCGCGTGCTCCTGCTTGTCGGGCGGGTACCCGTGCTTGCGCAGCAGGCGCTTGACCATGATGCGCATCTTGGCGCGGGCGCTCTCGCGCAGGTTCCAGTCGATGGTCGCGTTGCGTTTGACGGTCTCGACGAGCTCCTGCGCGATCTGCTTGAGGGTGGCATCGCCGAGCACGGCGACTGCGCTGTCGTTGGTCTCCAGAGCGTCGTAGAAGGCCAGTTCATCCTCGTTGAGGCCCAGCTCCTCCCCACGCTGGTGTGCCTCGCGGAGCTCCTTGGCGAGCCTGATGAGCTCCTCGATGACCTGAGCAGACGTGATCGCCCGGTTCTGGTACTGGATCACCGCGCTCTGCAGCATCTCCGAGAAGGCGCGTGACTCGACGAGATTGCGGCGAAAGCGCGTCTTGATCTCGTCGTTCAGCAGCTTCTGCAGCAGCTCGACGGCGAGGTTGCGACGCGGCATGTCGCGCACTTCGGCGAGGAAGCGGTCATCGAGCACCGAGATGTCAGGGCGCTCGAGCCCGGCCACAGCGAAGATGTCGACGACCTCGTCGCTCGACACCGCTCGTGAGACGATCTGCCTGACGGCGAGGTCGAGCTCCTCATCGCTTCTCAGGCCCTCGACGGTCGTCTTCATGAGCGCCGCGCGCACGGTCTGGAAGAAGCCGACGTTGTCGCGGATCGCGATCGCCTCGTCGCTGGGCACGGCCAGCGAGAACGCCTTGCCCAGCGCCGTCACGGCGTCGACGAAGCGCTGCTTGCCGTCGTCAAGCCCGAGGATGAACTCCTTGGCGTCGCCGATGAGCTGCAGCTTCTCCTCGTGGGTGCCACCGACCCACACGGCGGCGTGCTCAAGACCGTGGAGCATGTCGCAGACGATCTCGTACTTCTCCTGCATGACGGCGATGGCTTGCGCCTGGTCGATCACCGGATCACCCTTGCCGCCGCCGTCGGTGTAGTCGTGCAGAGCGCGCTTGAGCTGGTCGGCGATGCCGAGGTAGTCGACCACGAGGCCACCCTGCTTGTCGCGGAACACGCGGTTCACGCGCGCGATCGCCTGCATGAGCCCGTGTCCCCGCATCGGCTTGTCCACGTACATCGTGGTGAGGCTGGGCGCATCGAAGCCGGTGAGCCACATGTCGCGCACGATGACCAGCTTGAAGTCGTCGTCGGGATCCTTGAAGCGATGCGCCAGCGCCTCGCGGCGCGGCTTGTTGCGGATGTGCTGCTGCCAGTCGAGTTCGTCCGCCGCCGAGCCGGTCATGACGACCTTGACTGCGCCGGCGTCGTCGTCAGCCGCGGCGCCCGCCTCAGCGCCGTGCCATTCCGGCCTCAGCTTCACGATCTCCGCGTAGAGGTCGACGCAGATGCGCCGGCTCATGCACACGACCATGCCCTTGGCCGGCGTCGCGGGGTTGCCGGCCTGGCGTGCCTCGAAGTGCTCGACCAGGTCCTTGGCGACCAATGCCAGGCGCCTGTCGGTGCCGACCATGGCCTCGACGCGCGCCCACGTGCTCTTGAGCTTCTCGCGGCGCTGCACCTCTTCCCCCTCGGTGACCTCCATGAACTCAGCGTCGATCCTCGGCTTGAGCTCCTCGGGCAGCTCGATCTTGGCGAGCCTGGCCTCGTAGAAGATGCTCACGGTGGCGCCATCCTCGACGGCGCGCTGGATGTCGTAAGTATCGATGTAGTCGCCGAACACGGCGCGCGTGTTCTTGTCGGTAAGCTCGATAGGCGTGCCGGTGAAGCCGATGAACGAGGCGTTCGGCAGAGCATCGCGCAGGTGCCGAGCGAAGCCGTCAATGAAGTCGTACTGGCTGCGGTGCGCCTCGTCGGCGATGACGACGACGTTGTCGCGCTCAGTCAGCAACGGATGAACGTCGCCCTGCTCGTCGGGCATGAACTTCTGGATGGTAGTGAAGATGACGCCGCCGGAGGCCACCTGCAGCCGGCGGCGCAGATCGTCGCGGCTCTCGGCCTGCCCCGGCACCTGACGCAGCAGTTCGCGGCAGGCGGCAAAGGTGCCGAAGAGCTGGTCGTCCAGGTCGTTGCGGTCGGTGAGCACGACGAGCGTGGGATTCGCCATCTCGGGCTGCCGCACGAGCTTGCCGGCGTAAAAGGCCATCGAGAGGCTCTTGCCGCTCCCCTGGGTGTGCCAGACGACGCCGACGCGATGGTCTCCGGACACGGCGCCGACGGTGGCCCCGACCGCCTTGTTCACCGCCCAGTATTGATGGTAGGCGGCCATGATCTTGGTGACTTTGGGGCCGTCGACCTCGAAGACGATGAAGTGGCGCACGATGTCGAGGAAGCGACGCTTCTCGAAGAGGCCCTTTGTGAGCGTCGCCAGCTCCGGCGTGCCCTTCTCCGCGATTGCCGAGCCGTCGACGGTGCGCCAGGGCATGAAGCGCTCCCAGGCGCCGGTGAGCGTGCCGTGCCGCGCCTCCATGCCGTCACTGGCGATGAGCAGCTCGTTGGTCGTGAACAGGCTAGGGATCTGCTGCTTGTAGGTCTGTAGCTGGTTGAAGGCCTGCCTGGTGGTGGCCTTGGGGTCACCCGGGTTCTTGAGCTCGATGACGGCGAGAGGCAAGCCATTGACGAACACGACCACGTCCGGCCGGCGGTTCGTCTTGCCCTCGACCACGGTGAACTGGTTGATCGCCAGCCAGTCGTTGGCCTCGGGGTCGTCGAAGTCGACGAGCCACGCCTTGTCGCCGGCGATGGAGCCGTCGGGCCGCGTGTACTCGACGTCGACGCCGTCGACGAGCAGGCGGTGGAAGCGGCGATTGTTCTCGAGCAGGCTCGGACTCTCGACGACGAGCACCTTCTTGACCACGTCGTCGATTGCCGACGTCGGCAGACCAGGATTGATGCGTTCGAGCGCGGCGCGCAGACGCCGAGAGAGAACGACTTCGGTGAAGTCGTCCCGCTCGGCCGCGAGCTTCTCGGGTTCGACGTCTGGGCCGCACGCAATCTGGTAGCCAAGCTCGGCAAGCCAGGCGAGCGTGGCTTCTTCGACGTGCGACTCGACGATCCCCGTTGGCGCCACGGCTACCCTCCCGCCGTCTGCACGGTCCGCGCGCGCGAACCCTCCGCAGCCAATCGTACAGGGTTCGCCGGACGAAGTGGGTGACTATGGGCTTGACCCGCCCTGCCCGAGGTCGCCCGGCGGCCAAGTCACTGCGGAGATGGGCAGGCGTCTGGTCACAGCAGCGACTCGATGTAAGGGCGCATGACGTTGCCGGCGCGCAGGCGGTTGGCGCAGTCCCACAGCTCATCGACGGTCGCCAGGCGCAGCCGGTAGCAGTCGCGGAGCGCTTCGAGAGCTACGTCGAAGCCGATCTTGTTGCGATAGCGGAAGCAATCGACGACAGTCTTGGCCGGTCCGTAGATTCGCACGGGCACGCCCTCGATGACGTGCTCCTCCACACCAGTCGTGAGGGCGACGCCCGAGAAGCGCAGGACGCGAACCTGAGGCGTCATCGCCTTGGGGACCCGCGCTTTGCGGTCGATCGCCAGCCACACTTCGAACGGGATCTGCGTCGTCAACTCGTGGAAGCTGAGAGCCGACAGCAGACAGATGACACCGCCAGGTGCTTGTCGCGCGACCTCCGCGAAGCTGTGATGCTCGGTCCACTCCGCATCGACGGCGACGTAGAGGCCGCGGCGCACACGCTCGATGAGCCCGCGGCGCTCGAGCCGCGTGAGCCACATCCTGTTGAAGCCGGCGGCCTCCAGATCGCGTGGCCGCACGGCCCCGTGGGCACGGATGAAGACAAGCACCTCGTCTGAAGACGATCCTGACATGCTGCGATTGTTACATAACGTCGGCACTTATCAATATATGCCGACGTATTGTAACCATCAGGGAGCCAATCGCTGGTGAAGCTCGTCTCCTCATCGAGCGTTCCTCAGACGCCCGCGCGCAGACGCTCAGCCGCGCGAAGGTGACGGTCCGCAAGCCGTACAAGGCCGTTGTCGCGATCGTGTCGCCGGCCGCCGTCTCTTCGCTGGACTCACACGGCAAGTAGCCTCCGCGCCAGGCTTCCGTACTTCGGCGAACGACGCCCCCGATCAGCCCGCGTCGGCGCCCGCCAACTGCTCCGCCTGGATGACCTTGAGCTCCTTGCCCGACCCGTCCTTCCACTCACGACGGCCGTTGGCGCTACGCCCCGCCATCACGCCTGCGGCGGTGGACGGTGAGTTGAACACGTAGTCCTGCGTCACCACGTACTGGTCACCCTGCGGCTCGAGAATGCCGCCGTCGACCAGTGTCTGGCGAAGTGCACGGATGTACGAATGGAGCGACTGCGTCTCCCCCACGCGGGCCCGCGAGCCTGCCAGGACGACGAAGCCGTCACTGGACTCGTAGCCTCGGCACTCACAGTCCTTGGCCTTGAGATAGAGGATCTGCTGCTGCTCGCTCACCGCCGCGGGCTTCTCGAACACCGTCAGCCCGAGCACCGGCAGGCAGAGCAGCAACTCGTCGAGGAAGCCGTCGGCGGTCGCCTGGTCGGCCTCAGAGAGCGAGCAGCGATCTGGCGCGTTGCCGTTCTCGAGCACACAGCGCTTGGCCGTAGCGGCCAGGTGGATGAGCCGCGACTCCAAGTACTGTACGTCCGCCTTGTTCAGAGAGTCGTCCTTGCTGGTGAAGAAGATGGCTGTCGTCCAGAAGTCCTTGCCGCTGGCGTGCTGCTCCAGCCGCGCGCGGATCTGCTCGGCCTCGCCGATGTAGATCACCGGCAGGCCGGACTCCGCAGGCGGCCCGATGAGGAGGTACACCCCGGTGCGGGAGAACTCGTCGCGCGACTTCTTCTGCGGCAACAGTGGACGAGGACAGACCACACCCTCGCCCGACCAGTTCGTCTTCTCGACTACCTTCAGCCCGTCGGGCGAGCCGTCAGGAAGGAAGATCCGGAGCGAGAATCCGCGCCGTTGCGGCGTACTCATCAGGCAGCCTCCATGAAGTGGTCAGTGTCGGTGGCGCGCGGCGGAGTCACGACGGCGACGCGCTCCCAGAAGTCCTTGGCCTCGTCCCAGCTCCAGCGGAGCAGCCGCTTGAGAACGTTGTCGCCCTCGCCGATGTGGACCAGCGCCCGCGACGGGTCGTCCGAGTCGGGTCCGACGACCAGGTAGACGCCGGTGCGCCGGACCTCCTCCCTCTTGCTGAGCTGGCCCCGCCGGGCGCGCGTCGCGACCGGCACCTTGCCGGTCCAGTTGCTGATCTCGGCGAGGAGGATGCGAATCGTCTTGCCGGTCATAGGGAGACTCCGAAGATGGGGACATCCCCCTCATCCTATCCGGCACGAAGGCTGGAGATACCCGCTTCGAAGCGATCCCGGCCGACACCGTCAGGAGTAGCCGCGTCGAAGACCACAAAGCCGTCGTCCCTGCTGAGCGCATCCGACGCGACCATCTCCAGGACGAGACGAGCCGTCGACATCACGCGCAGACCGCGGCCTCTGGCAAGACCCGCCCCCCAGTGGTCATCGATCAGCACGAGATCGACTCCACGATGCTCTGCGATCAGGACCGTCGCGATCTCGCCCGTGTGCGCCCACTCGTGCTCGCCGATAGCGTGCTTCAGGGCGAGCAGGTTTGCGAAATCGGTCTTGAGGGTGTCAGGCATCGGCTTGGTCGTCCTCGGCCAAGCGCCTCGGACCTCACCGGCCTGCGGGCGAAGGTGCGCGGCGAGCGACGAGAAGTCCTCTTGTTCAGCAAGCCGCAGCAGCTCGCGCTCGACCTCGCGGGTGATTCGAGCGCGAGAGCCCAGATACTCGCGCAGCGCCCCCAGGAGGGAGCACTCGGCGAACCGGCACAGCGGACTCGCGTCGAGAAGCACGTGCTGCGCGGTGCGTGACAGCACTTCTCCGCGGCCTCAGTAGTCGGATTCGGTGGCCGGCGGCATAGCCCCGCGAGCTTCGAATTCCGCCCGAATCCGGGCTTCGTCGACTTGGAGCAGCGCAGCGATCTGCTCCACCGTGAGCAGACCGCGCTCATACGCGTTGACACCATGGGTGAGCGTCGCGCGCGGCATGCGCGGCAGGTGTGCGCACGCGCGTGCGAGCGTATCGGCGTGAGACTCGAGACCGAGCCGCTTAGCAAGCTCATGATGCTCGCCACGGTCGATGGCCTCCTCGACAGGCTGGTATTTGCCCTTGCTGAGCCGCCATGCGGCTTGCAGCCTATACAGCGCAGCCTTGGCACTCACGTGAAAATGATGAGCCAGACGCACGACGGTCTCCAGACTCAAGTCGGGGCCATGCATCAGATTCAGCCAGGTGCCGACGCCATCGAGCGGAGCCATGAACTCGGCGGCGAACCCGTCGGCCTGCACCTCGCGGGGCGCGCGGCGAGAGGAGCCGAGGACGTTGTCCTCGTAGTCGACCGATCCGCCGTGGCCCATTTCGATGTGGCCGAGCTCATGCGCAAGGGTGAAGCGCTGCCTGGAGACCGCCTGCGTGCCATTGAGGAACACGAAGTGCCTGCCCTGCTTGCCGCCCTGCAGGCCGGCGATACCCTGGGGCAGACCCAGGACCGTCACGGGAACGGACGCGAGATCCTCGACCACCTCGACGATGTCGGCGAGCGGAGCCTCGAGACCCAGACCAAGCGTGGTGCGGGCACGGCGAGCTGCCGCGTAGCCCAGCTCTTGCTCCCCGACGACCGTCACCGGCCGACGGCCTCGATCTGGAGCATCGCGTCGATGAGGCCGGAGCACCGCGCGACGGTCTCACGAGCGACCTCGTCGTCGGCGCCACCTCGCATCGCGAAGGCCGGCTGCTCGTCGAAGAGGAGGCCCTCGACGCGGACGCCAAGATAGTCGGAGATGTCGGCGATCTCGGACATGTTGAAGGCGCGCTCGCCGGCGAGCGCGCGACTCAGCACCGACGGCTGAAGAGCGATTGCATCTGCCAGCTCGCGCTGCGATCGTGAACCCAAGGCCTCAAGGATGCGCTTGCCGACCTCGATGTCGGAACGGATCTTCACGGGTGCCCTCCCACGCTGATGACGTTGTTATTATCGCACGTCACAGCTCATCTTGAACAGCCATCTTGCGGTTTACGATCAACTCGACTCGCCAATCACGTGGCACCCAGCCGACCAGGAGGTCAGGACCACCGATGTCCGGAGGTCACGCCGCAGTGGCAGCCCCTTGCTACATGGCGCGATCGTGCACTCGGTCAGCAATCGCCTGCCACGAGGCCTTGGCGCCCGGCAGATTGCAGCCGGGGGGAGCGGCCGAGACGGCCGGGATCACTCCAGGCACGCCCACCAGACGGTCTCGTGCCTTGGCGCCGACAGCGGCCACGACCGCGTTCGGGAAGAGCGCGAGCTGCGGCTCGAGGAATCGGCGTCTGCACTCGCGCCATGCGCTTGCCGGCACTCCTCCACATTCAACGCGTGCGGAGCACAGCACTGAATCTGTGATCCAGGTGACCCGCAGCTGGTCTGCGAAACCAAGCTCGGGAAAGCACATGTCGAGGATCATGCGGATGTTGCGATGGAACTGGCACGCCCCGGGTTCCGCGTCGGCTGAGTTACTTGGGAACCAAGTTTCCTGAAGCCTGTTGATTGTACTGCTCGAGCACCTGCAGCGGTGCTTGCCTTCGCGTCTGCCCGTTGCTCTTGCGCTTGAGTGAGCGGTGCCGGCGACGCGCGTTGTACCAGCCGATGTAGGTGACGAGAGCAAGCTCGAGGTCGAGGCGCGTCGGCCAGCGGTAGCGGCTGATCAGCTCGCGCTTGAGCGTCGAGATCACGCTCTCGGCCATGGCGTTGTCGAGGGCCGTGCCGGTGCGCCCGCGGCTCGGGGCGATGCCGGCGCGCACGAGGCGCTCGGTGTACTCGTACGACGTGTATTGCGAACCGTTGTCGCTATGTGCGATGAGGCTGTCGGCGTACGCTGAAACATGTCGCTTCCTGTACGACGAAACGTGTCGCTCAGAGCGGGTGAGATCACGCACCTGATCATGGGATAGCCGAGAATCATCCCGACGTAAGCAGTCCGATTCGGGAGGAAGGCGGCCCATG
>CAIYOD010000069.1 GCA_903927755.1 uncultured Thermoleophilia bacterium | reverse complement strand
GGTCTGCGCCGCCATGTAGCCGATCTGGCCCTGGCTCATGGCGCCGCAGACGTCCATCGGCATCGGCGCCACCGTCTTGGCGGCGAGCGCGTTCTGGATCAGCAGGTTGCCGACCTGGGGGCCGTTGCCGTGGGTGAGCACGACCCGCCAGCCGTCCTCGACCAGCTGCGCGATGCGGCGCATGGCGCCGTCGATGTTGAACAGCTGCTCCTCGAAGGTGCCGACCTGGCCGGGCTGGAGGATGGCGTTGCCGCCGAGGGCGATCACCACGGTATGGAGCCGCCGCCCTCTCTCATCTGTCATCGGTGCTGTCGTCATCGTTCCTCTGCTAGGTGGGGAGACCGGCGAGCGTGGCGGCGCATGGGGGATGCGCGTGAGGCAGGGGGCACGCCCGCCGGTCTGTCAGCCGTCCCGAGGACGGACACTTCTGCGCCGCGATCAGGCGATGACCGCCGCCATGATCGCCTTCTGCGCGTGCAGACGGTTCTCCGCCTGGTCGAAGACCACGGAGTTGGGCGAGTACAGCACCTCTTCGGTGATCTCCTCGCCCCAGTGCGCCGGCAGGCAGTGCATGACCTTGACCTGCGGGCCGGCCAGCTTGAGCATCTCCGCGTTCACCTGGTAGTCCCGGAGCGCCGCCAAGCGCACGTCGTGCTCCGCCTCCTGGCCCATGCTGGTGAAGGTGTCGGTGTAGATGACGTCGGCGCCGCGCACCGCCGCCGCAACGTCGTCGGTGAGCTCGATGGTGGCGCCGGTCTCGGCGGCGTCCGCCTGCGCCCGGGCGATGATGTCCGCGTCGGGCCGGTAGTCCTGCGGCGTGCAGGCGACCACGTGCATGCCGGTCTTGGCGCCGACCTCGGCGAGCGAATGGGTGACGTTGTTGCCGTCGCCGATGTAGACCAGCTTGACGCCCTCGAGGCGGCCGCAGTGCTCGCGGATGGTGAGCGCGTCGGCCATGCCCTGGCAGGGGTGATGTGAGTCGGTGAGGCCGTTGATCACCGGGATCTGGCCGTGCTCGGCGAGGTCCTCCACGTCCGTCTGGGCGAAGGTGCGGATCATGATGCAGTCGACGTAGCGACTCATCACGTTGGCGGTGTCCTTGATGGTCTCGCCGACGCGCAGCTGGATGTCGTTGGCGTTGAGGAAGATGGGCTGGGCGCCGAGTTGCTCGATGCCCACCTCGAAGCTCATGCGCGTGCGCGTGCTGGTCTTCATGAAGATCATGGCGACGGCGCGGCCGTCGAGGAAGTGGTGCGGCGCGCGGCGCTTCTGCGCGTCCTTGAGCGCGCCGGCAAGGTCGAGCAGGGTGACGACTTCGGCGGGCGTGAAGTCGTGGATGGTGAGGAAGCTGCGACCGGTGAGGTCGAGCTCCGCGAGGCAGGAATGGATCTTCTCGGTCATGCGGCCCCCCTCGGGACGACGATTGGCTGGAGTGGAGCTACGCCAGGACCTTCGAAAGGAAGAGCTTGGTGCGCTCCTCCTTCGGATTCACGAGGATCTCTCGCGGCGGCCCCTGCTCCACGATCACGCCGCCGTCCATGAGCGCAACGCCATCGGCGACCTCCTTGGCGAAGCCCATCTCGTGAGTCACCACGACCATGGTCATGCCGTCACGAGCAAGCTGCTTCATCACGTCGAGCACCTCGCCGACCAGCTCGGGATCGAGCGCGGAGGTCGGCTCATCGAAGAGCATCAGCTTGGGCTTCATCGCCAGCGCACGGGCGATGGCCACACGCTGCTGCTGGCCACCGGAGAGCTGCGCCGGGTAGGTGTCGAGCTTCGCGCTGAGGCCGACGCAGCCGAGCAGGTCGATCGCCTCCTGCTCCGCCTGCTTCCTCGGCACGCGCTGCACCATGACCGGCGCCTCCATCACGTTCTCGATCGCCGTCTTGTGTGGGAAGAGGTTGAAGCGCTGGAAGACCATGCCGATGGACGCCCGCTGCCTGGCCACGTCGCGGGCTTTCATCTCGTGCAGAGCGTTCCCGCGCTCCTTGTAGCCCATGAGTTCGCCGGCGACGTACAGCCGCCCGGCATCGATCTTCTCGAGGTGGTTGATGCAGCGCAGCAACGTCGACTTGCCCCCGCCCGAAGGACCGAGCAGCACGAACGTCTGCTGCGGCTGGACGATGAAGTCCACGCCCCTGAGCACGTCGAGCTTGCCGAACGACTTCCAGACCTGTTCGGCCTTGACCATGGGCTTGCCGACGGTCTCGGCTTCGTCGGCCAGGGTGGCGGCGTCGATCAGACACCCGGGCACTGGCCGGTTCATCGCGACTCCCCTTCCTGGACGGTTTCCGCCTTCAGAGTGGCCGCGGCGGCCTTCGACGTCCTGCGTGCCGTCCTCTTCTCCGCCGCCTCGGCCTCCTTCTCACCGAAGCCCTTGCCGAAGTACGCCTCGAGGCGCGCCTGGATCAGAGTGAGGATCGAAGTGACGATGAGGTACCAGATGCAGGCCACGACGAGCAGGGGGATGATCTGGAACGTCTGCGCGTAGACCTGCTGCAGCCGGCCGAACATCTCCACGCCACCGCCGATCACCGCCAGCAGCGACGTCGTCTTGAGCATGCTGATCGTCTCGTTGCCCATCGTCGGAATGATCACGCGCATGGCCTGCGGGAGCACGATGCGCCGCATCATCAGCGTCGGCGACATGCCGAGCGAGGAGGCGGCCTCCATCTGGCCGGCGTCGACGGAGATGATGCCGGCGCGTACGAGCTCGGCGGCATAGGCCGCCTCGTTCAGGCCCAGCGCCAGCACCGCGACCACGAACAGGTTGTTCACCAGCGTGCCGCTGTCTGCCGACGCGACAACGAGGCCGGTGAACGGCAGCCCGACATAGAACTTGGTCCACAGCACGCCGATGTTGGCCCAGAGGATGATCTGCACGTAGACCGGCGTGCCGCGGAAGAACCAGATGTATCCCAACGCGATCCACGAGAGCACCGGGTTGTCCGAGAGACGCATCACGGCCAGCATGACGCCGCCGGCGGCGCCGACGACCATGCACACGATGGTGAGCTCGATCGTGCGGGCCAGACCGATGAGCGTGATCGGCTGGAACAGGTACTCCCACACGGTGGGCCAGTCGACGTTGGGGCTTCTGACGAACGAGTAGAGAAGTGCCGCGAGAAGGTAGACGACGACAGCCGCGCCGATCCAGCGGCCCCAGTGCCGGACCGGGATGGCCTTGATCGCGTCCGGGCGTGGGGCGGCGGCCGGCACCTCGGCCGCCGCCCCACCCTGCGTTGTTGCGGAGCTGCTCATCCCGCTGCCACGGCTCAGGGAGTCGCGCTTGAGTTGGGAGCGGGCTTGCCGCCCTGATTGACCAGCGCCGACTCGACCGGGATCAGGCCGTACTTGCCGATGATCCTCTGGTAGGAGCCGTCGTCGATCAGCGCCTGCAGCGCCTTCTGGACGGCGTCGATGAGCGCGGTGTTCTCGGCGACGATGCCGGCCCCGATGATCGCAGGATCGTAGCCCTGAGGCGCATCCGGGTCAGTAACGACTTCGAAGGTGGCTCCGTCGTTCGTCGTCTGGGCGATGTACGACGCGGTCGAGTGGTCGGTGAGGTCGGCCACGGCGCGGCCGCTGGTGACGGCGAGTAGCGCCGCGGGCTGGCCCGGAAGCGCCAGGATCTTCATCTCCGCCTTACCGGCGCTCTTGAACTCCTTGTTCAGGTTCTGAAGGAGCAGCTCCTGCGTCCCGCCGCTCAGTGTGGACACAGTCTTGCCGGCGAGGCTGTCGAGGTTGGTGAGACCCTCGGGATTGCCCTTCTTCGCCAGGATCGAGGTGCCGTCCCAAGCGTAGTTGACAAAGCTGACGCCCTCCTGCTGACGCTCGGGATTGTCGTACATGCACGACATGATCATGTCGTTCTTGCCGCCCTTGATCGACAGGATGATGCTGTCGAACGGTGTCGCGTTGAACGAGGCCGGGACGCCGATCTTCTTGGCGATCGCCTGTGAAAGATCGTAGTCGAAGCCGGCCGGGTTCTTGCTCGTCGGCGGGTCGAAGTACTCCCAGGGCGGGTACGGGATGTCGCTGGCGACGCGGATCTCAGTCATGCCCTCAGGAAGCATCGCCGTGAGCGCCGGATCGGCTTCAATCGCGGCGAGGTCCGTTTCAGTCCACCCCGCCGCTGTGCTGGTGCTGCTGCTCGGAGCCACGCTCTCTTCCGTCGTGGAGTCGCTGCTGCCGCAGCCTGCCGTGGCGAGCGCCAGGACGACCAGCGCAACGGCCGCGAGAAGCAGCCCCCACCTCATCTTACGTGCCATGCCCACCCCTTTCGTTGGCGGTCCGCCCGCAGGCTCGCCGCGGTCTTCCGGTCGGTGAAACCGCGCGGCTCCAGGCTCAGACGTAGCCGTGCTCGCGGAGCACGTCCTCGAGCGTCGGGCTGCCGATCTCCTGGAGGTCGTAGCCGACCTGCACGGCCGGCAGCTTGATGTCGATGATGCGGCGCAGGTCCATCGGCGTGCCGATCACGACCACGTCGGCGCCGGAGGTGTTGATCGTCGTCTCCAGGTCCTTGAGCTGCTGGTCGGAGTAGCCCATGGCGGGCAGCAGGACGCCGACGTTCGGGTACTTCTCGAAGGTCGCCTTGATCTCGCCGACGGCGAAGGGACGCGGGTCGATGTACTCGGCCGCGCCGAACTGCCGGGCGGCCACGGTGCCGGCGCCGTACTTCATCTCGCCGTGCGTGAGCGTGGGGCCGTCCTCGACCACGAGCACGCGCTTACCCTTGATCATCTCGGGCTTGTCGACCGTGACCGGGCTGGCGCCCATGATGATCGTGGCGTCCGGGTTCACCGAGCGCACGGCCTCGAGCTCGGCCTCGACGCCGGCGCGGTCGGCCGAGTCGATCTTGTTCAGGACGATCGCGTCGGCGAGCCGCAGGTTGACCTCGCCGGGGTAGTAGACGAGGCCGTCGCCGGGCCTATGCGGGTCGGCGACCGTGATGTAGAGGTCGGCGGCGTAGAAGCTGAAGTCGTTGTTGCCGCCGTCCCAGAGGATGACGTCGGCCTCCTTCTCGGCCTCGCGCACGATGGCCTCGTAGTCGACGCCGGCGTAGATCACGTTGCCGGCCACGACGTGCGGCTCGTACTCCTCCATCTCCTCGATCGTGCACTCATGCTTCTTGAGGTCCTCGAGGGTCGCGTAGCGCTGCACGCGCTGGGCGACGAGGTCGCCGTAGGGCATGGGGTGGCGGATGGAGACGACCTTCTTGCCGGCCTCGCGCAGCATCGTCTGGATCTTGCGCGTCGTCTGGCTCTTGCCGGCGCCGGTGCGCACGGCGCAGACGGCGATCACCGGCTTCGTGCTCTTGACCATCACCTTGTCGGGGCCCATCAGCATGAAGTCGGCGCCGAGCGAGTTGACGAGGGCGGAGCGGTGCATGACGTACTCATAGGGGACGTCTGAGTAGGCGAAGACGACGATCTCTACGCCGTGCTTCTTGACCAGAGCGGGCATCTCGGACTCGTCGTGGATCGGGATGCCCTCGGGGTAGAACGGGCCGGCGAGCTCGGCCGGGTACTTACGGTCGTTGATGTACGGGATCTGCGTGGCCGTGAAGGCGACGATCTCGTACTCTCCCCGCTCGCGGAAGTAGGTGTTGAAGTTGTGGAAGTCGCGGCCTGCGGCTCCCATGATGAGGACTTTGG
>CAIYOD010000068.1 GCA_903927755.1 uncultured Thermoleophilia bacterium | reverse complement strand
GGGGGGGGCGGGCCCCCCCGCCCCCGCCCCCGACCGGGCGTCCGGAGGCTACCGGCGCGAGCGCAGCGCCTGTGTGGCGGCGCCGACGATGAGGCCGGCCGCGCAGCCGACCCCGGCGCCGATCGCGAGGTGCCCCACGATGAGGCCGACGGCGCCGCCGATCACCGTGCCGGCGACGATGCCCATCGCCGCCAGCGGCGGCGGAGGGGTCTCGTCGCCCTGAGGCTCATCCGCCGCCGGCCGCTCGTCCGGCGGCCGTTCGTCGCCGGTGTCTGGTCTCTCGTCGCCGGTCACGCCAGCGTGGTGCGACGGCGGAACACGGCGCCCACCGTGTCCAGGATCAGGCGGGCGCCGTGCAGCGCCGTGACCTGGCCGGGGCCGTCGTACTGCGGCGCCACCTCGACGAGGTCCATGCCCACGACGTTGCAGCGGGCGCAGACGCCGAGCAGGATATCCTTGGCCTCGTAGTAGCTGAAGCCGCCGGGCTCGGGCGTGCCGGTGCCCGGCGCGATCGCCGGGTCGAGCGCGTCGATGTCGAAGGTGATGTACACGTCGGCCCCCTTGGGCAGGTGCTCGACGAGGTCTTCCACCAGCATGTCCTTGGACTGCTGGCACCAGAAGATGTTCGCCCCGCGGCTCTTCGCCAGGGCGATGTTGTCGCCGGGCGTGTGCAGGCTGCGGATGCCGTACTGCGTCAGGCCGGCGAGGAAGCCGGCCTCATGGCTGCGGATGATGGGGCTGGCGTGCGAGAAGCGCGAGCCGCCCTCCTCGTCCCAGTAGTCCATGTGCGTGTCGAACTGCACCAGGTGGAACGGCTTGCCGCCCCGCGCCTGGTACAGCGCCTTCAGCACCGGGTAGCCGATGGAGTGATCGCCGCCGAGCGTGACGGGGAAGAGGCCGGCTTTCATGATCGGCTGCAGCCTGTCGACCACGGCGTTGTGGTAGCGCTCGGGCGACCACATGGGGCCGAGCGCCACGTCGCCGCAGTCCGCCCAGCGGACGCCGCCGAGCAGTTCCACACCGGCTTCGCCGTCCCAGAACGGCTCGGCGTCGCGCTGGAAGGCGTACATGGTGGAGGCCTCGCGCAGGGCGCGAGGCCCCATCCGGGCGCCGGAGCGGCTGGTCGTGCCTTCGTCCCAGCCGATGCCGACGACGGCCACGTCGGCGTCGGCCGTCGTCGGCGCCTCCACCAGCGGCGCCTTGAAGAAGGTCGCGATGCCGCTGAACGGCAGTGAGTCGTAGGTCATGCGATGCCCTTCGCGTGGTTCTTGCTCACCTCGGCCACGCATTCTTCCACGATGTCGCAGCCGAGCGCGAACAGCTCCGGCGGCATGTTGAGCGCCGGCGTGGGACGGAACCAGTTGAAGGCCGGCTCGTAGATCGGGATCACTCCGCGCCGCTCCATGGCGTAGACCACCTCGCGCGTGAGGTCGTGGGCCGGCGTCTTGCTGTCCTTGTCCTCGACGAACTCGACGGCCTGATAGCAGCCCTTGACGCGCACGTCGCCGACGATCTCGTACTTGTCCCTCATGGCCCCGAACTTGGCCTTGGCGATGCGCTCGATCTCCTTGACGTTGTCGAGCACGTTGTCGCGCTTGATGATCTCGATGAGCTTGATGCCGACGGCGCAGCCCACGGGGGAGCCGGCGAAGGTACCTCCGGTGTAGAGCTCGCCGGCCGGCTCGCTCATGCGGTCCGAGCCCAGGGTGTAACAGATGGGGATCAGGCCGCCGGACGTGGCCTTGCCGAGCGAGAGCAGCTCGACCTCGACGTCCGGGTACGCGTCCACCAGGAACCACTCGCCGCAGCGGCCCATGCCCTCCTGGACCTCGTCGTTGTACAGGATCCAGTCGTACTCCTTGCAGAGTGCCGACAGGCGTCCCGGCCACTCGGGCGGCGGGATCTGGATGCCGTTCTCGCCCTGGATGAACTCCACGTTGACGCCGGCGATGCTGTCCGGCGTCGCCTTGTAGCGCAGGATCATCTCCTCGATGTAGCCGAGGCAGGCGATGTCGCAGGACGGGTAGTCCAGGTGGTACGGGCAGCGGTAGCAGGTAGGGAAGGGGACGTTGATCCAGCCGCTCATGAACGGCTCGATGCCGTGGTTGTAGTGGGCGTTGTGCGGGCCCATGGCGCCGGTGCCGTAGTTGCCGCCGTGGAAGCTGCCCAGGAAGGTGATGACGAAGGGGCGGCTGGGGCCGGCGGCCTCGCGCATGATGCGCACCGCGTTCTCCACGACCTCACTGCCGGTGGTGTCGTAGACGACCTTGGTGAGCGGCTTGGGCGCGATCTCCACCAGCTTCTCGGCGAGCTGGTACTGGTGCCAGGTGGTGAGCGAGGAGAGGCACTCCGTGCCGTACTCCTTGAGCGCCTGGTGGGCGGCCTCGACCAGCTCCGGGTTGTTGCCGCCCAGCGGGGACGACGCCCACCCGGCCAGCCAGTCGATGTACCGGTTGCCGTCCACGTCCTCGAGGAACCAGCCGTCCCGGTAGCGCGAGACGAAGTGGCTCGGCGGCCAGTCGCCGATCAGGGAGACCCCGAGCATGATGTCTTCACCGCGCTTCATCAGCGCCTGGCTCTTGGGTCCCGGGGGTGGGGTGTGCACGTGCGGGCGGGTTTGATCGCCCATGACTCTCGCCTCCCTAGGCCGTCGCCGGAGCTTCGCCCGGCGACCATTCGTAGTTGTCCTTGAGGATCTTGAGGTTGAGGACGAAGTCGGCCTGCTCGATGCCGGGGATGGTGCGGACGTGATTGACGAGGACGTCGAGGAGCTCCTCGCGATCGTGGGCTACGACGCCGACGATGATGTCGAAGTCGCCGGCGCAGATGCTGACGTAGTCCACCTGCGGAAGCTCCGCGACCGCCTGCGCCACCGCCTCGATGCGATCGCCCTTGACCCGCAGGTGGATCTGCGCCCACATGAGGCCGAGGTCGAGCGGGCTGCTGACGGCGACGATCTGGATGACGTTGGTGCGCAGGAGCCGGGCCACCCGCTGACGCACGCTGGCCTCGGAGATGCCGAGGTCCTTGGCGATGGTCGTGTACGCGCGCCGGCCGTCCACCTGCAGATGGCCGATGATCGCGATGTCGGTCTTGTCGAGCGCCTGTCTGCGCATGGGACTCCTTTCGGCCCCCCTATTCTACGAATGTCGTGGAAAGCGCGCCAGAGACGTTGTGATTCCACGGGTGGGGTACCATTGCGACCGGACCCCAAGGGAGGCTGAGTGATGAAGATCGAGCGCAAACCATCGGCCGCGCTGCTTCCGACGCCGGTGGTGCTGCTGAGCGTGGCCGGCCACGGCAAGGAGAAGCCCAACATCATCACGCTGGCGTGGGCCGGCACGGTGTGCTCGACGCCGCCCATGCTGAGCGTGGCGATCCGTCCCACGCGGCACTCGCACCGGCTCGTCAACGCGGCGCGCGAGTTCGTCGTCAATGTGCCGCGCGCCGAGCAGCTCGAGCAGGTCGACCTGGCCGGCGTCTGGTCGGGCGCCGAGCACGACAAGTTCGAGGAGCTCGGCCTTACCGCCCGCCAGGCGAGCGTCGTCAACGCGCCGCTCATCGAGGAGTGCCCGGTCAACATCGAGTGTGTCGTGCGGCACCAGCTGGCGCTTGGCGCGCACGACCTCTACATCGCCGAGATCGTGGCCGTGCAGTACGACGAGGACGTCCTCGATGGGCAGGGGCGCGTGCAGACGAAGAAGCTCACACCCATCGCCTATGTGGAAGGCGAGTACTGGTCGCTCGGGGAGCGCATCGGCTCGTATGGGGCGGCCGCGAAGGCCTCGGGAAGACGCTAGACTAGCCTCCATGAGCTTCTACATCACCACTCCCATCTACTACGTGAACGGCGAGCCGCACCACGGCCACGCCTACACGACCGTGGCCGCCGACGTGCTGGCGCGCCATCACCGCCAGCGGGGCGAGGACGTGTTCTTCCTCACCGGCACTGACGAGCACGGCACCAAGGTCGCGCAGGCGGCGGAGGAGCGCGGGCTCACGCCACAGCAGCACGTGGACCAGCTGGCGCCGCGCTACCGCGAGCTCGCCGCGGCGCTCGGCGCCTCCAACGACTTCTTCATCCGCACGACCGACCCGGAGCACGAGGCGTTCGTGCAGGGCTTCGTCGAGAAGCTCAAGGCCGCCGGCGACATCGAGAAGCGGAGCTACGGCGGCCTCTACTGCACCGCCTGCGAGGCCTTCTGGTACGAGCGCGACCTCACCGAGGACGGGCTCTGTCCGGACCACGGCATCAAGCCGGTCTGGCTGGAGGAGGAGAACTACTACTTCCTGCTCAGCAGGTACCAGGACCGGCTGGCCGAGTTCTTCCGCGCCAACCCGGGCTTCGTGAAGCCCAGGTCGCGCTACAACGAGGCGCTCTCGTTCATCGAGCAGGGGCTCGAGGACATCAGCATCAGCCGCTCGAGCATCACCTGGGGCGTCTCGGTGCCGTGGGACGACGAGCAGGTCATCTACGTCTGGGTCGACGCGCTCATCAACTACCTCTCGGCGCTCACCTACGCGCGTCCCGGGGAGGATCTCACGGCGCGCTACTGGCCGGCGTTCCACTTCCTCGCCAAGGACATCCTCAAGTTCCACGCCGTGATCTGGCCGGCCCTGCTCATGAGCGCCGGCTACGAGCTGCCTGTGGGCGAGCTCATCCACGGCTACCTGCTGGTCGGCGGCGAGAAGATGAGCAAGACGCGCGGCAACGTCCTCGACCCCTTCGCGGTCATCGAGGACGTCGGCGCCGAGCCGCTCCGCTACTACCTCATGCGCGAGGTAACGCTCGGGCAGGACGGTGACGTGAGTCTCGAGGGTCTCCGGGCTCGCTACAACAACGAGCTCGCCAACGAGCTGGGCAACCTCGTCAGCCGCACGGTCAGCATGATCGGCAAGTACCGCGACGGGGCCATACCTCAAGCTGGACCTGAGGGTGAGTCTTTGGCGGCGGTGGCCGCAGAGGGCGGGGCGATGGTCGCGAAAGCGGCGGAGCAGTACGCCGACCTCAACGTCACGGCGGCCTTGGATACGATCTGGGAGTTCGTGAGACGCCTCAACAAGCTCGTCGAAGAAGAGGCGCCCTGGAAGCTCGCCAAGGACGAGGCGCAGGCCGCCCGCCTGGACGCCGTCCTCAACGGGCTGGCGGCCGGACTGCGCCTGGTCTCGCTGGCCGTGTACCCGGTGATCCCGACCACCGCCGTCGAGGTCTTGCGACGCATCGGCCAGGCGCACGGCGACGCCGACCTGCTGCTGGACAAGGCTACGTGGGCGACGCTCGTCCCGGCCGAGGTCGTGGCCGGCCCGTCGCTGTTCCCGCGGCTCGAGACCGAGGGCTGAGGCGCCGGCGTGACCTCCCGGTCCGCCCCGGCGCCGCACACCCGCACATGACGCTCGTCGACTCGCACTGTCACCTCGAGATGATCGACGACACCGCGGGCGCCGTCGCCGGCGCGCGCGCGGCGGGCGTCGAGCAGCTGATCACGATCGGCATCGACCGCCCGAGCTCGCGGCGGGCTGCCGAGCTGGCCGAGTCGCTCCCCGGCGTGTACGCCACGGTCGGCCTGCACCCGCACGAGGCGCACCTGCTGGACGATGAGCTCCTGACGGAGTTCGAGGCGCTCGCGGCGCGGCCGCGGGTCGTGGCGGTGGGGGAGGTCGGTCTGGACTTCTACCGCGACCTCTCGCCGCGCGACGCGCAGCGTCGGGCTTTCAGCGCCCAAATCGACCTGGCGCGGCGCGTCGACCTGCCTCTCGTCGTCCATGTCCGCGAGGCCGGAGACGAGGCGATGGCCCAGCTGGCCGCTGAGGCGAGTGACCTCACGGTCGTCATGCACTGCTACTCGCTGCCGCAGTACGTGGACGAGTGCAACGAGCGCGGGTACTACGCCAGCTTCGCCGGCAACGTCACCTACAAGAACGCGGCGGAGCTGCGCGAGGCGGCGAAGAAGGTGCGCGACGACCGCATCATGGTGGAGACCGACGCGCCGTTCCTCACTCCGGTGCCCAATCGCGGCAACAGCAACGTACCGGCCTGGGTGGCGCACACGGCCGCGCTGGTCGCCGAGGTGCGCGGCGTGCCGGTCGAGGAGTTCGCCGAGCTCACGACGGCCAACGCGCGGCGCGTCTTCGGGCTCGCCGAGGCGAGCTGACGTGGGCGCCGCCGGCGGACGGCCGGGCGCGGGCGACCGCAGTCGCCCCCCGCGGCCGCACGCGCTCAAGCGCTACGGCCAGAACCACCTGGTCGACAAGAACGTCTTGCGTGCCATCGTCGACCAGGCGGACGCAGGCTCCGAGGACGTCGTCCTCGAGGTCGGGGCCGCCGGCGGGTTGCTCACGCGGCCCTTGCTCGAGCGGGCGCGGCTGGTGCACGCCTTCGAGATCGACCGCCGCTGGCTGCCGCGGCTCCAGGAGCTCTCCGTGGCCGACCCGCGCCTCGTGCTCCACGCCGGCGACGCGCTCAAGGCCGACCTCGGCGCGCTCGACCCGCCGCCGACCGCGGTGGTCGCCAACCTGGCCTACAACATCGCCATCCCACTCATCATGACCACCATCGCCGCACTCCCTTCGGTGCGGCGATGGTCGGTGATGGTCCAGCGCGAGCTCGGCGAGCGGCTGTTCGCGGCGCCGTCGACCAAGGCGTACTCGGCGGTCTCCGTGCTCACGCAGCTCGCCTGCCGCCTGGAGAAGTCGCGGCCGGTGGCCGCCTCCGCGTTCCGGCCGCAGCCGCGCGTGGAGTCCAGCTTCATCAGCTTCGTACGCAGGGACGACGACGATGCTCCCGGCCCCGAGGAGTACACGGCCGTCTCGCACCTGGTGCGGCTCGCGTTCGGGCAGCGCCGCAAGACGCTCGTGAACTCGCTCGGCGGCGCCGCCCACGCCGGCGCGATACTGAGCCGGGACGACGTGCGCGCGGGGCTGCGCGCGCTCGAACTGAGCGAGGCGGCGCGGCCGGAGGAGCTCGCGCCGCCGCTGTGGCGGACGTTCGCCGCCGGCCTGGGCCGCGTGGCGGCCGAGGGACCGGCGGCGTGAGGAGGTCGCGATGAGCCTGGGCACAGCACGCAGCGAGGACCGCGTCGAGATCGGCGCGCCGGCCAAGCTCAACCTCGCCCTGCTCGTCGGCCCCGTGCGCCCGGACGGCTTCCACGAGATCGCCTCGCTGATGCTGCCGATCACGCTCTCGGACAGGGTGATCGTCGAGCGTACGCCGGGCGCCGGGCTGGACGTCGTCTGCGACGTGGCCCCCGGCGCCGACAACCTCGCCGCCAAGGCCATCCGCGAGCTGGGCGAGCGGCTGGACCGCGCGTTCGAGGTCCGCGTGACCATCGAGAAGCGCGTGCCCTCCGGCGGCGGTCTCGGCGGTGGAAGCTCCGACGCGGCCGCCGCACTGCTGGCGGTCGAGCGGCTGTTCTCGCTCGACCTCTCGGTGAAAGTGCTCTACGACGTCGCCGCCGCCGTGGGCAGCGACGTGCCGTTCTTCCTCTGGCCCGGCCCCCAGCTCGCCATGGGCCGCGGTCAGGTGCTCAAGGACGTTCCCCTTCCGGCGCTCCACCTCGTCGTCGCCATCCCTGACATCGGGCTGAGCACCGCCGCCGTGTACCGCTGGCGCGACGAGGACGCCGAGGTGACGCTCAAGGAGTTCGCACCACGGGCGCGGCTGCTGGCGAGCAGGGCGCAGGCCGCCGAGACGACGAGGGACGTGGCGGCTCTGGTTGCCAACGACCTCGAGCCGAGCGTCGTGATGCGCAAGCACAAGGTCGGCGAGTTGCTCGAGCGCCTGCGCTCGGCGGGAGCGCTCACGGCGGCGATGACGGGCAGCGGCGCCGCGGTGTTCGGCGTGTTCGCCACCGAGGAGAAAGCGCTGGCGGCGCGGGCGGCCGCGGCCCCGGCCCGCGCCTGGTACGTCACCGACCTGCAGCCGGGCGAGCCCAAACGGGCGCCGGCCAAGGGGCGCGGCAAACCACCTGCGTGATAGACTACTCTGCCGCTTCGCGGCGGGCGGTTGGCCGCCTCGCGGCGCCCCTGCCGACAGTCGCTGGGGCGTAGCCAAGCGGTAAGGCACCGGGTTTTGGTCCCGGCATCCGGAGGTTCGAATCCTCCCGCCCCAGCCAGCACCACGCCACGCGAGAGCCGGAGGGTCTGAGACCCCCGGCGTCATCCCCAAGGTGAGCAGATGAACACAGCAGAAACGAAGCGTCCCCCGCTCGCCGTCGTCATCCTCGCGGCCGGCCTGGGGACGCGCATGAAGTCGGACGTCCCCAAGGTGCTGCACGAGGTGTGCGGCCGTCCCATGCTCTCGTACGTGATCGACGCGGCGCTCAGCGTCTCGCCCGACCGCGTCGTCGTCGTCACCGGCCCCGACCAGGAGGCCATCGTCGAGATCCTGCCCGTGGGCTGCGAGCGCGCCGTGCAGCAGCAGCGGCGCGGCACCGGCGACGCCGTCCGTGCGGGCGTCGAGCCGCTGCAAGGCTTCGAGGGCGACATCATGGTGCTGTACGGCGACGTGCCGCTGGTCGACGGCGACTTCGTCGCCGCCCTCCACCAGCGGCACCTCGACGCCGACGCGGCCGCGACGCTCACGACCATCGACCTCGACGATCCCGAGCACTACGGGCGCATCGTGCGCGACGACGACGGCCGCGTCGCGCGCATCGTCGAGTACCGCGACGCGACGCCCGAGGAGCGCGAGATCGACGAGATCAACGTCGGGCTGTACGTGTTCCGCGGCGACGCCCTGCGGCCCGCACTTGGCCGGCTCGAGAGCGACAACGACCAGGGCGAGCTGTACCTCACCGACGCCGTCCACCTGCTGATCGACGCCGGGCACACCGTCGCGAGCTTCGAGAGCGTCGACGAGGAGATGTGCATGGGCGTCAACTCGCGCGTCGAGCTCGCCGTCGTCAACGCCGCCATGCGCTGGCGCCTGCTCGAGCGGCTCATGCTCGCCGGCGTCACCGTCGAGGATCCCGAGACGACCTACGTGGACTACGGCGTCGAGGTCGGCCGCGACACGCTGATCCGCGCGGGCACGCACCTGCTCGGGCGCACCACCGTCGGCGCGGCCAGCGAGGTCGGCCCCGGCAGCTTCCTCCGCGACGCCTTCGTCGGCGACCGCGCCCGCGTCATCAGTTCGCACCTCTACGAGTGCGTGATCAGCTCCGGCTGCAACGTCGGGCCCTTCGCGTATATCCGCCCCAACACCGTGCTCGCCGAGGGCGCCAAGGCCGGCACCTTCGTCGAGATCAAGAACAGCCGCATCGGCGAGCGCAGCAAGGTGCCCCACCTCAGCTACGTGGGCGACGCCATCGTCGGCGTGGACAGCAACATCGCCGCCGGCAACATCACCGCCAACTACGACGGGTACGACAAGCACGCGACGCAGATCGGCGACCGCGTGCGCACCGGCAGCGACACGACCATCGTCGCCCCGGTCACCATCGGCGACGACGCCTTCACGGCGGCCGGCTCGGTGATCACGCGCGACGTGCCCGAGGGGGCGCTCGGCGTCGCGCGCGAGCAGCAGAAGAACATCGAGGGCTACGCCGGGCGCCGTGCGTCTCGCCGCCTGCGCGAGCAGCAGGACTAGGCCGCCCGGGGCCCTCACGGCGCCCGGGGCCGCGCCCTTTGGTACAATCGTTGACCGGTCGGCGGCCAACACGAGAAGAGAGGCGAACGGTGGCGGACAGCACCTGCTGCGTGGCCACGCCGCGCAAGCGGCTCATGATCTTTTCGGGGCGCAGCAACCCCGCCCTCGCGGCGAGGATCGCCGACAAGCTCGACGTTTCGCTCGGCAGCGTCCAGCTCAAGACGTTCTCCAATGGGGAGATCTACGCCCGCTACGAGGAGAACGTGCGCGGCTCGGACATGTTCATCGTCCAGTCGCCGCTGGACGACATCAACTCCGAGCTCATGGAGCTGCTCATCATGATCCAGGCGGCGCAGCTGGCCTCGGCCAAGCGCATCACCGCCGTCATGCCGTACTACCCCTACTCGCGGCAGGACAAGAAGAGCGCCGCCCGCGAGCCCATCACCGCCCGCCTGGTGGCCACGCTCCTCGAGGCCGCGCGCGTCGACCGGGTGCTGTCGATGGACCTCCATCAGGGCCAGATCCAGGGGTTCTTCGAGATCCCGGTGGACCACATGACCGCGGTCCCCATGCTGGCCGACTACTTCCGCTACAAGGACTTCGGCGACACGCCGCTCGTCGCCGTGTCCGCCGACGCCGGCGGCGTCAAGCTCGCCAAGCGGTTCATCAATCGCGTGCCCGGCTGCGACCTCGCCGTGCTCACCAAGATGCGCCCCGACCACAACCGCGCCGAGACGATGCACTTCATCGGCGACGTGCAGGACAAGATCGCGATCATCGTGGACGACATCATCGACACCGCGGGTTCGGTCACGAGCGCTATCGACACGCTCTACGACCGCGGCGCCAAAGAGGTCTACGTCACCGCCACGCACGGCATCTTCAGCGGGCCGGCGTGCGAGCGTATCCGTCAGTCACCGGTCAAGGAGATCGTGGTAACGGACACCGTCAACGTCAGGCTCGGTCCCGACGACCCCAAGATCAAGGTGTTGTCGGTGGCCGACATCCTTGCCCGCACCATCAGGAACGTGTTCGAGGACGAGTCGGTGAGCGAGATCTTCGCCGGCGACAATCAGCTGTTCTAGCAGGAGACCAAACATGGACAACGTCAGCATCGTCGTGCACAAGCGCGACGTCACCGGCACCCGCGCCACGAAGCGGCTGCGCAAGTCGGGGCTCATCCCCGGTGTCATCTACGGCCACGGCAACGACGCCGTGCTTTTCGCCGTCGAGCCGCACGCGCTGCGCGCAGCGCTGCACACGGGCGCCGGCACGCACGCCGTCCTCGACGTGACCGTCGAGGGCCAGAAGGGCGGCCACAAGGCCATCGTCAAGGAGCTCACGCTCGACAGCGTCAAGAACAACGTGATCCACGTCGACCTCCAGGAGATCCGCCTGGACGAGACCATCGAGACCACGGTCAGCATCCGCTTCGAGGGCGAGCCCAAGGGCGTCAAGGCCGGCGGCATGCTCGACGAGTCGACCCGCGAGGTCACCGTCAAGGGCCTCGTCACGGCCATCCCCGAGCACCTCGTGGTGGACGTCAGCGAGCTCGACATGAACGAGACGCTCCAGGTCGCCGACCTGGTGGTGCCCGAGGGCATCGAGATCATGGCGGACCCCGAAGAGGTCCTCTGCTCGGTGCTGCCGCCGCGCAAGGTCGAGGAAGAGGTCGTCGAGGGCGAAGAAGCCGTGGAGGGTGTCTCCGCCGCGGAGCCCGAGCTCGTCGGCAAGAAGGAAGAAGAGGGCGAGGGCTGATCGCCCTCCGGCGGGCCGCCTGACCGCGAGGCATCGTGGCGCCGTTCCGCCCCTCATCGAGCGTCGAGCGCCTCGTCGTCGGCCTGGGGAACCCCGGGTCGGCGTACGAGGGCACGCCGCACAATATCGGCTACCGCGTGGTCGAAGAGCTGGCGCGCCGGCACGGCGTCCCGCGCGCGAAGCGAGGGTTCGACGGCCGCGTGGCCGAAGGCATGGTGCGCGGCCGCACCGTGCTCCTGCTGCAGCCGACCACGTTCATGAACGACTCGGGCCGCAGCGTGGCCGCCGCGCTGCGCGCGGTCAAGCTGCGGCTCGAGGAAGTCCTGGTCGTGCACGACCACATCGACCTGCCCTTCGGCCGCCTGCGCCTCATGGAAGGCGGCGGGAGCGGCGGCCACAACGGGCTCAAGAGCATCACCGGGCTCATCGGCGCCGGGTACGCCCGGCTGCGGGTGGGGGTAGACCGGCCGCCGAGCACCGACCCCGACGTGGTCGCCGAGTACGTGCTCAGTCCTTTCCGGGAGAGCCGCGCGGACGTGGACGCGCTGACGGCCGCCGCCGCCGACGCCGTCGAGCTATGGCTGGACGACGGGCCTGAGGCCGCCGCCAACGCCGTGAACCGTCTCGACGGCTGAGACGGAGTGCTGGCGGAGCACCGGCGTCGCCGCCAGCACGGTCTCGCCCGGCAATGAGGCCTTGGCGAGGGCGGCGACGATCTTGTCCTGCGCCGCCGCCGCCGTCCCCCAGTCCGCCGTCCCCATGCTCCCGCCGTTCATGAGGATCGAGAACGCCACGAGGTGGTCGTTGGCGCTCTCCACGTAGCCCGACAGGCAGACGGCGATGTTGAGCGTCCCCGTCTTGGCGTGCGCGTTGCCCGCCGCCGCCGTGCCGCGCATGCGGTCGTGCAGCGTGCCGTCCTTGCCGGCGACCGGGAGCGAGTCGTAGTAGACGTCGAAGTCGTCCCGCTGGCGCATGGCGCCGAGCACCTTGACGATGCCCTCCGCCGTGAGCCGGTCGCCGTAGCTCAGCCCGGAGCCGTCCTGGATCACGTAGGTGCCGGTCTCGACGCCCATCGCGTGCAGGGTGGCCTTGCTGGCCTTGGCGCCGGCCACCGTGCTGCCCTCGCCGTGGAAGTCCTTGCCGAGCCCCTTGAGGAGCATCTCGGCGAAGAAGTTGTCGCTCTCCTGGTTCATGTGCCGGAGGATGCCGGGCAGCGCGGCCGAGTACTGGCGCTTGACCAGCGCGGCCGAGGTGGGCACCTTGCCGCTGCCGGGCTTGCCCTTGACCTTCACGCCGGCGTTGACGAGCGCCGTCTTCATGAGCTTCGCCGCCCAGGTTGCCGGCGCGCTCACCCGGTTGCCGTTGTCGAGCCCCTGGTTGCCGGAGAGGCCGGACAGCGGGCCGCACTCGAGCTGCAGCCCGTCCTTCCAGTACGGCACCGTCTTGAGCTTGTCGAACCAGGAGGCGTCGCCGAGGACCCTGCCGGTGACCTTCTTGACGCCTTCGCGCTTCAGCGTTTTCGCGAAGGTCTCGAACGAGGCCGTCGTGAGGTCGAAGACCTCTCGCTGATACGAGCGTGTGGAGAGGCTGGGGTCGCCGAGGCCGCGCAGGTGCAGATCGCCGTCCAGCACGCCGCCCGCGCTGATCGCCACGTCCGGCGCATACAGCTCGGTGGAGAACCGGTACGTGGCGCTCCAGTCCCTGAGCGCCGCGGCGCTTGTCACGAGCTTCATGTTGGAGGCCGGCACGAGCTCCGTGGAGGAGTTGAATCCGTAGATGGGGAGGGCGGTGTCGAGGTCCCAGACGAAGACGCCGGTCCCGGAGCCGGCGAGCCCGGCGGAGCCGAGCGCGGCGGCGATGGTGGCGTCGACGGCGGCGGCGGCGGGAGCCGGACGCAGGACGCCGACGCACGCGATTGCGGCGAGCAGGACGAGGATCACGAAGACGACGCGTGCGCGCCGGTGTCGTGTGCCCCGGACGCCGGCCCGCGTCTGGAACTCGTGTGCGGTGACAGTACCTCCCATCGTGGTCCACATACTACGATGCGGCGCTGCCCCGGGGGAACCCGGCTTGACTTGCTTCGCCCGCCCGGGGGATAAGACGGGAGTGATCCTTCATCAGATCGAGACGAGGACTTCGTGAGCCGCGGCCTGCGCGCGTACCTGATAGCGGCGGCCGTGCTCGCCTCGCTGGTCGCGCTGTCGGGCGGCATCCCCTCCGGCGCGGTGGGCGCGGCCGGCGCGGGGGCCGGCGCGGGGCCGTGGGACGCCGCGGCGCCCTTCCCTGCCAGCTACGACCTGCGTGCGTCGCACCGCGTGACGCCCGTCCGCTCGCAGGACGACTTCGGCACCTGCTGGATCATGGCGGCCACGGGCTCGCTCGAGTCCGCCGCCGTCACGGTGGAAGGGCAGGCCCAGGACTTCTCCGAGAACAACCTCGCCGACCACATGGCGTCGCGGCTCGTCTATCAGGGTATGGCTCCCAGCGAGCTGGCGGCGGCCTACTACGCGCGCTGGGAGGGCCCTGTGCCGGAGAGCTCGGACCCGTACCCCCGCCCCGGCCGGTCTCCCGAGTACCTGCGAGCCGTGCGTCACGTCCAGGAGGTTCTCTTCCTGCCGCGGCGCGAGCCCGGCACGCTGGACAACGCCGCCGTCAAATGGGCGGTCATGACCTACGGCGGCGTCGACGCGGCGATCGACTTCGACACCAAAGGGGCGGATCGTTTCTGGAACGCCGCCACGAGCTCCTACTACGGCCTGCGCGGCCAACTCGACCACCATGTGCTGTGCGTGGGCTGGGACGACTCGTACCCGGCCGGCGACTTCGCCATCCGCCCTCCCGGCGACGGTGCGTTCCTCATCAAGAACAGCTGGGGCACGGATTTCGGCGAGCAGGGCTACTTCTGGCTCTCCTACTATGACGCGAGCTTCGGCAAGGCCCTGGCGGTGTTCAGCGGCGTCGAGTCCGTGGACGACTACGACGCGATCTACCAGTACGACGCGCTGGGGCGCAGCGGCTGGATCGGCGCCGGCGGCGGCGAGAGCGCGTGGTACGCGAGCCGCTTCACCGGCGCGGGCTCGGGCGACCTCGCCGCCGTCTCGTTCTACACCCCAGTCCCGGGGACGGAGTACGAGATCCGCGTCGCCGGCTCCGTGCAGGGCATCGCGGCGGCGTCCGTCGCCGCCGCCGGCACTGTGCCCGTCGCCGGGTATCACACCATCCGCCTCGACCGGTCGGTGGCGGTCTCCCAAGGCCGCGTCTTTGTCGCCGCGGTGCGCGTGACCACGCCCGGCTGGAGGCGGCCGGTGCCCGTGGAGCGGCCCTCGGCGCTCATCGCGCCGCGCGCTCGCGCCGGCCAGTCGTACGTGAGCGCGGACGGCGCGTCCTGGTCCGACCTCACCACTCGCGCGGGTCTCTCGCAGGCGAATGTCTGTCTCAAGGCCTTCGTGACCGCGGCCGGCGCTGGGGACACGATGCCGCCGCACGTGGACGTGCGCGGTGGCATCGTGCGACGCGGCGCCACGGTGAGGGTGCGCTGGCGCCTCTCGGACCCGGCCTTCTCGAGCGCCAGCGCCATCGTCGTGCTCACCGTACGGGACGGCGGTGGCGGTGTGGTCGCGAAGCGCAGGATCCCGGCGGTGGCGGTGGGCGAGCGTGGGATCTGGAACTTGAGGGTGACGTGGCCGGCCGGCAGGTATGAGGTGTCCGGCCACGCCTCCGACGTCGCGGGCATGCGGCAGGCGACGGCGAGTCGGGCGACGGTCGTGGTGCGCGGCTCGCCCGCTTCCGCGTGGCCCGGCTCGGCACGCCGCTGACCCGGCGCGAGCCGGGCGCCGGGTCCGCCGGCGCTCCCATCGGCTAGAATGAGAGGTGAGCCCCGCCGCCGTAGGCGCGCGGGGCGTTCGGCGTGCCCGGCCTCCGCGCCGGGGCGCCTCGGGCGGAGCGCGACGAGTCGCCCACGAGGAGGTCAAGCGTGTTTCTCGACTACCTGCTGAACGACGAGAAGTTCGAGACGGCCGCGCCCCGGCTGCGGCGCGGCGCGGGCGCGTACGCGCCGAGCTTCTACGCCCCGTACGTGCTCGCGGCCGCCCTGCGGGACGGTGGCGGACGCGTCGTCGTGGCGCCCGACGGCGAAGCCGCGACGCGGCTCGCCGCCGACCTCTCCGTGTACCTGGACACAGCGGTCCCGGTGCTGCCGGCCCGCGGCGTGCTCTACGGGGCCGACGTGGCGCCCTCCCCCCACGTGGTCGGCGAGCGTCAGCAGGCGCTGGCGGCGCTCGCCGCCGGCAGCGTGATCGTGGCCGAGGCCGTGGCCCTTCTCGAGCGGTTCCTGCCGCTCGAGCTCCAGCCACGGCCGCTCGCGCTCGCCCCGGGCGAGGTGCTCGACTTCGACGGCGCCGTCGCCCGGCTCGCGGGGCTCGGCTACGAGCGCGTGGAGCAGGTGCGCGGCCGCGGCGAGTTCGCCGTCCGCGGCGGCCTGATCGACGCGTACCCGGCGCTCGGTGACCCGCTGCGCATCGACTTCTGGGGCGACGAGGTCGAGAACCTGCGCACGTTCTCGATCTACTCGCAGCGCACCACCGGCGCGATCCCCTCGGCCACCGTGTACGCCGCTTTCGAGGCGGACACCTCGCAGGACGAGTACCTCACCGGCCTGCGCCAGGCGGTGGCCGACTGGGAGCGTGAGGGGCGCGAGGACACGCCGGAGGAGCTGGAGCGCCGAGCTGCCGTGCGCGCGCTCGCCACGCTGGCCGGGCGCTTCACCACCCTGGGGGAGGTCGTCGATCCGGCCGGTCTCGGCTGGGCCGTCTTGAACCCGGACGACACCTATCGCGCCCTTGCCGACTTCGACGCCGAGGTGAAGATGGCCGTGCCCGGCGCGGGTCTGCGCGAGCGGCTGTACGCGCCGCTCGCGGACGCCCGCGCCCTGCTCGCGAAGGCCCTGCACTTCGACGTCGTACAGCGCGACCAGCCCAGCCAGTTCGCGGCCTCGCGGCCGCAGTTCGCCGCGCGCGACCTGGGCAGCGCGGAACGCGACCTCCTGCGCCTCGTGAAGGACGACTACCGCGTCTTCGTCGTCTTCCGCCACGAGGGCGAGGCCGAGCGCGCCACGTACCGGCTGCGCAACATCTCCGCCGAGGTCGTGACGCCGGAGCAGCTGGCCCGGCTCGGAGAAGCGGGGCCCGGGCTCTACTTCATCGCGGCGCCGCTGCGCGAGGGCTTCGTCTCGGAGGATCTGAAGCTCGCGGTCGTCAACGAACGCGCGCTCATCCGATCGGCGCCGCGTGAGCGCCGCTTCGCGGCCGGCACGCGCCTCACCACCTTCTTCGACGTGCGTCCCGGCGACTACGTGGTGCACGAGGATCACGGCATCGCCCGCTTCGCCGGCATCGAGACGCGCACGGTGGCCGGCATCACCCGCGACTACCTGCTGCTCGAGTTCCGCGGCGACGACCGCGTGTTCGTCCCGCACGACCAGATCGGCAAGGTCAGCCGCTACATCGGCGCGTCCGGGGCCACACCCTCGCTCGACAAGCTGGGCGGCACGCACTGGCAGACGGTCAAGACGCGGGCGCGCACGGCGGTCGTCGAGATGGCCGGCGAGCTGCTTCAGCTGTACGCCGCCCGCCAGGCGATCCCCGGCTTCGCCTATCCGCCCGACGGCGAGCTCACGCGCCGCCTGGAGGACGCCTTCCCTTACGAGGAGACCGACGACCAGGCGGAGGCCATCGACGAGGTCAAGAACGACATGGAGGCGCCGCATCCCATGGACCGCCTCATCTGCGGCGACGTGGGCTACGGCAAGACCGAGGTCGCGCTGCGCGCGGCGTTCAAGGCAGCGGAGGCCGGCAAGCAGACGATGGTCCTGGTCCCCACGACCATCCTCGCCGAGCAGCACTGGATGACGTTCGAGGGGCGCTACGCGGACCTGCCGGTCAAGGTGGGCATGGTCTCCCGCTTCCGCAGCGGCGCCGAGCAGCGCAAGACGCTCGCGGCCTTCAGCAGGGGAGAGGTCGACGTGCTGGTCGGGACGCACCGGCTGCTCAGCACCGACGTGCGCCCCAAGGAGCTCGGCCTGGTGGTGGTCGACGAGGAGCAGCGCTTCGGCGTGCGCCAGAAGGAGGTGCTGCGCAACCTCAAGCTCCAGGTGGACGTGATGAGCCTCTCGGCGACGCCGATCCCGCGGACCCTGCAGATGAGTCTGAGCGGCATCCGCGACATCTCGGTGATCGAGACGGCCCCGCGCGGGCGTCACGAGATCCGCACGTATATCGGCGAGTACAAGGACGACCTCGTGCGCGTCGCGATCGAAAAGGAGCTGGCGCGCGAGGGGCAGGCGTTCTACCTGCACAACCGCGTGGAGACGATCGACCAGGCGGCCGAGCATGTGCGC
The DNA here is from genome assembly GCA_903927755.1 of uncultured Thermoleophilia bacterium. Classification (GTDB taxonomy): domain Bacteria; phylum Actinomycetota; class Thermoleophilia; order UBA2241; family UBA2241; genus CAIXSE01. Next base: position 2,101 of record CAIYOD010000068.1, on the reverse strand, counting down.
GCGCTCGTGCCCAAGGCGCGCGTGCTCATCGCCCACGGCCAGATGGCGGAGCGGCAGCTCGAGAAGGTCATGCTGGCGTTCCTTGCCGGCGAGGCCGACGTGCTGGTGACGACGTCGATCATCGAGAGCGGCATCGACATCCCGACGGCCAACACGCTGGTCGTGGAGCGCGCCGACATGCTCGGCCTGGCACAGCTGTACCAGATCCGCGGGCGCATCGGGCGCAGCGACGCTCATGCCTATGCGTATCTGCTGTATCCGAGCGAGGACCTGCTCACCGGCGACGCCGCCGCGCGGCTACAGACGTTGAGCGACCACACCGATCTCGGCGCCGGCTTCAAGATCGCCATGGCGGACCTCGAGATCCGCGGCGCCGGCAACCTGCTCGGCGACGAGCAGAGCGGGCACGTCGCCGCCGTCGGCTTCGAGATGTACGCGCAGATGCTCGAGGAGGCGGTCAACGAGCTGGCCGGCGAGCAGGCGGCGCTGACGGCGCCGGTGCGCGTCGACCTGCCGGTCACCGCGTACGTGCCGCCCGAGTACATCGCGTACGAGGCGACCAAGATCGACGCGCACCGGCGCATCGCACGGGCGCGCACCATCGGGGAGCTCGGCGACGTGCGCGCCGAGCTGGCCGATCGCTTCGGCGCGCCGCCGGAGCCGGTGGAGAACCTCATCACGCTGCAGGCGATCCGCACCAAGGCGGCGGAGCTTGGAGCGACCGCCGTCGCCTATCGCGGCAGCCGCCTGCAGATCGACGGGCTCGACCTGGACGACGAGTCCGCGGCGCGCGTACGAACCTCGGACGGGCGTGCCACGTTCTTCAAGAAGGACCGCATGCTGGCGGTGCATCGCGAGGGCCAGGAGCCGCCGCTTCTGCGGTGGGTCGAGGCTACACTCGATGCTATACTCGCCTCTCGTGTGTCTCACGACCGGTCGTCAATCCCTGGGAGAGAGAATCTATGAAGAAGGTCATCGTGGGTGTGGCCCTCCTCGTCTTCGTCCTGCCGGCGTTGCTCGCCGCGTGTGGCGGCGACGAGATCAAGGTCCCCGCCGGCGCCATCGCCGCGGTTGGCAGCGGCGTGGTCACGCAGGAGCAGTTCGACCAGATCTGGGCGCAGGCTGAGGCACAGTACAAGTCCCAGGAGGGCTCGCCGCCGTTCCCCGAGGCGGGCACGGCGCAGTACAAGCAGCTCAAGGCCAGCATCGTCAACTACCTGGTCCAGAACCAGGTCATTGCGGACAAGGCCGCCGAGATGAAGGTCACGGTGACCGACAAGGCCTTCCAGGAGCGCATGAAGCAGATCATCCAGCAGGTCGGCGGCCAGAAGAAGCTCGACAAGCTGCTCAAGGAGCAGAATGTCACGCAGCCGCAGCTGGAGCAGCAACTCAAGGCCCAGATGCTGCAGGACGCCGTGCAGAAAAAGGTCTACGCCGACATCAAGGTCAGCGACGCCGACGTCAAGAAGTACTTCGAGAACCCAGCCAACGAAGCCCAGTTCAACGTGCCCGAGAGCATCGACGCCCGCCACGTCCTGGTGAAGACCAAGGCCGAAGCCGACAAGGTCCGCGCCCTGCTCGAGGCCGACAACACCGACGCGAACTGGAAGAAGGTCGCGGCGGAGTACTCGACCGACACGGGCTCCAAGAGCAACGGCGGCAGCCTCGGCAACTTCCCCAAGGGCCGCATGGTCAAGCCCTTCGAGGAGGCGGCCTTCGCGCTCAAGATCAACGAGATCTCCCAGCCGGTCAAGTCGCAGTTCGGCTACCACGTCATCGAGGTCACCAAGAAGACCGAGGGCACCACGCAGACGCTCGAGCAGGCCAAGACCACCATCGAGCAGCAGCTCAAGTACCAGAAGCAGTCCACCGCCTGGGAGGACTGGCTCAAGGGGGCCATGGCCGCCGTCGGCATCGCCTACGCGCCCGGCTTCGATCCCGCGACCCTCACTACTTCTCCGAGCCCGGCCGCTTCGGCCTCGGCCTCGCCGTAAGACCGAACCTCAGGCGCGAGGCGACTCTCGGATGAGCCTCACGCTCGTGTACATCGGCGCCGCCGCCGGACTGGCGCCCGCAGCATCGCTGCGGGCCCTCTCCGGCG
>CAIYOD010000067.1 GCA_903927755.1 uncultured Thermoleophilia bacterium | reverse complement strand
CGCAGCCACACGTGGCCCCAGGCCATGGCGGCGGCGAAGTCGGTGCTGCCGACGCCGCTGCTGAACGCGGCCACGGCGCCGTAGGTGCAGGTGTGGCTGTCGGCGCCGATGACGACGTCGCCCGGCGCCACCATGCCGGTGTCGGGCAGCAGCACGTGCTCGATGCCCATACGCCCGACTTCGAAGTAGTTCACGATCTCGTGCTTGTGGGCGAAGTCGCGCATCTTCACGGCCTGGCCCGCCGCCTTGATGTCCTTGTTGGGCGCGAAGTGGTCGGGCACGAGGGCGATGCGGGCCGGGTCCCAGACCTTGGTGAACCCGGCCTTGTCGAACTCGGCGATAGCCAAGGGCGCGGTGATGTCGTTGGCCAGCGCGAGGTCGATCTTCGCCTCGATGATGTCGCCGGCGTGTACCTCTTCGCGCCCTGAGGCGCGAGCGAGGATCTTCTCGGTGATCGTCGAACCCATCAGACCTCCCCTGCTGCCGCGGCGTTGTTGACGGCCCTCACATAGGCCTTCGCCGAGGCTTCCATGACGTCGAAACTGACGGCCTGGCCGTTGAACGAACGGCCGTTGACCTCTACTGCCACCCGCACTTCCGCGAGCGAATCCTTGCCGGACGAGATGGCGCGCACCTGGTAGTCGGCCAGGCTCCCGCTGATGCCCACGGCGTCGTCGATGGCCGCGAACACGCTCTCCACCGAGCCGTTGCTGAAGCTGCGACCCTTCTTGACCTCTCCGCGCGCCAGCAACTCGACCTGGCTCGTCGGGATGATCGCCGAGCCCGACTGATTGACGAAGCTCGTGAGCGTGAACTGGTCTTCGCGCTCGCGGATCTCCTCGCTCACCAGAGCCTCGAGGTCGAGCACGGTGACCGCCTTCTTCTTGTCCGCGACTTCCTTGAACCGCTTGAACGCGTCGCCGAGCTCGGCGTCCGACAGCGTGTAGCCGAGGTCGGCCAGTTTGGCGCGCAGCGCGTGACGCCCGCTGTGCTTGCCGAGCACGATGTCGTTGTCGGCGAGGCCGACGTCGGCGGGCGTCATGATCTCGAACGTGGACGCCTCGCTGAGCACGCCGGCCTGGTGGATGCCGCTCTCGTGCGCAAACGCGTTGCGCCCGACGATCGCCTTGTTGCGCTGGACGACGTAGCCGGTCAGCGAACTCACCAGACGGCTGGTGCGGGCGATCTCCCTGGTGTCCACGCCCGTCTCGCTCTGGAAGTACTCGCCGCGCGTGCGGATCGCCATGACCACCTCTTCGAGCGAGGCGTTGCCGGCGCGCTCGCCGATGCCGTTCACGGCGCACTCGACCTGCGTGGCGCCGGCCCGGACCGCGGCCAGCGAGTTCGCCGTGGCCAGCCCGAGGTCGTTGTGGCAGTGCACGCTCACGTGCACGTCCTCGAGCGACGGTGCGAGCCGGTACAGCTCGCGGATGAAGTCGCCGAACTCGAGCGGCAGCGCGTAGCCGACCGTGTCGGGCACGTTGATGGTGGTCGCGCCGCACTGCACGGCGAGGTCGAGCACCTTCGCCAGGAACTCGGGGTCGGAGCGGCTCGCATCCATGGCGCTGAACTCGAGGTCGGCCTCGGGGTGCGTGCGCACCAGGTCGGCCGCCAGACTCACCATCGCCCGCGTGTCGGCGAGCACCTCGTCCGGCGTCTTCTTGATCTGATACTTCATGTGCACCGCGCTGGTGCTGATGAACGTGTGGATGCGAGGCACGTCCGCGACCTTGACGGCGTCCCAGCAGATCCTGATGTCCTCTTCGATGGCCCGCGCCAGGCCGGCGACGCGCGGGCCCTTGACCTCGGTCGCGATCGCCTTGACCGCCTCGAAGTCGTCGGGCGAGGCGATCGGGAACCCGGCCTCGATGATGTCGACGCGCAGCTTGGCGAGCTGGTGCGCGATCTCGAGCTTCTCGGCCCTGTTCAGAGTAGCGCCCGGCGCCTGTTCGCCGTCGCGCAGCGTCGTGTCGAAGATCCTGATGTACCTGGTATCGCTCACGAGTCACCTCCACCTCCTCGAGGCATGCGTCGTCGTCAGATGGAGCAGCGGATCGGGTTGTGATCCAAGGAATGGCCGTGCAGGCCGCAGGTGTCTACGCATCCCCCCGCGGGGGGAGGAGGAGCAGGCAGCCGAAGAGGGAGAGGTCGCGGGCGCGTACCCCAATGTGGGCCTCCCGGCTGGACTCGCTTGTCGCACGGCGACGCATGGTCCGGGGAGTTTACGCCACGCGTGCGTGCAGGCGCAAGCACTGGGGGATTCACCTGGCGGTGACACGGGCAGCACTCTGGTACTATCGAGAGGTCGGTCAGGCCAGTACGAGGGGGTACATCATGATCCGGCGCACGCTCGCCATCGCACTCTTCGCCCTGGTCGCGCTTGCCTGCGTCGCGGCGCCGGCGCTCGCCTACGGCCCCTACCTCTCGTACACGACGGACCCCGGCGCGCGTCTGATCGACGGCGCCTCCGAGGGCGCCGTCATGTGGTCCGCGCCTGGGGCGGGCGCTGCCAGCGACCTCAAGGCCTCACGCTTCTCCCTTGACGGCGTCGCGCATGGCCCCTACACGGCCGCGTCCGACATCAGCGGTCTCGGCGGCTGGTACGCGACCGGCGAGGGCCTCCTCGTGACCGTGGTGTGGAAGGCCGACTCCTCCATCTACGTGAAACAGGTCGAGCTCACCGGCGGCGCCACGGTCTTCGGGCCGGTGACGCTGTCCACCGACGGGACCGTCAGCCCGGCGGGCATCGCCGCCGACGGCAGAGGCGGCGCCTTCATCTGGTGTACGGGTCCCGCGGCGCCGGGATCGGGCACGTCGCTCCTCTCTCATGTGTCCTCGTCCGGGGCGATCTCCGGCGGCGCCGGTCAGCCGGTACAGAAAGGGACGATCGCGGCTCTCGACGTCGACCCGACGGGGTACGCCTTCGCCCTGCTCGGCCCTCCCGGCCGCACCGGACTGGCCGTGCAGCGCTACGCCGCCGATCTCACGTGCTGGGCCTCGCCCATCTCCGTGTACAGCCCGTTCGAGCAGCCCTCAGCGGCGACCCCGGAGCCCATCGGGATCACCGCGTCATCCGCCGCGACCGTGGCTTGGCGTGAAGGCTCGAAGGTGAAGCTGCAGCGCTACTCGTCCAGCGGCTTCCTGTGGATGTTCCAGACGGTGGTCGCCATGACCGGGGCGGTGCGTCTCACGGACGACGACCTCGGCGGCGTCTACCTCGTCGGCCCCTACGGTCACGGTCTCACCAGCCGCCACATCCTGGCGTCGGGGCTCGAGGCCGGAGCCCCCGGCAGCCGCTCGCCCGATCTCGGTCTGAGCGCGCCGCGCGTCGACGCCGTGACCGTCGATCACGCCGGCGACCTCTTCGTCGCCTGCAGCGACGCGGGGGCTGCGACGTCTCGCGTGGCGCTCATGACCGCGCTGGGCGGGTGGAGCGTTGTCGGCCCTGCCACACTGGTTCCCGGCCAGTACAGCGGCGCCGGTCCGGACGGCTCCGGTGGCGCCTTCGTGCTCGGCGCCGGAGGCAGTGCCGGCGCCGGCGGCGTCCTCTGGCGCATCGCCAATGCGACGCAGGCGGTCACCTTCCGGCCGCGTTCGCAGCTCGTGCAGTACGGCAAGAGCGTCACTGTGGCCGGCTACTCGACGCTGGCCGGCGGCCTGCCGACGACCTCGTCCCCCGTCCTGATCGGCAAGGTCAAGGGAGGCGTCTTCACCCAGGCGACGAAGGCCGCCGCCGGCGCGACCGGCTACTATCAGGCGACGCTGAAGCCGACGGCCAATGCAAGCTGGACGGCGAGAGTCGGCGCCGTCCAGGGCGAGCTGACCGAGATCAAGGTCATGCCCCGCGTCAGCCTGGCGCTCTCCCACCTCAAGTCCGGGACGCGGCTCACGGAGACCTTCAGCGGCTCCGTCACGCCGAACCATCGCGGGCAGCGCATCCTCATCCAGAAGGCCGTCGGAGCCGGATGGCGCACCGTGGCCTCGGGCCGGCTCTCCAGTCGCTCGAGCTACAAGGTGACCTGGGCACTGCCCTACAAGACCGCCAACTACAAGCTGCGGGCGGTCGTCCCGGCGCACTCGGACCACGCCGAGGGCGCTTCGCCTACCGCGAGCCTCCGGGTGGTCATCCGGAAGGGATGAGCGCCCCGAGCTGAGCGCCGCCGTACGGACGGACGGGGCGGCGGGCCTTT
>CAIYOD010000066.1 GCA_903927755.1 uncultured Thermoleophilia bacterium | reverse complement strand
GCCGGCGAGTGGCGGGAGGTCCGCGGCCACGCCGCTCGCGGGCGGCCGGTAGCTGTGCATGAGGTCGGCGACGGCCGTGAAGGGGTCGTCGTGCTCCAGGCTCAGCCGGTCGCCGTTCTCCTGCACCGTGAGGCGCCCGTCCGCGTAGGTGACCAAGGCTCGGGCGCCGACGCCCAGGAACGAGAACCGGCCCAGGTGCTGGCCCTGCTCGGCGCTCTCCAGGAGGAACGCGCGGCGGGGCGCGCCGAGCTTGAGGAACGCAGAGACGGGGGTCTCGAGGTCGGAGACGAACGAGTGGGTGATGGGCAGGACGTTGTGGGCCAGTGCGAGGCGGCGCGCCTCGACCAGCTCAGGTGTTACTCGTATGTCCTTCGCCACGGGCCAATCATGTGACACCTCCGGTGAGCACCGGGCCCTTCATCGTGTGCCTGCCGGTCCGGCAGGCGGTCTGGGAACCGTAGGGCAGGGGCCGGGGGCCTGTCAAGCGGACGCCGGGGAAGACGGACGACGCCGGCCTTGGCCTCAGCCGCGCGCCGCGATCGCCTCGCGGATGAGCCTCACTCCGCGCGAGGCGTCATTGGCCCACAGGTCGGCGCCCGCGTAGGAGCACGTCTGCTCGTCGACGATGCCGCCACCGATGATGATCGGCAGATCGCCGACCTGGTCGGCGGCGTCGCGCACCGCGGCGATCGTAGCCTTCATGCCCTCGGTGGCGACGGTGAGGAGGCCGGAGAGCCCCAGGATGTCCGGCTGCAGCTCGACGGCCTTGCGCACGACCTCGTCGGGGGACACGTCGACGCCGAGGTCGTGGACGACGATGCCGTAGGAGCGGAGCATCATCGTCACGATGCTCTTGCCGAGGTCGTGGATATCGCCGCGCACCGTGCAGATGAGCACGCTGCCTTGGCTCGCGTCGGCCGTCGTCTCCGGGAGCAGCGGGCTGAGGATGACCATGGCCTCGCGGAAGATCTCGCCTGCCATGATGAGGCCGGAGATGAAGTACTTGCCCGTCTGGTAGTGCTCGCCGACCCAGCGCATGCCGAGCTGGCACTCCTCGATGATCACCAGCGGGTCGTCCCCGGCGTCGATGCGCGCTCTGACTGCGTCGAGCGCGCCCTGCTCGTCGAGCGCGGCGATGCGTGCGGCGAGCGATGCGGGGTCGAGCCCCTCGAACTCTGTCATCGGCGATTTCTCCTCGCACCGGCGTTGGCTTCGCCCTCGGGGGCCGGCGCTCCGACGCTCGCACGGAACGAGAAGAGGTCGCCCCGGCAGATGAAGCAGCCCCAGCTGATCGGCTTCTCGTCGTAGCCGTAGAAGATGTGTTCCAGCACCCAGGCGGCGGATCCCGGGTCCAGTCCGAGGCGGCCGGCCTCCTCGTCGGTGAGCACGGAGGCGTGCAGGATGAGCTCGCCGCGCTTCGGTCCGCTGCCCACACCGCCCTCGAACATGTCGCGCAGGGCGGTGACGTCGAGCTCGGATTCGATCGTCGGCCGCGTCGGGTCGTAGACCAGTGACTCGCGGTGGTAGATCAGCGGCTTGTCGCCGCGCTGCAGGATGCGACGGATGGAGACGACGTGGGTGCCGTCCGCGACGCCGAGGTTGGCGGCGGCGCGCGGCCCGGCGGGTAACACGCGCGCCTCGACGATCCTGGCGGTGACGCCCGGCTCGGCCAGGATGTCGTGAAACTCGCTCAGGTCGAACGTGGCCGTGGCGAGACGGAGTGGCTGCACGAACGTCCCGCGGCCGCGCGTGGTGCTCACGGCGCCTTGGTCGAGCAGCATGCCGATCGCGCGCCGCACCGTCATCGGGCTCACGTCGTAGGCCGAGCAGAGTTCCGACTCCGTGGGGAGCTGGTCACCGGCCTGGTACTGCCCGCTCGCGATGGCGCCCCGCAGGATGTTCACGAGCTGGACGTAGGCGGGTTCGTAGGAGGAGCGGTCGATCCCGCGCCCCTGTGGCATCGCTGCCATGCTCCGTGTCTCCGCCCCAGTCGCCATGCGCCGCATCATATCAATCGCTGCCGTACTCGCTTGCCTTTCTGGAAAGCTCTATACATTATGTGCTACACCGTGACAAGGGACTTGCGGGTGCCGTCAATGTGGGATCAGGGAGGTACGCATGTCGAAGGAACTGACGGACGCCATCGTCGGCATGGACGAGGATGGGGCGATGCGCCTCGTGTCGTCGATGCTCGACGCGGGCGCCGATCCGGCCGAGGTCCTCGAAGAGGCGAAGGCCGCGATGACGGTGCTCGGCGACAAGTTCGAGTGCGAAGAGGTCTTCATCCCCGAGCTCATCATGGGCGGCGAGATCATGAAGGGCATCGCCGACGAGCTGAAGCCGCGGATCAAGGGTGAGGCGGCGGTCGCCGACCGCGGCACGATCGTGCTCGGCACGGTCGCCGGCGACATCCACGACATCGGCAAGGACGTCGTCGTGCTCATGCTCGACGTCAACGGCTACGACGTGCACGACCTCGGCATCGACGTGCCGATCGACAGGTTCGTCGCCGCCATCAACGAGATGAGGCCCCAGGTCGTCGGCCTGTCCGGTCTGCTCACGCTCGCCTTCGACTCCATGAAGGCGACCATCGAGGGCATCGGCGACGCGGGGCTGCGCGACCAGGTCAAGATCATGATCGGCGGCTCGCCGGTGGACGAGCAGATCTGCACCTATACCGGCGCCGACGGCTGGGGCCGCGACGCCGCCGCCGCATTGCGCATGGCTGCCGAGTGGACGGGGAGCGCGACATGACCCAGACACCCGAGGAGCTCTACGCGCAGCGCGAGCAGCGCTTCAACGACGTCGTCGCGCTCAAGAAGCCAGACCGCGTGCCCATCATGCCGCTCTACGTCCACAACTTCCCGACGCTCATCAAAGGCGTCTCCAACAAGGACGCCGGCTACGATCACGAGCTGCGCTGGCAGTCCACGAAGGAAGCCACGCTCCGCTTCGGCTGGAACTTCGCCCCGACCAACGACGTCCTCGCCTCCGACTTCTTCGCCTCCTTCGGCTGCCAGCAGATGATGTGGGCCGGGGAGGAGGGCGGGCTCGCCGAAGATGCGCCGCACCAGTGGGTCGAGGACGACTATGTCAAGGCCGACGAGCTGGCCGAGTTCATCGCTGACCCCAACGGGTTCACGTTCAACAAGATCTTCCCGCGCATGGGCAGCAAGCTGGAGGGGCTCGGCCAGATCCCGCTGCCGCCGCTGTACTGGTTCTCCAACAGCTACTACCTCCAGGTGCTCGGCAACATGTTGGGCATCCCGCCGCTCAAGGCGGCCCTGCAAGCGATGCTCGACATGGCGGAGGCCCAGGAGAAGACCAACGCCGCCAACGGCAAGTATCTCCAGGAGATGAAGGACCTCGGCTATCCGCCCACTTGGGGCGCGGCGCTGATGCCGGCGTTCGATGCCGTCTCCGACACGTTCCGCAGCCTGCGCGGCAGCACGCTGGACATGTTCCGGCAGCCTGACACGCTGCTCCAGGCCGTCGACGTGATGCAGGAAGGGACCATCGGACTGCTGCACGCGGCGTTCGCCGTCACCGGGATCCCACGCCAGTTCATCCCGATGCACAAGGGCGCCGGCGGCTTCATGAGCAACGAGCAGTTCGCGAAGTTCTACTGGCCGACCTTCAGGGCGCTCATCGAGGAGTGCGTCGCCGCCGGCATCACGCCGATGCCGCTGTTCGAGGGCGACTACACGCCGCGACTCGAGTTCCTCGCCGAGCTCCCGCCCGGCAAGGTCGCGGCCCACTTCGACCGCATCGACCGCAAGAAGTTCAAGGAGGTCTGCGGCGACACGATGTGTTTCTGGGGCAACGTGCCGAGCTCTCTGCTCGTGACGGGGACGCCCCAGCAGGTCAAGGACGACGTCAAGGAATTGATCGACCTGTTCGGCGAGACCGGGCTCATCATCGACGGCCCGGGCGGGATCCCGGATCAGGCGAAGCCCGAGAACGTCGAGGCCCTTGCAGAGGCAGTCGAGGAGTTCGGCGCCCTGTAGACCCGGGGAATCCGGCGCTTCGCGGGCTTGACATGACTTTGTCGAAATAACTATATATATTGTCGTTCGACCGGGGGGTCGTGTGTCGACCCCGCACGCTTGCCATCGAAAAAGGGGAGACTATGCGACGTTTCAAGCACACCTTCGCCGTGGGGCTCGCGGTACTGCTTCTGCTGAGCGTCATGCTCGGCGGCGCCGTGCTCGCCGCCGGCTGCGGCAGCGACTCCGGCGGTGACTCCGGAGGCGGCGAGATCGTCATCGGCGTCGACGCCTCCATGAGCGGCCCGCTTGCCGGCTTCGGCGCCTACGAGAAGTGGGCCATCGAGAAGGCCGTGGCTGAGGTCAACGCCGCGGGCGGTCTCGACGTCGGCGGCGAGAAGATGACGGTCAAGACCGTCCTCCTCGACAACAAGAGCGACCCCAACGTCGCCTCCAGCAACGTCGACACGCTGATCAACAAGGAAGGCGCCGTCGCCATCCTCGGCCCCATCGTGCCGACCGTGGGCAATGCGGCCGCCCTGTCTGCCGAGAAGAACGGCATCCCGTACCTCGAGACCGGCAACCCGATCGAGCCGTTCGTCGCCGTCAAGGCCGACTCCGGCGGCTGGAAGTACGCCTTCAACTTCTTCGTGCTGGCTCCGCCGGTCGCCGAGAACGCCTACAAGTTCCCGGTCGACCTCGACATGAAGACCAACATGAAGACCTTCATCAGCGTCGACAACAGCCCGGACGGTCCGGTGTTCGGCCCCGCCGCCAAGGCGGCCGCCGAGGCCAACGGCTGGGAAGTCGTGGGCATGGAGACGCATCCCGGTGCGCAGACCGAGTTCAACAGCCTCATCTCCAAGATGAAGGAGTCCGGCGCCGACTACGTCTACGTCCTCGGCGACACCCCGACGTTCATCGCGCTGCGCAAGCAGATGGACGCGGCCGGCTACGAGCCCAAGATCCTCTACTTCCAGCGCGGCGCCCAGCTGCAGGAGTTCGCGGACGCCGCCGGCGACCTCGCCAACGGCATCACCCTCGAGGCCTACTGGCTGCCCACCATGCCGTATCCGGGCGCCTCTGAGCTCGGCGCGGCCTACGAGGCCGACACCGGCAAGAAGGCCGGCCAGATCCTCGGTCCGGAGTACGCCGCGGCGCAGATCATGATGCAGGCCATCAGCAAGGCCGGCGGCACCGAGCCGCAGGCGATCGTCGACGCTCTCGCGGCCACCGACGACACCTTCGTCTGTGGTCCCGTCAAGTTCGACGAGAACCACACCTCCGCGCTGAACCTGGTCGTGGCGCAGTGGCAGGACGGCACGTCCCAGCAGATCTGGCCCGAGGGTGAGGGCGCGTTCCCGGCGATCTTCCCGATGCCGTGACGGCCGTCCGACCTGACGACCTGATCTAGATCCAGAGGAGACACGCCGATGCCCAGCAGTAATGAACTGATCACCGCGATCCTCAGCGGGCTGGGCATCGGCGGTCTCTTCGCCGTCGCCGCCCTGGGGCTCTCCCTGGTGTTCGGCGTCATGCGGCTCATCAACCTCGCCCACGGTGAGCTCATCGTCCTGGGCGCCTACCTCGCCTTCAGCCTCACGCAGTGGATCGGCATCGACCCGCTCGTGAGCATCCTCATCGTCGCACCGGTGGTGGCTCTGCTCGCCTACCCGGTGCAGCGCTGGGGCCTCACCCCGGTGATGAGCAAGGGCGCCGAGGCGCCCCTGCTCATCACCTTCGGGGTGTCCGTCGTCCTGCAGAACCTGTTCATCCTCGTCTACACCCCGGACGTCCGGTCGCTGAGCGCCTCCTACTCGCAGGCGAACTTCTCGATCGGCAGCGTCACCATCCCCGTCATCTACGTGATCACGCTGGCGGCGGGGATCGTGCTGCTGTACGCCACGCACCTGGTCGTCACCCGCACCGGGTTCGGCCGGCAGCTCCGGGCCGGGTCGGAGGACCCGGCGGCTGCCGGCATGATGGGCGTCAACGTCAAGAGCATGTACGCCTGGACCTTCGCCATCGCGGCCGGCTCGGCGGCGATCGCCGGTATCCTCGTCGCCCTGGCGTTCTCCTTCGCGCCGGCGGCCGGCACGGCGTACCTCATCACGGGGTTCGCCGTGGTCGTGCTCGGCGGCATCGGCAGCATCAAGGGCACGCTCATCGGCGGCCTGGCGCTCGGCGTCATCGAGAGCATCGGCGCCACGTTCGTGGGCGACGGCTGGCGCGTCTTCATCGGCTGCGTCGTCGTCCTGCTCGTGCTGACGATCCGCCCGCAAGGCCTCTTCGGCACGGTGGAGGGCAACTGATGCAGACCCTCCTCAGCTCCCTGCGCAAGCCCAAGGTCCTGATCGCGCTTGCCACGGTCATCGTGGCGGTCGTCGTGCTGGCCTTGCTCCCGCCCTACATCGGGCGCTACTACTCGCTCGTCATCTACCAGATGCTCGTGCTCATCGCCCTGGCGCAGGCCTGGAACATCCTGGCCGGGTACGGCGGGCTGGTATCGCTGGCGCCGGCGGTGTCCGTGGGCGTCGGCGCCTACACAGCGGCCGTCATCGGCGGCCACCTGGGCTGGCCGTTGCCGCTGCTGATCCTCTCCGGCGGCATCGTCGCCGCCGTGTTCGCCGTGATCTTCAGCATCCCGATGTTCCGCTTCCGCGGTCTCTACTTCGCCATTGCGACGCTGGTCCTCGCGCAGGCCGTCTACGTGTTCATGGTCAACTGGAACGGCCTCGGCGGCACCACCGGCCTGTTCCTGACCGAGTACACCTCGCAGATCACGACGCTCTACCCCTACGCGCTCGCGCTGGCGGTCATCTCCACGGTCGTCATCTACCTGGTGCTGCACACGCGCCTCGGCCTGAGCCTGCGCGCCCTGCGCGACGACGAGGACACGGCCCAGGAGATCGGCGTGTCCACGTTCCGCACCAAGCTGTGGGTGTGGGTACTGTCATCCTTCCTGATCGGCATGGTCGGAGCGCTGGAGGCCCTGCGCCTCAGCGTCGTCACACCCGACGGCGCCCTCTCGATCACGTGGACGATCAACATCGTCACCACGACCATCGTGGGCGGCATCGGCACGATCATCGGCCCCCTCATCGGCGGCGTGTTCACCGTGTATCTGGCCGAAAGCCTCGCCGACTACCCCGAACTGCACGTCCTCCTCACCGGCCTCATCGTCATCTTGATCATCCGCTTCGCGCCGTTCGGCATCTGGGGCGTGCTGAAGCTGGTCGCCGGGAAGTTCGTCAAGAAGAAGGCGCCGACCGAAGTGGGCGAAGAGGCCCGGATCGAGCTGACGTCCGAGCAGAAGGCCGCGTCGTCCGCCGCGGCCGCGAAGATCGCCGGCGCACTGGGCGACTCGCCGACGGTGGCCGCCGGCCCCGTCCTGCTCAGCTGTGCCGGCCTCACCAAGCGCTACGGCGACGTCGTCGCCGCCTCCGAGATCACCTTGGAGGTGCACAAGGGCGAGGTGCTCGGCGTCATCGGCCCGAACGGCGCCGGCAAGAGCACCCTCGTCGGCATGCTGAGCGGCGCCACGCACGCCACCTCCGGATCCGTGATGTTCGACGGCCAGGACGTCTCGCACATGCCGTCCTACAAACGCGCCCGTATGGGCATCGGCCGGACGCACCAGATCCCGAAGCCGTTCCGCCAGATGACGGTGCTCGAGAACCTCATGGTGGCGCGGCACTACGGCGCTCGTTAGTCGAGCGGCGGCGGCGTGCACGCGGAGTGCGAGACCATCCTCAGGGAAATGGGCATCTGGGACGTCGCCCACGTCACGGCCGAGGATCTGACGCTCCTGCAACTCAAGCGGCTCGAGCTGGCGCGCACGCTGGCGCTCGAGCCTCGCATCCTGCTCATGGACGAGATCGGCGCCGGCCTCGTGGAGTCCGAGGTGCGCGAGCTCATCGAGGTCATCAAGGCGCTGCGCCACCGCGTCGAGGCCATCGTGATCATCGAGCACATCATGGACGTCATCACCGAGTGCAGCGACAGGGTGGCCGTGCTCGACTTCGGCCGCCTGATCGCCGACGGGCCGGTGCAGAAGGTGCTGGCCGAGCCGGAGGTCGTCTCCTGCTACCTCGGCACCGGCTGCGAGCAACTCGTGCCACGCGTCACCCCGCACGAGGTGAAGGAAGACGCCGCCCCCATCCTCACTCTCGATCACGTGTCTACCGGCTACGGCCACTTCAAAGCGCTCTCCGACATCAGTCTCGACGTGCACCACGGAGAGGTCGTCGCCCTGCTCGGCACCAACGGCGCCGGCAAGACGACGGCGGCTCGGGTCATCAGCGGGATGATCCCGGTCACGGAGGGGCGTATCCAGCTCGCGGGCAAGGACATCACCTCGCTGGCGTCACACCAGGTGGCCCGTCTCGGCCTCGCGCACTGCATGGAGGGCCGGCACATCTTCGCCGACCTGAGCGTGCATGAGAACCTCGTGCTCGCCGGGTCGGTCAAGAAGGACGGCATGCAGGCGCGGCTGGATCGTGTGTACGACCTGTTCGACGTGCTGGCCGAGCGCCGCGACAAGTCCGGCAAGCAACTCTCCGGCGGCCAGCAGCAGATGCTGGCCATCGGCCGCGCCTTGATGGCCGACCCGGAGATCATCATCTTCGACGAGATCGCGCTCGGCCTCGCGCCGACGACCGTCGACCGTTTGTACGACACCCTCGTCAAGATCCGCGATGAGGGAACCACGATGATCCTCATCGAGCAGAACGTGGAGCGAGGCCTTTCGTTGGCCGACCGCGTGTTCGTGCTCGAGAAGGGCACGATCGCGCTGGGCGGCACTCCGGACGAACTGCGCGGAGACCCTCGCCTCGAGGCGCTGTACATGGGCGAGGCGCAGGCGGAGGAGCTCACCCCGGCTGGGACCACTAGGGAGGAACCGTGACACAAGAACTGACGCAGGCCATCGTCGACCTTCGGGAAGACGATGCCCTGGCGATGGTCGACGACCTGCTGGCGAAGGGTGACGACGCCGTCGGCATCCTCGCCGACTGCAAGGCGGCCATGGACGTGATCGGCGAGAAGTTCGCAGGCGGCGAAGCCTTCATCCCCGAGCTCATCATGGCCGGCGAGATCATGACCGGCGTCTCCGCCAAGCTGAAGCCGCATCTGACCGCGGCGACGCCGGAGGAGAAGCTCGGCGTCGTCGTCATCGGCACCGTGCAGGGCGACATCCACGATATCGGCAAGGACATCGTCGTCACGATGCTCGACATCGCCGGCTTCGACGTGGTCGACCTGGGTGTGGACGTCAAGATCGAGAAGTTCATCGCGACGGCGCAGGAGAAGGACGCGCAGGTCATCGCCATGAGCTGTCTGCTGACGAGTGCCATCGACTCCATGAAGAAGGTGGTCTCCGCGGCTCGCGAGGCCGACCTGAACGGCTGTAAGCTCATGATCGGCGGCGCGCCGATCACCGAGCAGGTCGTCGCCTACACCGGCGCCGACGGCTACGGCAAGGACGCCGTGGAGGCCGTCGAGCTCGCCAAGCAGTGGATCGGGGGAAAGTGATGGCGTTCACCGAGGACTGGAAGGACCTGGACGCCCAGCAGCGCTACGAAGCGCGCATGGACGCCTGGGCAGACCCGGCTGTGGAATTCGAGTCGGACGCGGTCAAGCAGGAGTACCAGGACCGCGTCCGCATGCTGCGCGACGTGGTCGAACTGAAGAAGCCCTCGCGGGTGCCCATCGCGCCATGGATGAGCCTCTTCCCGGGTCTCTCGCAGGGTCTCACCGCCAAAGAGACCTACTACGACTACGCCAAGCTCGCCGACGCATGGATGAAGTTCCACGCCGAGTACAAGCAGGATGTGCTCGCCTTCTCCATCAACATCGTGCCGGTGCACATCTACGACGCGCTCGACTACAAGCTCTACGACTGGCCGGGCCACGGCGTGGGTGAGGACTCGGGTTACCAGTACAACGAGGCCGAGTACATGAAGGCCGACGAATACGACCTGCTCATCAACGACCCGTCGAGCTACTGGACCCGGTGCTACCTGCCGCGCGTGGTCGGCGCGTTCGAGCCGTTCGCCGGTCTCGACCCCTTCACCGACCTCGTCGAGGGCCCGACCGTGGGTCCCTTCTTCATCCCCTTCGGCACGCCGCCGGTGCAGGAGATGCTCAAGAAGATGATAGACGCCGGCAACGCGGCGATGGAGTGGATCCAGAACTTCGCCGCCATGGACGCCAGGGCGATGGCGGCCTACGGCCTGCCCGGGTTCGCCGGCGGTGTGACCAAGGCTCCTTACGACATCCTCGGCGACACGCTGCGCGGCACGCGTGGACTGATGCTCGACGTCTTCCGCCAGCCCGACAAGGTGCTCGAGGCCTGCGAGCGGCTGGTGCCGCTCGCCATCGACTGGGCGGTGCGCTCCAACAACACCACGCGGCACCCGTTCGTCTTCATCCCGCTGCACAAGGGCGCCGACGGGTTCCTCAGCGACGCCGACTTCCGCAGGTTCTACTGGCCGACGCTCAAGAAGGTCCTGCTGGGCCTGATCGACGAGGGTCTCGTGCCGCTGTGCTTCGCCGAGGGCGCGTACAACGACCGCCTCGAGGCGATCCACGACGAGGAGATCCCGGCCGGCAAGATGATCTGGATGTTCGACGCCACGAACATGAGTGAGGCCAAGAGGCATTTGGGCGGTTACCAGTGCATCGGCGGCAACGTGCCCGGCGCACTGCTCACCACCGGCACGGTGCAGGACATGGACGACTACGTGCGTCAGCTCATCGAGGACGTGGCCGGGGACGGCGGGTTCATCCTCGGCTCCGGCATCGTGATCGACGAGGCCAGGACCGACTGCGTCAAGCAGATGATCGCGGCCGGTCTCAAGTACGGCTCGCAGGTGTGACCTGCGCGCAGAGGTGACGCTCGCCGAACGACCCTGAGCGGGCTCGGGGTCTGGAGCTGAGACGACGGCGGGGGCCCGCACGGGCCTCCGCCGTCGTGCGTTCGGAGCCCGGCCGCTAGGCCAGGAGGGCGCGCACCACGCCCAGCCCGCGGGCGGCGTCGGCGCACCACGCGTCGGCGCCGAGCCGCTCCTTGACCATCTCGTCGACCGCGGCGCCACCGAGGACGATGGGGAGGTGCGGCTGCCACGCCACTGACTGCGCCCGCACCAGCTCGATCGTCTCGCGCAGGGCCTCGTAGCCGGAGGTCAGCAGACAGGACAGCCCGAGCACGTCCGGCCGCTCGCGCTCCACCGTCTCGGCGATCTGCTCGGGCGCCACGTTGACGCCGAGGTCGACCAGGGTGAAGCCGTCGGCGTCGAGCAGCGCGATCACGATGTTCTTGCCGATGTCGTGGATGTCGCCGCGAACGGTGGCGATGACCATCTTGCCGCCGCCGGTCTCCTGCCGCGCGGCCGCCAGGCGCGGGATGAGCAGTTCGGTGGCCTCGCGGATGATCTCCCCGGCCATGATGAGCGCCGAGATGAAGTAGGTGCCCTGCTCGTAGAGGCGGCCGACCCGCTCCATGCCCGTCCGGCACTCCTCCACCAGCACGGCCGGGTCGTCGCCGGCGTCCAGCCGCTCGCGGATCTGTGCGAGCGCGCCGCGCTCGTCCATGCGCACGATGAGCTCATCGAGGCGCTCGCTGGGAGGCTCGCTCACGGCGTCACGCTCCTTCCTGGGGGCCCGCGACGCCGACCGTGGTCGTGAAGCTCAGCCGGTCGGCGCGACCGACGAACCGGCCCCAGCTCTCAGGGCGGTCGTCGAAGTCGAAGAAGAGGTGCTCGAGGACCCAGGCCAGCGTGCCCGGCTCGTCGCCGAGCTGTGCCGCCTCCGGCTCGGTGAAGGCGGAGGCGTGCAGCGTGAGGCGCCCGTACTTGAGGTCCGAGCCGGAGGCGCCGGAGAAGAGGTCCTGCAGCGCCGTCGTCGCCAGCTCGGCCTCGACCAGCGGGCGCGCCGGATCGAAGACGAGGTACTCGCTGTGGTAGAAGACCGGCTCCTCGCCGCGCAGGAGGAGCCGTTTGATGCTGATGACGCGGTCGCCCTCCTCGAGGGCCAGCTTCTCGGCGACCCGCGGACCTGCCGAGACGATGCGCGCCTCCACGATGCGCGCCTCGATGTCCGGGCTGGCCAGGTAGCGCATGAGGTCGTCGAGGTCGAATGTCGCCGCGGCGAGCTGCGGGGGCTTCACGAAGGTCCCGCGGCCGTGCTCGGTGACGACCACGTCCTCGCGCACGAGCTCGCCGATGGCGCGGCGCACGGTCATGGGGCTGACCTCGAACGCCGCGCAGAGTTCCGCCTCGGACGGCAAGCGGGCACCCGACCGGTAGTCGCCGCGGGCGACACGCTCTCGGATGGCGCGTGCGAGCTGCGCGTAGGGCGGCTCGAACGACCCCCGGTCGATCTGTGTGCTGTCCTTCACCCTGGCGTTCTCCCGGTAGCGTCGCCCCGGCCCAGCGGCCCGGCGCCCGGATTCTACCACGAGGTGACGAACTTCCCTAGACCAGTAGGGGAGTTGCTGGTATGATGGCCCCGGCTCTTCAGGACAGACCAGGGAGGTTCCATGTCGGGCGGACTCAAAGAAGCCGTGATCGAGCTGCGCGAAGAAGACGCGCTGCGGATCGCGGGCGAAGAACTCCAGGGAGGGACCGACCCGCTCGAGGTCGTCGCCGCCTGCCGTGAGGCGATGGACGTCATCGGCCGGCGCTTCGCCGACGGCGAGGCGTTCATCCCCGAGCTCATCATGGCCGGCGAGATCATGACCGGCATCACGGCCATGCTGAAGCCGTACCTCAAGGCCGACTCCGGCGGCGACAAGCTCGGCACCGTCGTGATGTGCACCGTGCAGGGCGACATCCACGACATCGGCAAGGACATCGTCGTCACCATGCTCGACATCGCCGGCTTCAACGTCATCGACCTGGGCGTGGACGTACCGGTGGCCAAGGTCGTGGAGACCGTGCGCGAGAACAAGGCGCAGGTGCTCGGGCTCAGTGGCCTGCTCACCGTCGCCTTCGACTCGATGAGGACCACCGTCGCCGCCGTCGCCGAGGCGGGTCTGCGCGACGACGTCAAGATCATGCTGGGCGGCGCGCCGGTGACCGACGCCGTCGTGGAGTACGCCGGCGCAGATGCCTGGGGCAAGGACGCCGTGGCCGCCGTCGAGCTCGCCAAGTCGTGGGTGGGAGGTGCGTCATGACGCTGCCCGAGAACTGGAACGAGCTCACCCCCGACGAGCGGCTGCAGGTACGGCTGGACGCGTGGCAGAACATCCCCATCGAGTTCGCCACTCCCGAGGTCGCCAAGGCCTACCGCGACCGCGTGCAGCTGTACCGCGACGTGCTCGAGCTCAAGAAGCCGGCCACCGTACCGATCGCGCCCTGGATCGGCCTCCTGCCGTTCCGCTTCTACGGCCACACCGGCAAGCAGGCCTACTACGACTACGAGATCTTCAAAGAGGACTGGTTCCGGTTCCACGAGGACACCAGACCCGACGGGCTCGGCCTGACCCTGGGCATCGTGCCGGGCAAGCTCTTCGACATCCTCGACTACCACCTTTACGACTGGCCCGGGCACGGCACGCCCGACGACACCTGCTACCAGTACAGCGAGCAGGAGTGGATGAAGGGCGACGAGTACGCGGCCCTCATCCAGGACCCCGGCAGCTACTGGCAGCGCACCTACCTGCCGCGCGTGTTCGGCGCCATGGAGCCGTTCTCGATGCTCGCGCCGTGGACGGATCTCGTCGAGATCCCCTTCACGGCGCCGTTCTTCGCCGGTTTCTCGGCCCCGCCGGTCAAAGAGATGCTCAAGAAGCTGGCCGAGGCCGGCGACGCCGCCATGGAGTGGCTGCAGGCGGCCATGGCGGCCGACGGCAGCGTCATGGCGGGCTTGGGTATTCCCCAAACTGCCGGCGGCGCCACCAAGGCTCCCTATGACATCCTCGGCGACACCATGCGAGGCACGCGCGGCCTCATGCTGGACAAGTTCCGCCAGCCCGAGAACGTCAAGGCCGCCATGGAGAGGCTCGTGCCGCAGGCGATCGACTGGGCGGTGCGCTCCAACAACATGACCGGCAACCCCCTCGTCTTCATCCCGATCCACAAGGGCGCCGACGGGTTCATGAGCGACGCCGACTTCAAGGAGCTCTACTGGCCGACGTTCAAGGCCGTGCTGCTGGGCCTGATCGAGCAGGGCCTGGTGCCCTGGGTGTTCGTCGAGGGCTCGTACAACGAGCGCCTCGAGGTCATCGCCGACGAGGAGATCCCCGCGCACCGCATGGTCTGGATGTTCGACGCGACCGACATGGCCCGCGCCAAGGCGATCGTCGGCAAGCGC
Organism: uncultured Thermoleophilia bacterium; assembly: GCA_903927755.1. Lineage (GTDB taxonomy): Bacteria > Actinomycetota > Thermoleophilia > UBA2241 > UBA2241 > CAIXSE01. The sequence continues at coordinate 3,720 of CAIYOD010000066.1, read as the reverse complement.
CAGTGCATCGGCGGCAACGTGCCCGCCGCGCTCTTCGCGATGGGCACGCCGGAGGAGATGGACGCCTACGTCAAGGACCTGCTCGGCAGGACGGCGCAGGACGGCGGCTTCATCCTCAGCAGCGGTATCGTGCTCGACGAGGCCGACCCGGCGGTCTACCACGCGTTCATCGAGGCCGGACGCAAGTACGGGAAGTGAGCCCGGGAGACGCCGGGCGATCCTGAGCGGGCGTCGCATCGCGGCCGATGCCCAGGTCCAGGCGGCCGGCAGCGCGCGCGACGACGACGGCGGGGGACTCATACGGGTCCCCCGCCGTCATCCGTTCGCAAGCGGGAGGAGGACGGTGCCCCTCTACTCCTTCTGTCCTGCCGGGCTTCAGCGCTCGGCCGTCATCGCCGATACATGCGATGAGGCGCCGCCGCCGGCGGGGCGCCGCCGCATCATCGTCCCGGGTCCTGACCCAACGGCTCCGCTGCGACAAGCACGTTTGTGAGGAGGGCGCGAGATGAGTGTGACGAAGACCCTGGTCATGTCCGGCGTCCTGTTGATGAGCTGTGCGCTCCTGGCGCCCGCGGTCGTGACGTCGGCCGCCACTGCGGCTTCGCTCGAGCCGACCGACTACTCCCTGCGCGCGCACTGGCTGCACCTGCCGGGCAAGGCCCAGAAGAAGGTCGACGTGTTCTACATCTACCCGACCGCGTACACCGCGGCTGCGGGCGGCCCCACGATCTGCCCCGTGGACGACCCCGGCATGATGAAGAGCGCGCAACTGGCCTACTCGCGGCAGGCCACCGCCTTCAGGACCTTCGCCAACATCTACGCCCCCTACTACCGGCAGGTGGATGCCGCATATCAGCTCTCTCTGTCCCCGAAGCAGCAGGAGAAGAACATCGAGGGCGCGCCGGCGACGGACGTCTTCGCGGCCTTCAGGCACTTCATCACGCACTACAATCGCAACCGGCCCTACATCCTCGCGGCGCACTCCCAGGGCTCGGCGGTGCTTCGCTACCTGCTCTCGGACTACATGAAGGATCACCCGCGCATCTACAAGCGGATGGTCGCCGCGTACGTCGTCGGCCAGTCCATCACTCCCGGCTACCTGGCGAAGAACCCGCACCTCCGGTTCACCAAGTCCGCGAACGACACCGGGACCATCATCTCCTGGAACACCGAAGCGCCGACGATCGCCGCGAAGAACCCCGTGACGCTTCCGGGCGGCATCGCCGTCAACCCGATCACCTGGACGAGGAAGACGGCGCCGGCCAGCGCCGGGCAGAACCTCGGCTCCATCGAGCTGGACCTCACGACCGGCGGTACTCCGGTGCTGGACGAGGACGGGAAGATCAAGCGGGTGATGGGTCTCGCCGACGCTCGCGTCGACGCGAAGAAGGGCGTCGTGATCTGCACTACCGTCAACCGCGAGGACCCGCCGTACTACACCCCGGGCGGCTTCCCGATGGGGGTGTACCACACCTTCGACTACCCGCTCTACTTCTTCGACATCAGGGCCAACGCCCACGAGCGGGTCCGGCACTTCTTCGCCGAGCATCCGGGGTTTCGCTGAGGCAGGGACGTAGCCGCGCTCCTCGATTCGAATCCTCGGGAAGGTCGCCTGGATCGCTCAGAGGGCACCAGCGCGTCGCCAGGCGGTGTCGGCGCCGGCAGCCCGGGACCAGGCGCTCGTCACGAGAGTGGGGAGCGCCTCTTCGTCCACGCCGAAGACGATCACGTTGACGGTGAGCACGGCATCGGTGATGTGGCCGGCGACCCCGCCCGTGAGGGCCGGCGCGATCGCCAGGGCCGTCGCGTGAAACGCGAGGTCGCCGTGTCCGGGTGCCGTCAGCGTGCCCTTGATGTGGCCGACCAGGGTGCAGCCCGCGTCGGCCAGACCGCCCGACAACGCCGCGAAGAAGCGCGTGACCGCCAGCTCCAGCTGATCGGCGTGCGCGGGCGGGTCGAACAGGACGTCGGCTTGCGCAGCAAACACGGCCGGCGCGGCGCTGTCGGGGAGGTGCCGAAGGTGGTCGTGACCGTCGTGAGCAGGGGCGCCGGGCTCGTCCATCAGACCACGGCCCCCAGCAGGCGCTTCATGCCGGCCCCGGTGCCGGCCGAGACAGCGAGGACCGTCGCCTTCCCGGCGAGCGAGCGGACGCTCTCCGTGACCGCCGCCAGCGTCTCGTCGTCGACCTCGTCCACCTTGTTGACGGCGACGACATCGGCGGCCGCGAGCTGGGCGGTCACCAGTGGCTCCACCACCTCGAGCAGCATCTCCCAGCGGGGAGCGTCGACGAGGGTGAGCACGCGGATCGTGTCGACGCTCGGGCAGTGGTCGACCACCAGGCCCAGGATGTCACCCGGCGCTGCCAGCCCCGTGGGCTCGATGATCACCCAGTCGGGCTCGTACGCGCTCTCGACCGCGAGCAGCGTCTCGACCAGGCCGGACTGCAGCGTGCAGCAGATGCAGCCGCCGAAGAGCTCCTGCACTGGGAGGCCCTGCTCGCGCACGTAGCCGCCGTCGATGCCCACCTCACCGATCTCGTTCTCGATGACGGCGAGCTTCAGGCCCTCCTCGGTCATCGCCCGCGCGACCTCGAGGAGCACGGTCGTCTTGCCCGAGCCGAGGAAGCCGGCGATGCAGAGGACGTTCACGCCGGCTGGTCGCCGTCCGGCGTGGCGGGGGGTGGGGCGGCGGATGCGGCGTCGCTGCCGCCGCCGAACAGCTCGGGCCGGAAGTCTCGGAGGGTGAGCTCGTGGCCGGGAGGGGCGACGACGAAGTCGTCGCCCCACACCTCCGCCACGAGCGCATCCAGGATCCGCGTCGTGCCGGGGATCTCCTCCACGGCCAGGTCGAAGGTGTCGGCGAACTCGGCGATGCGGGCCCGGTACGGCTCGAGGTCGTAGCGCCCGGTGTCGACGAGCACGACGCGCGTGTAGTGCTTGAGGAGCAGGCGCATCATCCTTTCGGCCCGCTCACGGCCGCGCTTCTCCACCAGTTTGTCGTGCTCGCTCATGATCGTGTCGCATTCTTCCAGATACGCCTTGGCGACGTAGTAGCTGCCGCGCTCCTTCTCGGACTCGGCGGAGAAGGCCTCGTTGGAGCCGAGCAGCATGGCGATGCAGTCGTCCACGCGAGGGACGACAAGGGTCGCGTGCTCGGTCTTGAGGCCGAGCACGGAGTTGGAGCAGAGGCCGTAGCCGAGGACGATCCGGGAGGCTGCCGGCGCGACTTCATCGATCTTTTCCTGGAGCTGATCAAGGAGTTTGGCTGGTGTCCGGTGGAGGGCCTGATCGATGTAGAGGATCTCGACCTCTTCCCCTCCCTCCGCAAGCGCCTGGTTCAGCTCCGGCTCCATCACGCGACAAGCGATCACCACCCGCGGTCCCCTTCGAACGGCCGATTTAGCGGACATGAGTGATCTCCATCGTCTACCGCCCTAGCAGCTCCTTGCAGAGTTTGGCCGCACCCGGGGCATCATAGGCGTTGCCATCCGCCCCGATCTGCGCTGCAAATGCCGGCGTCACCGGAGCTCCTCCCACAACAATTTTCACCTGGTCCCGGAGCCCCGCTTTCTTCAAAGCGTCGATTGTCGCCTTCATCTCGATCATCGTTGTCGTCAGAAGGGCGCTCATCGCGAGTATTTCCGGTTTTTTCTCTTTCACCGCCTGAACAAATTTCGAAGTACTGACCGACACTCCCAAATCGTCGACCTGGAATCCCTG
>CAIYOD010000065.1 GCA_903927755.1 uncultured Thermoleophilia bacterium | reverse complement strand
GCGGCGGAGGACGCAAGAAGCTGAGGTCAGCCCGAGATGGGCGACAGATCCGCTTAGGGTCACTCCGCCGTCGGAGCCGAGGCTACCTGAGGCTGCTCAGGAATCCCACGAGAGGAAGAGTGACACCAAGATCCGCTTGTTAGCCAGATGCCCCATCGACCCTGCGGAAGTAGTACAGGTAGCGTTCCTCACCGTCGACCACGTCGCCACCCAGGAAGAGGTCTGCGCCGCGCAGCGGCGAGGTCTCGATGCGGGTGGGGCGGAACAGGCAGGTCACGTGCTCGAGCCGCCAGCCCTCGGCCTCGACCGCATCGAGCGCGCACGGCTCGGGGTCGCTGGCGGAGGTCCCCTCGCTGGCCATGGCAGTGCGCATGGGAGCGTCGACCAGGTCCTCGGCGCTGGTGATCCGCAGCCACGTGAGGCCCGCCTCCCGTGCCCAGCGCGCGAGCGCGACGTGATCGCCGCGCAGCTCGGCCTCGCGGCGGTCCACGCGCTGCTTGGCCGACATCTGCTCAGCCTGGGTCAGGAGACGCTCGGCGCGGGCGATCTGTTCCTCGCAGTCGGCGCGCACGCGACCCTCGGTCGCATCGCGCAGGAGCGTCGCCAGTGCGAGCACCGCGCGCGCCTCCGCGTCGCCGTCGTCGCCGGCGAAGCTCACCTCGACGAGACTGTCGACGGCCTTCTTGTACTGGCCGGCGTGATACTGCTCGTTCGCCTTCTGCAACGCTCGCGACATCGCTCCCTCCAGCTGGCGTTTCGCTACGGCCCGATTCTGGCTAACAAGTATTAGGCAGGGAGTGTAAGAAGCCACTCACAGCTGCCCTTTCTGTGTACGACCTTAGCAGTAAGCCTGGACGGGCGCCAAGGGCAGTCTGTGCAAGGCGCGGCGGGTGTCACAGGCCATCCATCGGGCTGCGCACGCCCTGGCCGCCGCGGTTGAGGACGTGCGCGTAGATCATCGTCGTGCGCACGTCTTTGTGGCCGAGCAGTTCCTGGATGGTGCGGATGTCGTAGCCGTCCTCCAGGAGGTGGGTCGCGAACGAGTGGCGCAGGGTGTGGCAGGTGGCGTGCCTGGCGATGCCGGCGCTGCAGACGGCCTCTTTGACGGCGCGCTGGACGATCGTCGCATGGACGTGGTGGCGGCCCTCAACGCCGGTCTCGGGGTCCCGCCAGCGGCGCTGCTGCGGGAAGACCCACTGCCAGCGCCAGTCGGCCGGGGCGCCGGGATACTTGCGCGCGAGCGCCCCGGGGAGCGGCGCCTGGCCCCAGCCCTCGTCGAGATCGCGCTGGTGGAGCGCCCGGGCGCGGGTGAGCTGCGCCTGGAGGGCGGGCGTCAGCGAGCGCGGCAGCATGGTGACGCGGTCCTTGCCGCCCTTGCCGTCGCGCACCAGGATCTCCGCGCGCTGCGGTTCGAGGTCGAGGACGCGTAGGCGCAAGCACTCCATGAGGCGCAGCCCCGAGCCGTACATGAGCGAGGCCATGAGCCATTTGTCGCCGCCCAGCTCGGCGAGCAGGCTCTTCACCTCGCTCCGCGTGAGCACCACCGGCAGGCGCCGGGGCTGGTTGGCCCGGACCAGGTCGCCGAGCTCGCCCATCTTGCGGCCGAGGACGTGACGGTAGAGGAAGAGCAGGGCGGAGAGAGCCTGCGTCTGGGTTGCGGCGCTGACATGTTCCTCCACGGCGAGGTGCGTGAGGAACGCGTTGATCTCGGGCTCGTTCATCTCGCTGGGGTGGCGCAGGCCGTGGAAGCGGACGTACCGCCGCACCCAGAGACTGTAGGCCTCCTCGGTGCGGCGGCTGTAGTGGCGGGCGCGGAGCGCCGTGCGCAGCTGGTCCAACAGCGGGGACAACGGGACCTCCAGACGAGGCGGGTAGGTCCAGTGTGGGCCATGCGATCGGGAGTTCAAGGGGTGACGGCCAACGTCATCCCGGCCGGGCGCCGGAGGACACCCGCACGTCGTGCCGCGGCGGATCGCGCCGAAGCCGGTGCTATCCTCTCGCTATGGACCTGAAGGAACGCCCGAACCGGCAGCTCTACCTTGAGACGCTGCGTGGCATGACTCCGGAGCAGCGGCTGCTGAAGGCGTTCGAGCTGAGCGAGCTGTCGCATGAGCTCCTGCGCGCCGGCATCCGGCAGCGATACCCGGACGCGGGGCCGGACGAGGTACAGCGCATCTACCTGGAGCAGCTGAGCAGGTGTCAGAACAGAGCCTTCTGAAGCGTGTCGTCGAGGCGCTTGAGGAGGCGGGCGTCGGCTACCTGCTGTCTGGCTCGCTGGCCTCGAGTCTCCAGGGCGAGCCGCGGGCTACGCACGATATCGACCTCGTCGTGGACATCCACCCGGCGGACGTCGGTCGTCTCGTCGGAGCCCTTGCGGGACCGAGCATCTACCTCGATGCAGACGCGGTCGCCGAGGCCGTGCGCCATCGGTCGATGTTCAACCTGCTCGATTCCGCCACAGGGGACAAGGTCGACTTCTGGCTGCTCAGGGACGAGGCGTTCGACCGCGAGCGCTTCGCGCGACGGCTCGAGGTCGAGGCGATGGGACTGAGGCTGAACGTCTCGACTCCCGAGGACACGATCCTCATGAAGCTGCGCTGGGCGCTGCAGTCGGGCGGCAGTGAGAAGCAGGTCGGCGACGCTGCGGGCGTCTTCGCGTTCCAGGGCGACCTGTTGGACCAGGCGTATCTCGACAGGTGGGCTGAGGCCCTGAGTGTGACCGCGCTCCTCGCGGGCGTTCGCTCGCGCGCCGGCGGCGGGCGGGGGCCGGCCGGCGAAGCGCCGCCGGCCTAGAACTCCGCCGGGAGCGCCTTCATCTGCGCGGCGGTGAAGACGGGCCCGTCCTTGCAGACGTACACGGGCCCGATGTTGCAGCGGCCGCACTTTCCGAGTCCGCACTTCATGCGGTTCTCGAGCGTGGTGAAGACGGCGTCGTCGGAGAAGCCGAGCTTCTCCAGCACGGGCAGGGTGAGCTTGACCACGATGGGCGGGCCGCAGACCACGGCGACGGCGTTGTCCGCCTTGGGCGCCGTCTTCTCGACGACCGGCGTGACGTAGCCGACCTCGCCGGTCCAGTCTGGGGTGTCGCCGCCGGGGTCGACCGTGGTGACCATCTTGACGTCGGCGCGCGAGCCCCACTCTTCCAGTTCGCGCTTGTACACCAGGTCGTCGACCGAGCGGGCGCCGTACACGATGGTCACGTCGCCGAACTCGTCGCGCCGGTCGAGGACGTTCCAGATCACGCAGCGGACCGGCGCGAGGCCGATGCCGCCGGCCACGAAGACGACGTCCTTGCCCTTCCAGTCGTCGACCGGGAACCAGTTGCCGTAGGGGCCGCGGAAGCCGACGGTGTCGCCGACGTTCACTTCGCGCAGCTCCGTCGTCACCTTGCCGATGGCCTTGAAGCTGCACTCGATGTAGCCCTCGCGGGTGGGCGAGCTGGCGATGCAGAACGTGCTCTCGCCGGCGCCGAACACGCTGTACTCGCCGAACTGGCCGGCCTTGAAGGCGAACTCCTCGCGCACGGCCTCGTCCTGGAACTCCAGGCGCAGCGTGCGCGTGTCGGCGGTCTCGTCGACCACCTCGGTGACCGTAGTCAGCAGTGGCTGATAGATGTTCACGATGCGGCCTCGGCGGGTTCGTCGGCGGCCGGGTCGGCGTCGTCTCCGGGCCGGCGGGCGGCGATGTCGATCGCCTCAAGGATCTCAACGAGATCCTGGCCGGCATGGCAAACGCGCGTGCAGCGGCCGCAGCCGGTGCAGAGCACCTCGCCGAACTTCAGCGGGTAGATGGCGAACTTGTGGTTGATGCGCTGGCGGTAGCGCACGTGCTGGTCGTCGCGCGGGTTGTGGCCGCTGGCGTGCAGCGTGAAGGTCGGCGCCTGGCAGGTGTCCCAGCAGCGGCGCCGGGTCCCACGGCCGACCCCCTCCTGCTCATCGACGATGTCGAAGCAGTGGCAGGTGGGGCAGACGCTGGTGCAGGCGCCGCAGCCGTTGCAGCGGATCGCCAGCTGCGAGAGCAGCGGGTCCTCGAAGTGCGTGTCGATCCAGTCGCGGACGGAGGCCGCGTCGATCTCGAGATTGGCGGCGACGCGCTCGCGGGCGGCCGCGCGCTCGTCGTCGGCCTCGCGGCCGAGCGTGTCGGCCTCGACGTCGCCGGAGAAGCGCGCCTTGTTGGCCTCCGCCAGGGCGCGCCCCTTGTCGGTCGCCGGCTCGTACACGTAGCCGCCGGCGACCGGCGTGAGCAGGCCATCGGCGCCCTTGACGTCGTCCGGCGCCGCGCCGACGGCGGTGCAGAAGCAGCTGTCGTCGATCATCGGGCACGTGAGGTTGACGATGGTGGTGGCTGCGCGGCGGCCGTTCCAGAGCTCGTCCTCGTAGTCCCAGTTCATGACCTTGTCGACGACCTCGAGGGCGGCGGCGTCACAGGCCTTGGCGGCCAGCACGACGCGCGGCGCGAACTCGGTCGGGACCTCGATGACCTCGGTGGTCGTCCCCTTCTGCTTCCAGCGGCAGAGCGCCTCGTGCTCGGGAAGGAAGTAGCCCTTGAGCGAGAGCTGCGGCAGGCCGCGCGAGAGATCCAGCTGGTCGGCCGTCCCGAGCGCGCGGTAGTCGATGTCGACCAGCGAGTGGTCGAGCGAGCACGCCGAGGCGGCGATGGCCGACGGCGACTGGCAGATGTCGGTGGCGACGGGCGCGATCACTTCCGTGCCCGCGCCGAGCAGGTCCGCGGCGAGGCCGCGCAGGTCCGCGTCGGAGATGAAGTACCTGTCGCTCACTTGATGAACTCCTGCTGGTCGTCGAGGCGGTAGTCGCCGATCGGCGCCGCGTTCTCGGGGTCGTCGCTCACGGTGTACTCGTAGCGGTCGCGCACGATGTGCTGCAGCTTGCGGTTGAGCAGGCTGAGCGGGATGCCGACCGGGCAGAAGCGCTCGCACTCGCCGCAGTCCACGCAACGGCCGGCGAGGTGGACGGCGCGGGTGATGTTCCAGCTGAAGTTGCCGCGCGGATGGGACGACGACTCGATCCACTGCGGCTGCGTCTTCTCGACGATGCAGCGCTCGCAGATGCACAGCGGGCAGACCTGGCGGCAGGCGTAGCAGCGCACGCACTTGCTGAACTGGTCCGTCCAGAACGCCCAGCGCTCCTCGAGGGGCTGGCCGTCGAGCACCGCGACGCGCTCGTCGATGGTCATCACCGGCCGCGGGGGCTCCGGCTGCGGCTCACCGACGAGGTGGTCCGTCAGCGTCGGCTCGCGGTTGTCGCAGCCGTAGCAGCGCGGCGCCACGTTCTCGGGGGTGAGGGCGAGGGCGGCGGGCAGTTCGTTCTCCTCGAGCACGCCGCCGCAGCGCACACCGATCAGGACGACGTCGTCGCGGGTGAGCTGAGCCTCGCGCAGCAGGCCCGCGACCGCTTTGACGTCGCAGCCCTTGACGACGAGGCCGATCTTGCCGAACTCGGCGACGGCGTCACGCCGCGGGTTGAGGTACGTCACGAGGTTGTGCACGCAGCGCGTGTCGAAGATGAGCTTGTCGGTCTCGGCCGGGTCACTGACGAAGACCGGCCGGGCGCCGCGGCGGGCGTGCTCCCAGCCGATGATCACGCGCACGTCGCCGGCCTCGAGCAGTTCGCGGGCGATGCGGCGCAGGTCGTCGACGCCGGTGTAGATGGGCTCGGTCACGGCGTCACCTCCGCGCCGGGGGAGCCCACCGTCTCGGCCTCGACGGCCTCCGGCGCGAGGGCCCGGTACGCCTCGAACGGGCCGAGCTCGCGCACGTTGCTCACGGCCTGGTCCACGACGTCCTTCCACTTGGCGCCTTCGCTGGCGGAGACCCAGCTGAAGGTCATACGCCGCGGGTCGACGCCGACGAACCCCATGATGTCGTGGAACACGGCGAAGCGGCGCCGGGCGTGATAGTTGCCCGAAGTGTAGTGGCAGTCGGCCGGGTGGCAGCCGCTGACGATGACGCCGTCGGCGCCGCGCTCGAAGGCCTTGATGATGAACAGCGGGTCGATGCGGCCCGTGCAGGGCAGGCGGATGATGCGGACGTTGCTGGCCATGTGCAGGCGGCTGGTGCCGGCCAGGTCGGCGCCGGTGTAGGTGCACCAGTTGCAGACGAAGGCGGTGATGCGCGGCTCGAAGTCGGCGGTCATGTCACTCCCACGCGCAGAGCGCGTTGATCTCACTGAAGATCTGCTCGTCGGTGAACGTCTGGAGCTCGACGCTCTTGCTGAGGCACACGGCCTGGCAGGTGCCGCAGCCCTGGCAGACGCCCGGGTTCACGTAGGCGGTGTGGCCGCAGACGTGGCCGTCGACGGTGCAGACCTCGCGCTGCTCGATGGCCCCGTAAGGGCACACCAGCTCGCAACGCATGCAACCGATGCAGGTCTGCTCGTTGACGATCGCCACGGCCGGCTCGCGCTCCAGCTCGTCGGAGCTGAAGAGGCCGAGCACCTTGGCGCTCGTGGCGCTCGCCATGGCGACCGCGTCCGGGATGTCGCGCGGCGACTGGCAGGCGCCGGCGACGAACACGCCGGCCGTGTTGGTCTCGACGGGGCGCAGCTTGGGGTGCGCCTCGTTGATGAACCCGTCGGCGTCGACGCTCACGCTGAGCTTCTGGGCCAGCTCCTTGACGCCGTCGTTGGGGCGGATGGCCGTGGCCAGCACAACCATGTCGGCGTCGATGACGACCTGCTCGCCGCTCAGCGTGTCGAAGCCCCACACCTTGACCTTGTCGCCGTCGCGGAAGATGCGGCTGACGCGGCCGCGGATGTACTCCGCGTGGTCCTCTTCGATGGCGCGCCGGCTGAACTCGTCGTAGCCCTTGCCGGCGGCGCGGATGTCCATGTAGAACGCGACGGCGCGACCATCGTGCACCTTGTGCTTGTAGAGCATCGCGTGCTTGGCGTTGTACATGCAGCAGATCTTGCTGCAGTAGCTCATGCCCTTCTCGGGGTCGCGGGAGCCGACGCAATGGACGAAGACCACCGTCTTGGGCTCCTTGCCGTCGGATGGCCGGAGGATGGCGCCCGCGGTCGGCCCGCTGGCCGACGCCAGGCGTTCGAACTGCAGGCCGTCGATCACGTCCGGCACTTCGCCGTAGCCGTACTCGCCGTAGCCCTTGAGGCCATCCGGCTGGTCCTTGCCGATGTCGTAGAGCTTGAAGCCGGTCGCGATCACGATCGCTCCGACCTCCTCGGTCACGAAGGTGTCCTCGGTGTCGTAGTCGATCGCGCCCTTCAGGCACGCCTCCTTGCACTTGCCGCAAGCGTCTTTGGCGAGGCCCTTGCGGCGGCCCTTGAAGAGCGTGCAGTTCACGCGGTCGAGCACCGGCTGGTTGGGCACCGCCTGCGGGAACGGCACGTAGATGGCCGTCCGGTTGCCGAGGCCGGCCTCGAACTCACTCGGGATCTTCTTGGAGGGACAGACGCCGAAGCAGTCGCCACAGCCGTTGCAGAGGTCCTGGTCCACGCTGCGCGCCTTCTTGCGCACCGTGACCTCGAAGTTGCCGATGTAGCCGTCGACCTTCTCCACCTCGCTCCACGTGTGGAGCTTGATGTTGGGGTGCTGGAACGCCTCGACCATGCGCGGGGTGAGGATGCACTGCGAGCAGTCGAGCGTGGGGAACGTCTCGCTCAACTGGCTCATGTGGCCGCCGATGGAGGCTTCCTTCTCGACGAGGATGACCTCGTGCCCGCCGTCGGCGATGTCGAGCGCCGCCTGGATGCCGGCGATCCCGCCGCCGATGACCATGGCGCGCTTGGTGACAGGGATTTTGATGGTCTCGAGCGGCCGGTTGTGCTTGACCTTCTCGATGATCGTGCGGCCGATGTCGATGGCCTTGGCGGTCGCCTCATCCTTGTCCTCGTGGATCCAGGAGCAGTGCTCGCGGATGTTGGCCATCTCGCACATGAACTTGTTGAGGCCGGCCTGGTCGGCGGCGCGGCGGAAGGTCTTCTCGTGCATGTGCGGCGAGCAGGCGGCGATGACGACGCCGGTGAGGTTGTTCTCCTCGATCGCCTTCTTGACCAGGGCCTGGCCCGGGTCCGAGCACATGTACTTGTAGTCCTCGGCGACGGCGACGCCCGGATGGTCCTTGAGCGTCTCGGCGACCTTGGCGCAGTCGACGGTGCGGGCGATGTTCTCGCCGCAGTGGCAGACGAAGACGCCGATGCGGCTCATGCGTCACCTCCCGCTTCCGGCGCGTCGTCGGCCGGCGTGGCCTCGGCTTTGGGGACGGCCGGAGCGGCATCGCCGCCGCCTTCCGCCGCCTTGGCCTTCTCGGCCTCGGCGCGCTTGGCGGCGCGGGCGGCGGCCTTGGCCTCCGCCTCCGCCTGCAGGCGCTTCTCCTCCGCGACGCGCACCTCGGCGCGGGCGACGAGGTCCTTGATGAGCGGCTCGGTGGCGACGAAGTGGCGGCCGAGGCCGAGGGTCTCGGCCGGCAGGCCGAGGGCGAGGCCCACCACCTGCGTGATGAACAGGATGGGCAGCGGCTGCTCGCCGCGCTCGGTCATGGCCTTCTGACGCAGGTCGAGGTTGCTGTGGCAGAGCGGGCAGGCCACGACGATCGCCTCGGCGCCGTTGCGCCGCGCGTCCTCGACGATAGAGCGGCCGAGCCGCACGACGGACTTGGTGCGGCTCACGCTGAAAGCGCCGCCGCAGCACTCGACCTTCATATTCCACTCGACGTCGTCGGCGCCGCAGGCATTGATGATGTCGTCCATCTGCATCGGCTGCTCGGGATCGTCGTCACGGCTCAACTCGGGCGGGCGGACGAGCAGGCAGCCGTAGTACGCCGCGAGCTTGACGCCGTGAAGCGGATTCGGCTCCGCCAGCGACGCCGCCACCTTCTCCTCGATGAGCGGGCCGTACTCGTGCAGCAACTGCACGGCGTTGAACACCTCGACCGTGTTCGCGAACGGGCGGCCGAGGATCTCGGGCATGCGTTCGGCGAGACCGTCTTCTTCCGCGACGGCGATGCGCGCCGACGCGAGACGGTTGTAGCAGGCGGCGCAGGGGGCCAGCACGCGGTCGAAGCCCTGCGCCTCGGCCAGGGCCAGGTTGCGCGCCGGGAGCGCCACGCCGAGCAGGTGATCGGTGGTGTGGCCGCTGCTCGCGCCGCAGCAGTTCCAGTCCGGGATCTCGGCGACTGGGATGCCCAGCGCCTCGACCACGGCGCGCAGACTCTCGTCGAACTCGGGGGATGTGCCGTGCAGCGAGCAGCCCGGGTAGTAGGCGAGGCCGCGAGCCGCCTTCGCCGCCGCGGCGTCCTCAGCCGGCGCTGCGACTTCGTCGGTGAGCGTCGTCACGGGGTCACCCCGCACTGCTCGAAGATGCGCTTGATCTCGTTGACGCCGTCGATCCTGTCGGCGCGGAGATTCAGCTTGCCGCGCGCGAACATGCCTGGGGCGTTGGTGACGTCCTTCATGAGGTCGCCCGTCTTGAGCTTGTAGTCCATGACGAGGCCCATCTCGTGCAAGCGCCCGTTGGTGCGGATCTGCTCGAGGAACGCCTTGTGGAAGGCGCCGATGTTCCTGGGCATGTTCGCCTGGCCCGACTCCCGAGCGAGCTCGCGGAGGGCGTCGATGACGCGCGCCGGGTCGCAGCCGTTGGGGCAGCGGGCGCTGCAGGTTTCGCAGGTGAGGCAGAGCCAGATGGTCTCGTCCTGGAGGGCCCGCTCACGCGAGCCGTACATGACAAGGCGCATCACCTGGTGGGGGCGAAGATCGGATTCCGAGGCCATGGGGCATCCCGCGGAGCACTTGCCGCACTGATAGCACGTCGCGGGATTGATGCCGGTTTCGGCCTCGATCTCGGTGGCGAGGTGGGGAGTGCTGCTCGTCATCGCAGTGATCGGTCCTTCTCGCGAGGTCGGGCGGCCTTCGGGGCCGTCCGCCGCACGCCATCGTGCTGGAGGGCTGAGTATAAACCGTGCTGCTTGAGTGTAAAGGCACAAGCGAAATCGGGCAACTCTGGTCCGGTTTGCGGACGGCGGCGTGGGCACGCGGCCGGACGGGATGACCCGCGGCCGCGACTCAAGGGCTCGGCGACGTCTGCAGCGAGCCGGCGGCGGCCGGCGCCCACACGGGCGAGAGAGCCTCCTCGACGAGCGGCGTCGAATCGCCCCCGCTCGCGGGCAGCAGATAGACGGTGCCCGTCTGGTACTTCTGCTGCTCGTACTCCGCCCAGGCGATGGACTTGCCGTCGGGCGACCACGCGAGGTCCTGGACCATGGTGTCCTTGTAGCGTGCCACCACCGTCGTGGAGCCGGCCACGGTATCGAAGACCCAGAAGATCGCCGGCCCGATCCCACTCTCGCCGGCGGCCGGCTTGAGCGAGTGACCCGTGAAGACGACCTTCGTGCCGCCCGGATCCCAGGCGTAGCCGGCCGGGAGCTGGGTCTCGCGGGCCGGCATCAGCGTCGTGCCGTCGGCGGCGATGACCGTGTAGCTCGTGCCCACGTCGCTGCCGGCGCGGCGATAGATGATCGCCTCTCCGTTCGGTGAGATCAGGGGCTCGTCGAAGGCGCGCGCATTGACCTCGAAGAACGCCTCGTTCTCACCGAGCCGGATCACCTCGCCCGAAGCGACGTCGAGCAGTTCGAGGCGCTCCTTCGCGGAGGCCATGCCGTACTTGTCCGTCTTGCGGTCCGTGTAGGTGACGAAGACGACCCTGTCCCCGTCATGGGAAGCGCTCACCGAGACGCCGCGCAGAGAAAGGCCACCGGCGTCGACCAAGGGTGAGAAGCTCCGGGCGCCGACGTCGTACACGAGGAGGTCGGCGTTCTGGCCGGTGGCCTTGGGCGTCTCCGTGTAGCCGGCGACGAGAAGCCGGCCCTCCGAAAGCCACGCGACGCTGTCGACGGCGACGATGCCGGGCGTCTCGGCCGTCGCCTGCCGTGCGTCGCCGCTCGTCACGGAGAAGAGCCACACCTCGCTTCGCTTGTACGTCCCGGCGACGCAGGCCAGCCACTTGCCGTCCGGCGAGTAGGCGATCTGCCAGATCTGCTCGCCGCTGAAGCGCGTGATCGGCTCGACGGTCCCGTCGCTCGTGATCATGGCGAGCCTGTCGGCCCGGGGGCCCACGGCGCCGGCGAGATACTGGCCGAGACGGGGCAACGGCGAGACGCCGACGGCGCCGCCGGCCGAAGGCGTCGGCGCGGCCGGCCCTTCGTCTCCGCCGCCACCGCGCGGAAAGAGGACGAAGATGAGGACGGCTGCCAGCGCGATCGCCGCCACGGCGATGAGCGTCACGAGCCACTTGGGCGCCGGCTTGCCCCGGCGCGGCGGCCCCCCGGTAGCCGGGTCCGTCGGCGGCGGAGGCGGTCCGGGCGGCGGAGGCGGTCCGGGCGCGGCTGCAGCGTCCGGCGCCGGAGTAGCGAACACGGCCGGAGTGGTGACGCCGGCTTGAGCGGCGGGTCCGGCGAGCGTGGCTCCGCAGCCCTGGCAGAAGCTCGCGTCGTCGTCGTTTGCGCGCCCGCAGGCCGGGCAGCTCCGCGCCATATCCCCCTCCAGAGATGATCGGCCGTCGTCTGGGGCATCGTACCGGCTCCGCGGCCGCTGGGACAGGGCAATCGCCGTACGGCGGCGGCACGGGTCCGGCGCGGCGGCGATCAGGCGGCGCGCGCGGCGGCGTCCGACGCGAGGGCGCGCCGGACGCGCCCGTGGCCGGCGAGCATGAGAGCGGCTGCGGCGAGGGCCGCCACGGCGCCGAAGGCGAACGTGGCCCACGCCCCCCAGGCGCTCCACAGCAGGCCGCCGGCGGTGCTGGCGGCGAACGCCGCGAGGCCGGTCGCGGTGTAGTAGAGGCCGAGAGCGGAGGCGCGTTCCCCCGTCGGGATAGCTCGCCCGATCAGCGCCTTGCTGGTGCCCTCGGTCGCGGCGATGTAGAGGCCGTAGGCCGCGAAGAGGACCGCGAGCGTCCAGCCGGACCCGGCGGCGGCGAAGCCCGCGTACACCGCCGCGAACACGATGTAGCCGGCGATGACGAGCGGGTACTGGCCGACCCGGTCGCTCAGGCCGCCGAGCGGCAGCGAGCCGGCCGCATACACGACGTTGTAGAGCACGTACAGCAGGATCACGGCCGACGTGCTCACGCCCACATCCTTGGCCTTGAGCAGGATGAAGGTGTCGCTGGAGTTGCCGACGGCGAAGAGCAGCGACCCGACGAGGAGCCAGCGGAAGGCGGGCGAGGCGGGCAGCGAGAGCCTGAAGGCCCGCCGCTGCGGGGCCTCCCGGTGCTCCTTCACGAGGAAGACGATGGCGACGACGCTGAGCAGTCCCGGGACCACGGCGATGGCAAAGATCCAGCGCAGCGAGACGTGCGCCTCCACGAGCGCCAGCGCAACGAGCGGACCCAGCACCGCGCCCATCGTGTCCATGGTGCGGTGCAGGCCGAACGCGAGGCCCTGCTGGCCGGGCTGCGTGTTCGCCGCGATGAGATCGTCGCGCGGCGCCGTCCGCATGCCTTTGCCGAAGCGGTCGGTGAAGCGGCCGGCGAGGGCCACTCCCCATCCGGGCGCGAGGGCGATGAGGAGCTTGCCGAGCGCGCCGAGGGTGTAGCCGCCGAGCACGAAGGGTTTGCGGCGGCCGGTGTAGTCGGCTGCTTGTCCGAAGGGGTACTTGGTAATGCTCGCCGTCGCCTCGGCGATGCCCTCGATCAGGCCGAGCAGCGCGACCGGTACGCCAAGCACCGTCGTCACGAAGATCGGGAACAGCGGGTAGGCGATCTCGGAACTGAGGTCGGCGAGCAGGCTGACGAAGCCGAGCCTGCGCACGTTCGGGTCGAGCGTGCGCAGGCGAGCGAGCCAGCTGCGCTTCGGCGGGGACGCAGCGGTCTGGTCGCTCGGAGGGGCCATGAGTCGATACTACCCGCAGCGTGGCCGGGCCGGGCGACGCCTGTCGCTCACCCGGCACGGCGCATCGCCGATACTGACGGTATGGAGGTCGCTCGCCGTCAGTCGCCGCATGCTCTTCCGCCCGCCGTGAGGGCCGCCGCGCTCGCCTGTGTGCTCGCGGCGGCCCTCCTGCTCGCGCTCATCCTCGCCGGGTCCGCGCGCGCGGCCGCGTACGGCGACGGCGCCGCCATCCCGTTCCTCCTCCTGCCGGCCGACAATCCCTGGAACACGCCGGTCGACTCGCTGCCGCTGGACCCGGACTCGGCGGACTACATCGAGCGCATGAGCCCCGAGACGGGCCTGCACCCCGACTTCGGCACTGTCTGGGAAGGCGCGCGCATTGGCATCCCCTACATCGTCGTCCCCGGGACGCAGCCCAAGGTGCCGATCCACTTCACCGCCTACGGCTCCGAGAGCGATCCGGGTCCGTACCCCGTGCCGTCCAACGCCCCGGTCGAGGGGACGGGCGGCCCGTACGAGGACGGCGACCGCCACGTCCTCGTGCTCGACGCCGACCATCAGATGCTCTACGAGCTCTACCATGCGTACCGGCAAGCCGACGGTTCCTGGAACGCCGACTCCGGGGCCGTGTTCGACCTCACGACCAATGCCCTGAGGCCGGATGGCTGGACCTCCGCGGACGCGGCCGGCTTGCCGATCCTGCCTGGTCTCGCGCGGTACGACGAGGTCGTTGGCGAGGGCGTGCTCGACCATGCGCTGCGCTTCACCGTGGCGGATACGCAGCGCGCCTACGTCTACCCGGCGACGCACTTCGCCAGCGACTCCGGGGACGCCGATCTGCCGCCGATGGGGCTGCGCGTGCGGCTGCGCGCCGACTTCGACGTGAGCGGCTTCCCGCCAGTGGTCCAGACGATCCTCAAGGGTCTCAAGAGGTACGGGATGATGGTCGCCGACAACGGCGCCGACTGGTACGTGGGCGGCGCGCCGGACGCGCGCTGGGACGACGAAGCGCTTCACGCGCTGGTGGGCGTGACCGGCGGCGACTTCGAAGTGGTCGACTCGCGCGCGCTGCTGCCGTCTGCCTTCTACGTCAGTCTGCCGGCGACCGCGACGGCGCGCGAGGGCGTGCGTTGGACGCGCGCCGGCGGGTTCCTCGACGGGGCCGGCGCGCTCTGGACGGCGACGGTGGACTACGCCGCCGGCGCCGGTGACGAGCCGCTGGCGCTCACGGCGGGCGGCGAGGGGCAGAGCGGAGCCTTCGCTCTCAGTCGCCTGTGGCCCGACGACGGGCGCCGCTCCGTCGACGTCTCCGTGACGAACGAGCTGGCACGCACCGCCACGGCGACGGTGGCCGTCACCGTGCGCAACGTCGCGCCCGTGGTCGCCGGCGGCCGGGACGCGAAGGTCCGCGCCGGCACGCGCTTCGCGCGGACCTGCTCGTTCCGCGATCCCGGCGCGGACACCTGGAAGGGATGGGTCAGCTACGGCGAAGGAACGGCGCGGCAGGCGCTGCGCCTCCGCGCCGGCAAGACGTTCAGGCTGTCACATCGCTTCGCGGGTCCACGCGGCCGCCGCTGCACCGTCACGCTGTGCGTGACGGACGATGACGGCGGCCGCGGCATGGACCGCTTCGTCGTCCGCGTCCGCTGACGGCGGTCCGCATCCGCTCACGGCGGCCATCGCTCTCCGCGGCGGGCGCCTGCGGCTCGCCGGCCGTCTCGGTCAGAACCCGCCGGGGCCGATGTAGGCGTTGAGGCTGGCGTCGACCTCTTCGTAGATCCCCCACACCTTCTTCACCGGCGTGAGGTTCTTCCAGTAGCCCGTGCTGCCCTTGGGGGTGATGAGGATGTCGCCCGGTCCGGCGACGTGCACCTCACCGTCGTCGTCCGTGACCTCGACCTCGCCCTCGATGATGTAGGCGACCTCGTGATACGGGCGCTCGAAGTGCCGCTGTTGCACGTCGCGCTTCCAGAGGCCGAAGCTGAACTTGTCGTCGGCGGACATCGCCGCCGTGCACTCCTTGCCCGGCGGGTCGGTCTCCTCGGGATTGGTCATCGCCTCTTCCCAGATCACCTCATCGGCCTTGATGACGCGGATCCTCGTGTCGCTCAGGTCGCCCATGCCCCCTCCTGATGGTCTGCGACGACATACAATCGCGACGTCGCTTCGGCGCTGCGATTGTATGCCTACAGCGCCGCACTGTCCGTCGTCGGAGGAGGTCATCGGTGGAATTGCAGTCGGCGCTCGAGGAGCGCGTCGTCCAGGCGGTGCGCGACGCGAAGGACGAGCTGATCGGCCTCACCGCCGAGCTCGTCGCGTGCGACACAACCGCGCGGCTGCCCGGCGACCCCGCGCGCGACGAGGAGAGGCTCCAGCGGCTGCTGGCCGCACGACTGGAGGCGCTGGGCGCGGAGGCGGACGTGTGGGAGCCGGAACCGACCGGCGCCGGCGACCGGTTCGTGCCGGCCGGCCTCGACTTCGTGGGCCGGCCCCAGCTCGCCGCCGGCCTCCCCGGCTCCGGCGGCGGCCGCAGCATCCTGCTCAACGGTCACATCGACGCCGTCGACGTGCAGCCGCGCGAGCAGTGGCTCAGCGATCCGTTCGTCCTCACTGAGCGCGACGGCTACCTCTTCGGCCGCGGCGCCAACGACATGAAGGGCGGGGTCGCCGGCCTGGTCATCGCCCTGGAGGCGTTGCACCGCCAGGGCGTTCGTCTCGCCGGCGACGTCATCTTCTGCACCGTCACCGACGAGGAGTCTTCGGGCGCCGGCGGCAGGGCGGCCGTGGCGCACGGCGTCACGGCTGACGCCGGCATCGCCGCCGAGGCGACGGACTTCGACGCCTGGGTCAGCTGCCGCGGGACTGTGACGCCGACGATCACCGTCGCCGGCCGCGCCGGCCACGCCGAGATGCCGCAGCCGGACTGGCGCGACGGCGGCGCGGTCAACGCGATCGAAAAGCTCGTCGCCGTGATCAACGGGATGGGCGCGCTGCGTGAGGAATGGAAGGCGCGCCCAGACCACGTCCACCCGCTGCTCGCGCCGGGCGACATCGTCCCGACGATCGTCCACGGCGGCACCTGGATGGTGACGATCCCGGCATCCTGCGCGGTGACCGCCGACATCATGTACCTGCCGCGGCACGTGGACGCGGAGGGGACGGGCAAGGCGGTCGAGGCCGAGGTGATCGACCGCCTGAACAAGGCGGTCGCGGGTGACCCGTGGTTCGCGGAGCACCCGCTCCAGTTCGCCTGGTCGGACGACGTCGTGCCGGCCGAGATGCCGGCCGACCATCCGCTGGTAACGTGCGCGCTGAACTGCGCCGCCGCGCTCGGCCACCGCGGCGAGCCGGCCGGCCTGAACAGCTGGCACGACGCCGCCACGTTCACGCGAGCCGGCACGCCGACCTTCAGCTTCGGCCCGGACGGCATCGACACGGCGCACGCCGTCAACGAGCGCGTCAGCGTCGGTGGGCTCGTCGACTTCAGCGCCGCCATCGCGCTCGCCGTGATGCGCTGGTGTGGCGTGACGTCATGATCGTCCACCTGTCCGTCCACACGCCGAAGCCCGGCAAGGAGCAGGACCTCATCGACTCCATGCACCGCTACGCCGCCGCAGGCGAGGGTCAGCCGGGGTTCATCGACGCGAAGACGTTGCGCGACCGGCACACCGGCCGCCTCATCGGCATGGCGCGCTGGGAGGACGAGGAGTCGTGGCGCGTCGGCGTGGACGCCATGCGCGCCGCCGTGGCGGACGACCCGTTCGATGAATGGGAAGCCGCCGAGGTCGATGGCTTCTTCCTCGAGGAGGTGTGACGGTGGCGGCCGACGTAGCGGAACCGGCCGGCGCGGCGAAGCCGGCCGGCGGAACCGGCGAGCACCACGACGTCGTCGTGGTCGGCGCCGGTGTCTCCGGCCTCGCGACCGCTTGGCACCTGCGCGACCGGAACGTGCTCGTGCTCGAGGAGACCGAGCGGGTCGGCGGCCGCATCCGCTCCGAGCCCCGCGGCGACACGTGGCTCAACTTCGGCGCCCACGTGTACGGCGGCGACGGCACGGCCACCGACCGTCTGCTGCGTGGCCTGGGCGTGACCGCCCTGCCGCTGCCGGGACAGCTCGCCGCGCTCGCGTACGCCGGTCGCATCGTCACCAGCGCCGTGGAGACCTACCCCTTCCGGCTGCCGCTGCCGGCGCGCTCCCGCGCCGCGCTGATCCGCGCCGGCCTCAAGCTGCGCTACGACGTCGTCCGCTACGACCGGATGATCCGGCCGAGGTCCGGCGAGTCCGCGGCGGAGCGGCAGGACCGGGTCGTCAACTTCATGGACGACGAGTCCTTCAGCCAGCGCATCGGCCCGCTGCCGCCGGACGTGGACGCGATGTTCCGCTGCACGCTCACGCGCTCGAGCGGCGAGCCGGAAGAGCTCGCCGCCGGCTACGGCGTCGGCTACTTCCACCTGGTGTGGGACCGCTCGTCCGGGCTCTCGCGCGGCATCATCGGCGGCCCGTCGACCATGATCGAGCGCCTCGCCGGCATGACGCCGGACATCCGCTGCGACGCTCGCGCGACGCTCGTCGAGGAGTCCGGCGACGGGGTGCGCGTGCGGTACGAGGACGGCGGCGGCGAGCACGTCGTGACCGCCGCCGCCGCTGTGCTCGCCGTGCCGGCGCCGGTGGCCGCCGCCTTGGCGCCGGGCCTGCCCGGCGAGACCGCGGCGGCGCTGCGCGAGATCCACTACGGACAGTACGCCGTCGGCGCCTTCCTCGTGGAGGGCAAGGCGCCGTTGCCCTGGGACGGGCTGTATGCGGTCGCGACGCCGGGCCGCTCGTTCGGCATGGCCTACAACATCGGCAATGTGCAGTTGCAGCCCGGCGCGCCGCGCCCGGCGCAGAGCTCGGTGATGGTGTACGCCGCGGCCGATCTCGGCGCACAGCTGCTGCAGGAGGACGACGAGACGATCGCCCGGCGGTTCCGCGACGACCTGTGCGCGGTGTTCCCGGAGGCGACGCGGCGCATCGAGGACGTGGTGATCCAGCGCTGGCCGCGCGGCATCCCGTTCGCCCACGTGGGGCGCGGCCGCCTGCAGGCTCCGCTCACGCGGCCGCTCGGCAGGCTCCACCTCGTCGGCGACTACCTCGGCACCCGCTACGTGGAGACCTGCGCCGAGAACGCCGAGGCCGCCGCGCTGCGCATCCGCGAGCAGCTGCCGCCGCGCGGCTGACCGGCCGGGAGGCACGGCCGGCCGGCCGCTCCTTCGCTGGTAGGCTGGGCGCGGAGCGAAGGAGGGTCACCGTGGAGGGACAGCGCGACGACGTCGCGGCGCATGCGCCGCCGCCCGTCCGCGACCGGCGCCGCGCCCTGCTCGCCGACGCGGCGCTCCTCAGCGTCGCCATCGTCTGGGGCCTCAACTTCGTCGTCATCAAGGACGCGATCGCCGACACCGGCCCCATGACCTACCTGCTGTGGCGACACGTCCTGGCGGCGATCCTGCTCGCCGCCGTCATGCCGCGCACCGCCCGGCAGACCACGCGCCGCGACTGGCTGTACGGCGCCGTGCTCGGCTCCTTCCTCTTCCTCGCCTTCGTCACCCAGACCATCGGCCTGCAGTGGACGACGCCCGGCAAGAGCGGCTTCATCACCAGCCTCTACATCGTGATGGTGCCGTTCCTCTACTGGATCGTGACGCGCCGCTCGCCGGGATGGGCGCAGGTCGGCGGCGCGGTCATCGCCACCATCGGCCTCGGCCTCTTGACCTTCCGCGGTGGCCTCGGCATGTCGAAGGGCGATCTCCTCACCCTCGTCGGCGCGCTCGGGTTCGCGGCGCAGATCGCCGCCACCGGCTTCTTCGCGCCGCGCACCAAGCCGGCCGTGCTGGCGCTGACGCAGATCGTCGCAGCGGGCGTCCTTTTCGTCATCGTCACGCCGTTCGTGGAACACATCACCTGGGACTTCGGCTGGCAGGCGTGGGCGGCGATCGTCTGGACGGCGCTCTCCGGCACCGTCTTCGGGTTCATGGTCCAGGCGTGGGCACAGAAGTCGACGACCTCGACGCGCGCCGCGGTGATCCTCGGGCTCGAGGGCCTTTTCGCGGCCGCGTTCGGCCTCCTCTTCGGCCTCGACGCGCTGAGCTGGCGCTTCGCCGCCGGCGCGGCGCTGATCCTCGCCGGCGTGCTCGTCATCGAGACGCTGCCGGGCCGGGGCGGGGAGCCGAACCCGGCCGACGTGCTGCCGCGCGCGGACTGAAGCGTCGGGACTCACTACGCTCCCCCTCTGGCGCGATGCATTCCCTCTGGTACTCTTGACCTGCAGGGCAGGGCCACACCGAGGTCGGAGGCCGCGTGGACTGGGACTGGGACGACAACCCCCCGAGGGACACTCCGCCGCCGCGGCGCGCTCCGGACGAGCCCGGGCCGCCTGCGGACCCGCGGCGACCGGAGCCGGAACGACCGGAGCCGAGGCCACCGGCGCGTGAGCCGGAGCCGCTGGACGAGTCGGTGACGCAGGTGTTCTCGGCCGACGCGGCGTGGGAACTGGTGGGCGAGCAGGCGCCACCCGTATCCGCACCGCAGTCGCCTCCGCCCGAATTCGTAGTGCCCGACCGCACGGAGACGGGGCGCCCCACGGATCCGAGCGGCGCGGAGTTCGCGTACCTGCCTCCGGCAGCGGCCGAAATGAGCGACGAGTACGGCCGGCGGTCGCGCTCTCCGCAGGACCGCGCGGCGCGGAGGGAGCAGCGCCGCCGCCAGTTGCGCCGCCGCCGGATAGTCGCCCTGGCGATCCTCATCGCGATCGTCGTCTTGATCGTGTTCCTCATTGTCCGAGGGTGCGGTGGCTCCGATGCCGGCGCCGCCACGGCTCTCCTGCTCGTCGTCGACGGACGTCTTCTGGTGGCTCCGAGGCGACGGTGAGACCGGCGCGGCTGCTCGCGGCGCTTGGGCTCGCGGTCGCGCTCGCCACACTCGCGCCCCTCGCCGGCTGCGGCAGCAGTGGGACTGAGGCGCCGGAGCGCCCCTTCGGGGATCCCCCGGCGCCCGCTCCCGGTGTACGTGCCTGGGCTGCCGGCGAGACGGGCGTCCTCCTCGTGACCTCCGACGGTGGCGCCAGCTGGAAGCGTCAGAAGTTCTTCCTACCGCAGCGCGGCGTGGATGTTGCCTTCATCGACGCACGGACCGGCTGGCTCGTCACCGATGCCGGTACGGTCCTGGCGACCACGGACGGTGGCGCAGGATGGTCCGTCGCGGAGAAGGTGAGCCTCGACGTCAAGGCGATCGCCGCCGTGGATGCAGACACCGCCTGGCTGGCGGGCAATGCCGTCGGCGCCGCCGGAGAGCCTGGTGTCTCCGCGGTCCTTCGCACGACCGACGGTGGCACGACCTGGAAGCGGACGTCGTTCGGCGACGCGCTGCTCGCCGATGTTGGGTTCACGGATGCCCGCCACGGCGTGCTGGTCGCGCTCGACAGGATCTGGAGCACGCGCGACGGCGGCCGCACGTGGAGGTTGCGAAAGCAGCTTCCGATGACCGTGCTGACCAGCGTAGCCGCCGGCGACTCCCGGCAGGCCTGGGTCGCCGGCTGGGGGACCCAGGACGGCGCGCCGCTCGTCTGGGCCACCGGCAACGGCGGCGCGACCTGGCGCCGGCTGCCCATCGACGTGCCGGCGCCCGAGCCAGGCGTCCTGCAGACGCGGCAGATCGCCTGCGCCGGCGGATCGCGCCTCTGGGTGACGTGTGACGCCGGCGTGCTCTCGACGACCGACGCCGGCAAGACCTGGGAGTTGCGGGAGGTCGCGGGCGGGGTGCCACAGGCCATCGCCGCCGCGGACGAGGCGCACGTGCTGGCGACGACCCAATTCAAGGCGCTACTCGCCACGTCCGACGGCGGCGCCACCTGGCCGGTCTTCCGCGAGGACGGCCTTCCGGCACAGCCGCTCGTCTCCATCACGGCGCTCATCACCGAGCCGACGCCGTAGCTCCACCGCGGCGGCGAGGCCCTTCGGGCCCGCCCGCGTCCCCGCCCGCGTCCGATAGGATGGCGGCGATGGCGACGCCCCTCGGCAGCACGCAGGTCTCGCGCCGCAAGGCGCTGGTCGCCGACGTGCTGCTCTTCAGCGTCGCCATCTTCTGGGGCAGCAACTTCGTCTTCATCAAGGACGTCGTCGAACGCACCACCGAGCTTGCCGCCGGCAGCATCGTGGCCGGCACCATGCTGTACCTCGTGCTCCGCTACGTGGTCGCCACGGGCATCTTCGCCGTCGTGCAGCCCAGGAGCTGGCTCGGCTCGTCGCGCGGCGACTGGGCCAGGGGCGGTCTGCTGGGCGCCTTCTATCTGACCGCCCTCATCCTGCAGACGATCGGCCTGCAGCGCACCTCTCCCGGCGTGAGCGGCTTCATCACCGGGATGAGCGTCGCCATGGTCCCCTTCCTCTACTGGTTCGTCGCACGCCGCTCGCCCGGCCGCTGGCAGATCATCGGCGCGGTCATCGCCACGGTCGGCCTCGGCGCGCTCAGCCTGCAGGGTGACTTCTCGATCCGCTGGGGCGACGCCATCACCCTGCTGGGCACCCTGTTCTATGCGCTCCACATCATGACTACCGGTTTCTTCGCCCCCAAGGTGAGGCCCACGACACTGGCGTTCACGCAGATGGCCGTGTCGACGCTGGCGCTTGTGATCGTCACGCCGTTCGTCGTACAGATCACGTTCGACCTCCCCTGGCAGGTCTGGGCGGTCGTGGTATGGACGGCCCTGAGCGGCACGATCTACGCGTTCTTCATCCAGAGCTGGGCGCAGCGGTACACGACCTCGACGCACGCGGCCATCCTGCTCGGGTTCGAGAGCGTGTTCGCGGCGATCGCCGGCATTATCGCCGGCATGGACTCCGTGACCTGGCGCCTGCTGGTCGGCGGGTCGATGATGCTCGCCGGCGTGTTCATCGTCGAGCTGCTCCCGGGGAGCAAGGCGATCGTGGAGGAGATCGAAGCGGAGGAGGGGCCGGCCGGCACGGCCGGACCCCCAGGCGTGCCGTGAGCGGCTCGGCGCCCGGCGGCTACGAGCCGCTGTCGCTCACGCCGGCGGAGCGCGAGCAGATCGAGGAGCAGTTGTGCGCGTGCTTCGGGCTGACGCCCGCCGGCGCCCGCGCCTGGGTCGCCACGTCGGCCCGCTCCGGCTGGTACTACGGCTGGAAGGTCGGTGAGACGGTCGCCGCGAGCGTGGCCTTCGAGGCGCTGGCGTTCGCGCGCGGAGGGCGCGCGGCCGGCGCGGCCGGCGCGGCCCCACTGCGCGCTCTCTTGCTCCAGAGCCACTACGTACACCCCGACTATCGCGGGCTGGGCTATCGCATACGCGAATCGCTTCTCGACGCCGTGCTGGAGCGGCACGGCGCCGAGATGGTGGTGCTCTGCCTGTACGAAGACGCGCTGGCGAAGTACTGGGGCGAGGTGGGCTTCCGGGTCGAGCATGTCCGCGAGACGATCAGCGTCGCGGCGGCGCTGGCGCGATGGGCCGCCGCCGCTTCGCCGGTCGTCACCGACGACTACCTGGCGGTGAAGCGCGAGGAGGCCGCGGCGGACGGCGCGACGATCACCGAGGCCGACGGGCTGATGCTGGTCCGCGCTCGGGGCGCGGCGACCCACACGGAGCTTCTCGTCGCCGATGTCGACCGGGCGCGGCGCGCACCGATGGCGCTGCTGGCGGAGCCACTCGAAGTGACGACCATCATGAGCTATCCGTCGCGTCGTGGGCTCTTCTGCCCTGTCGTGGTGTGACCGGGCCGCGAGCGGTGTGCGACGTCGGGCTCGTGATAGCGTGACGGCGTGACGCCCGAGCCTGCCGATCGTGATCCTGCCGACCTGCCGCCGACCGCCCGCCGGATCCTCGCCGCGGCGCAGAGCATCCTCGCCGAGCGCGGCTACGCGGAGCTCACGATGACGGCCATCGCACAGGTCTCCGGCGCCAACCGCGCGCTCGTCTCCTACTACTTCGGCGGCAAGGCGGGGTTGCTGGCCGCCCTGGTCGACACGCTCTTCCAGGATCCCGAAGTCGGGCTGGTGGAGGAGATCCGGACCACGAACGGACCCGAGCGGGCCGATCGCTTCCTGGATTGGCAGCGCCGCGTCTCCCGGGCCGAGCGGACCAACCGGATGCTCTACGAGCTCCTGCCGCACGCGCTCCGCGACCCGGAGGTGCGGGCGCGGTTCGCGCAGGAGTACCGTACGTACCGCGCCGTGGATGCCGACCTTCTCGGCGCGGCGCCGCGAGAGCTGGCCGAGCAGGAGCTCGAGGCGCTCGCGGCGGTCAGCATCGCGGTGGTCGAGGGCCTGGGCATCCAGCGGGCTCTCGACCCGGAGGGCTTCGACCACGAGGCGGCCTGGCGGGCCTGGCGTGCCGTCGTGGGCGCGTACCTGGCGCTGCCCGGGCCGCAGCCGGGTCGGGGTTAGTCGGCGCCCCCTCCGCCACCCCCTCCCCCGTGTCCCCCGCCGCCGGAGAAACCGCCGCCCGAGAAGCCGCCGCCGGACGAGTGGTGGCTGCCGCCGCCGGACGTGACCATCGGGGGAGCGGCGGCGGCCACGGCCGTGCTCACCCCGACGGTGAAGGACGAGACCGCGCGTGACACGCCGCCCACGGACTGCGTGAACTCGGGCGTCGTGAACCAGAACACCGAGGTGAATTCGGGGTCGCTCGCCACCTGCGGCACGTGGATGCGCATCTGCTCGATCACCTGGGTGGCGATGCCGAACACCACAGCCATCACCAGGTAGCGCTCCCACAGCACCGCGGCCGCCGCCGGCTTCTCGTGCAAGCGGCCGAAGTCACGCAAGTACCGGTCCAGTGCTCTCAGCTGTGCGTGGAGCTCGGCTGCCTCCCGCGACCGCCGACGCAGGACCGGGCTCGCCACGGAGAACCCCAGGCAGACCGCGGCCGGGACGAGCATCTCCCACTGCCAGCTGAGCAAGGCCAGGACCGCTACGACGAGCGCGGCAACACCGGTGGTGACGGCCGCGAGGGCAGCTCGCCCCGTGCCTCCCTTCTCGACAAGGCCCATCGTGCGGACGCGCCGGTGGACCCCGTCCCGCCAGGTGTCCACCCCGCCCCGGAAGCGCTTGGCGTTGGCCGCCGCCCAACTCCGGAGCTCGTCCATCGTCATGGAGCCACTGCCGAGGGCTTCGTCGAGGAGCCGCACCAGGGGCTGTGTGAGGTCATCGGCCTGGCCCAGCCTGCCTCTGTCAAGCGAGAGGACGAACGCGCCTCCCGAGCCCGGGAAGATCCTCAGGATCCCGGCTACCGCGAGGTCCAGCAGCGTGGCGGAGAGATCGTCGTCGGTGACGACGCCCATGTGCCACACTGCTCCGGCGAGCGCCGGCGGCACTCCCTCCGGGACCTCGCGGAGGTACTTCGCTCGGAACGCAGTCCGGTGCTCCCGCCCGGTGCGGAAGAAGAGCACGAGCCAGAGCGTGAGGCCGGCGGCTGTCAGGGCCCCCCCGACCGCCCAAGCGATCCGGTCGATGCGCTCCGCGGCTGCCTGAGCCGCCCGCGCGTCGGCCCGCACCGCGTTGGCCTCGCGAGCGAGCGCTTCCTCCTCTGCCAAGCGGTCCTGCAGAACGCGGGCGGCATCCTTGGGGGCGCCTGCGAGGGCTCGCGGCGGGAACAGCAGGTGCGCCTCGACGAACGTGTGCGGCGGCAGGTCGTCGACCGCGAAGACCACGGTGCCGTCTGGGTCGCGGCGGACGACGCCGCTCAGCGGGCCGTGTCCCCAGGCGCGCACCTCGGCGGACGGCGTACCAGGCGGGAGGACGACTTCGGCGTGCACCCGCCCGATCGGGACGTCCCAGCCGCGACCGATGAGCTGCCAGGAGAGCTCGCCCGTGTCGGCGTAGCGGGTGGCGGCGCCGGCGGCGCGCCAGCGGTAGGTGAAGGCGGTCGAGCGGTCGCTCAGGGGAGCGAAGGCCTCGATGCGCACCGACGGTCCGCCCGGCGTGCTCCAGTCGGTGGTGACCCTGTAGTAGCCGAACGGCCGCTCCGCGGGGGCGATGGACGACCAGGGCGACGGCGTGGCGTCGGCTGATGGATCGGCCTCGACAGGCGCTCCCGAGGCCGGCGTCCAGCCGCTCGGGAGCCTCTTGAGCGGCCCCTTCGGCCCGATCACGCCCGTCACGACGATCGACGTCGTCCCCGGGCGGTACGGGATGTCGCGGAAGACCCGCGTGAAGTCGCCGTGGAAGGTGTACGAGAACCGCTCGTCCACGGACAGCGCACCGTCTGCTGACACCACCGCCCGGATGCGCACGTCGTCCACCGCGTACCACTTGCGCAGCGACGGGACCCAGACGAGGGCGATGAGGAGGACTGCGACGACGGCCGCTACGACGATCCCCGAGCATCCCGGGCACCCGTACTTGACGATTCGGCTCATGCTGCCCCCAGGCGCGCTTGCCTCCGCCATGGTACAGCGGCTGCAACGTCGGGTGGCAGGAGCCTACCGGGCGGTCGACGGCGAGTGCCTGAGCGGCGCGGCCCGCGAGCTCACGGAAGAGGAACTCGAGGCGCCCGCCGCGGTCAGCCTCGCGATGGTCGAAGGGCGTTCGCGCTACTGCTGCTGGAGACGCTGCAGGTCGCTGAGCGTCTGCTTCAGAGCGTCGATCTGGCGGCCGTATTCGGCGAAGTCGCCGGCCTTCAGCGCGTCCTGGGCGGCGTCGAACTCGGTGTTGGCGCGCGCGATGAGCGTGCGCGCCTGGGCGCTCACCGTGCCCGTCTCGCCGCCGGTCGTGCCGCCGTCCGTCGTGCCGTCGCCGGTGCCCCCGGTGCCGTCACCGGCCCCCGTCCCGCCAGACTCGTTGCCGGGCAGGAGGCTCTCCCCGAAGGCCGCGAGCAGCGCCTCAGACAGGGTCGACTCCATGGCGACGACCTGCTCGGCGTTACCCTGCCCGCTGGCGGGAGCCGGCGCGCGATAGAACACGATCACGCGCTTGAGCTGCGGAAGCTGCGTCTGCGTCGACTGAAGGTACAGAGGCTGCACGTAGAGCAGCGAGTCCTCGATGGGGACGACGAGCAGGTTGCCCATGATCACCTGCGAGCCCTGCTGCCCCCAGAGGGTGCGCTGCGCGCTGATGTCCGGATCCTGGTTGATGGTCGCCTCGACCTGGCTGGGCCCGAACACCGTGTAGCTCTTGGAGAAGACGTAGTTGAGCGACTTGCCGTAGTCGGGCAGGTCGGAGCGCGCGCCGAGCCAGGAGATCATGTTCTGGCGGCCGTTCGGCACGAACGGCAGCATGAGCAGGAACTCCTCCTTCGGCGCGCCCGGCAGCTTCATGATCACGTAGTACGCGTCCATGCGCCCGGCGCCGGACAGCGACACGTTGTCGGGGATGCCCCACTGGTCGCCCTTGTTGTAGAGGACGTCGGCGTTGTCGACGTGGTACGTCGAGTAGGTCTCGGCCTGGACGTTGAACAGGTCCTCCGGATACCGCAGGTGATCCAGGAGGGACTGCGGCATCTCGTCCTTCGACGTGAACAGCGACCCGTAGGCGGCCTCGTAGGTCTTGAGCAGTGGGTCCTCGGGGTCGAACACGTAGTACTTCATGGTGCCGTTATAGGCGTCGACGACGATCTTGACCGCGTTACGCAGGTAGTTCACGCCGCCTTGAGGCGTGGAGTACGGGTACCGCGAGGTGGTCGTGTACGCGTCCTGCACCCACCACAGGCGCCCGTCGGCGATGACCATGTACGGGTCTTGATCGAGGGTGAGGAAGGGCGCGGCGGCGCTGATCCGTGGTTGGATCGAGTTCCTGATGATGATGCGGCTCTGGTCCTCGATGGACGAGGTGGTGAAGAACTTGATGGTCCCGAACTTGACCGAGAAGGCGAGCCGGTTGAGCAGCGGCGAGATGGGGATGCCGCCGCTTCCCTTGTAGGTGTCGTACACGTCGCCGTTGGGGCCGGGGTAGTCGAACTCCTTGTCCTTCGTCTTCACGAGGCTGTAGCCGGTGCCGCGCTCTCCGTAGTAGATGCGCGGCTGCTCGATCTCGAGCCCCGCCACGCTCTGTGGCGGGACGTCCTGCACGAGGAAGTCCGGCGAGCCGTCGTTCGTGACCTGGTTGACGGCCGACATGGCGACGCCGAAGCCGTGGGTGTAGGTGATGTGCTGGTTGACCCAGGTCTGGGCCTGGGCCGGCAGGCCGTCGATGTTGAGCTCGCGCGGCGAGAGCATCGTCTGGCGGTACACGCCGTTCACGGTGTAGCGATCGACGTCGGCGTCGAGGAACGCGTAGTACGGCCGCAGCTCCTGGAGCTGCCGGTAGCTGGTGACCAGGGTGTTGGGGTCCCAGAGGCGGATGTTGCGCAGCGTCGGCTGGTTGTCGGCCAGCTTCTGCGGCGTCAGCGGAGTCTTGGGCGAGAGGTCGGTCTGGGTGATGTTGTTGAGCTGGTAGGCCTCTCTCGTCGCCTTGAGGTTGCGCTCTATGTAGTTGCGTTCCTTGGTGAGCTGGTTCGGATTGACGATCAGCGACTGGTAGACGGCGGGGACGATGCCGCGCAGCACGATGAGGGCGACGATCCAGACCGCGATGGTCAGCGGCCACCACTGATGGCGGCGGCGGATGTTCCAGACGAGGACGGCGGCGAGCACGAACGCGATCGCCATCATGACGTACATGAGCGGCAGCCGGATGTGCACGTCCGTGTAGCCGGCGCCGTAGATCGCGCCCGCGGTGGAGTACAGGAGGTTCCAGCCACGGAACAGCTGGCCGACGCCCACCACGACGAAGATCGCCGCGAGGATGCCCGAGAGATGGGCGACCGCGCGACCGCCGAGCTTGAGGTCGATCTGCGGCAGCTGCGGTGCGGCCGCGCGCTGGGCGCGAGCGAAGGGCGATCCCGGGCCGGCCTCGTCTTCTGGTGCGCCACCGGTGCCCGACGGTCCGCGACGACCGGCGGTCTGGGTGAAGTCGATGCCGCCCATCACGACGTGCATGATCGCCGCCAGGATGAGCGACGCGACCAGGGCGCCGAAGACGAAGTTCTGCAGCGACTGCCACATCGGCAGCGAGAAGACGTAGAACCCCACATCGTGGCCGAAGACCGCGTCCTTCTGGCCGAACGGCGCCTGGTTCACATAGAGGAGGAACGTCTGCCACTGGGAGGATGCCGAGACGCCGGCGATGAAGGCGACCACGAGGCTCACGCCCAGGCCGCCCCACCCGACCCAGCGGCGAACCTGGTCGCTGCGTGGCTCGAGCAGGTCACCGGCGGCGGTCACGCGGTAGCTCGGCGCCAGGCGGCGCGCAAGCTCCACGTTGAACTCGAGGATCAGGAAGAAGATGGCGAAGCCGACCACGCCGACGAGCACCTGCCACCAGATGCGTGTCCAGAAGACCCCGCGGAACCCGACCTCGCCGAACCACAGCCAGTCCACATAGAGGCCGAGGATGCGGCTCCCGAAGATGAACACGAGAACGACGATCGCGACGACGATCGCCGTGACGATGCGCCGCCGGTTGCCGCGGCGGCGTGGCTTGGCCGGCTGCTTCTTGGGACGGAGTGGGCGGACGTTGTCCATGCCCTGAGTATGGCAGATTCCAGGGAGCTCGTAACAGCCCGCCGGACAAACGCGGGCGGCGCGACGACTGGCCTAGTTGTGGATGGCCTTCTCGGCGCGGAGCATCGCCGTGAAACGCTGGACCATCTTCGGGTCGAGCTCGTGCGCGGCGCGGCCGCGCAGGTCGGCGACGCCGTCGCCGTTGTGCAAGGCCGGGTCGAACCGCCGGCAAACGGCGAACGCGCGGGCGACGCGTGGGATCTCGGCCCCGCGACGTCCCTCCGGATAGCCCGCGCCGTCCCAGCGCTCGTTACCGTACACGAGCGCCTCGACGGCGTTCTGCCGCACCTCGCCGGCCTCAGGAGCGCCGTTCTGTCCCGTGCCGAGGATGGTCTGGACCTCGTCCTGCACGGCGGCCCCGGTCTCGTAGACTGCAAGCGCCGTCACGAGTCCCGCCGTCTCCGCCTCGCTCAAGCCGATGAACGCGGCGAATCGACGACCCACGGCTGCCAGGTCGCCGTCGAACTCCGCCATCGCACCCGCGACGGCGTCCGTGTACAGACAGACCCGATCGCGGCCGCCGCTCTTGGCGCGCAGCAGCGCGGCGTCGGCGGCCCCCAGCACCCCGTCACTGTCCTGCGCGGACTCCGGATACGAGGAGATGCCGATGGACATGGTCACGTGCAGGTCGGGATGACCCGGGTCCAGCATCGAGACCGACGCCCGGATGCGCTCGGCAAGAGTCTTGGCCTCGGCCAGGGTCGTGAGGGGCAGGATCATCGCGAACTCCTCGCCGCCGTAGCGGGCGAGGTAGTCGGACTCGCGGGAGCAGCTGCGCAGCACGCCCGAGACCGCACGCAGCACGTCGTCGCCCTTCTGGTGCCCGATGGTGTCGTTGACCGCCTTGAAGTGGTCGAGGTCCATCATCAGCAGGCAGAAGTGCTCGTCGTAGCGACCGGCGCGACTGACCTCCGCCTTGAGCGACTCGTGGAAATGGCGGTAGTTGTGGATGCCGGTGAGGCCGTCGCTGATCGCCTGGCGCTCCATCTCCTCGTAGGTACGCGCGTTCTGGATGGCGATGCCCGCGAGGTTGGCGAAGAGCTTGACCGGCTCGAGATCGCTGGTCGCGAAGGTGCGCCCCTCGAACCGGTCCAGCGTCAGGACACCGGTGACCTTGCCGCGCACGCGCAGCGGGACGACGATGCTGGCCTGCGGCACGTCCTCTCCGGTGCCGGGGATGTGCACGCCGCGCGGGTCGGCGGCCATGTCGTTCACGAGCTGCGCCTCGTCGTGACGCACCACCCAGCCCGCCAACCCGCTGTCGATGGAGATGCGGAACTGCTCGTTCAGCTCGGCGTTGAGGTCGCGCGAGTAGATGCACACCAGCTCGCGCGTCGCCTCGTCGAGCATGCGGATGTCCATGGCGTCGTAGACGACGATGTCCTTGAGCATGGTCGTGATGCGCGCGAACACCTCGCGCTGGTCGAGCGAGCTGAGCAGCAGGGTGCTGAGGTCCATGAGCTCGTGCTGAAGGGCGAGCTGGCCCTCGAGCTGGGCCGACGTCGTCTCCAGCTCGTCGTACTGCCGAGCGTTACGGATGGCGATCGCGGCGAGGTTGGCGAACAGACGTGCCGGCTCCAGTTCGCGCTGTTCGAAGGTGCGTCCGCCGAGCCGGTCCATCGTCATCACGCCGATGACTTCGTCCCCCACGGACAGCGGAACGAGGATGCAGGCCTGCTGCTCGTCCTCCTCGGTGCCGGGGATGTAGACGGCGCGCGGGTCGTTGGCCATGTCGTTGATGAGTTGCGCCTCGTTGTTGCACACCACCCAGCCGCTGATGCCTTCGTCCATCGGGATGGCGAAGGCGAAGAGCTCCTGCTCGTCGTCCTCGTCGCGGGCGTAGATGGCGACGAGCTGCCGGCGCTCGGCGTCGACGAGGCGCACGTCCATCGTGTCGTAGTCGACGATCTGCTTCAGCGTGTCGGCGATGTGCTCGAGCACCTCGGTCTGTTCCAGCGATGAGAGCACCGCACCGCTGGCGCTGAGAAGCTCGTGGCTCAGCGCGAGTTGCTCCTCGAGTCGACGAGACGCCTTCTCGGCTTCGTCGTACTGGCGCGCGTTGTGGATGGCGATGGCGGCGAGGTTCGCGAACAGCGAGACCGGGTCCAGCTCGCACTCGTCGAAGGTCCGCTCGCCCAGGCGGTCGAGGGCCAGCACGCCGATCGCGGTGTCGCCGAGCGTCAGCGGCGCGACGATGCTCGCCTGCGGCTCCCACTCCGTGCCCGGCACGAGCGCCCCGCGAGGGTCGTTCAGCATGTCGTTCACCAGCTGCGCCTTGTTGTTCTGCAGCACCCAACCGCTGACTCCGACGTCCACGGGGCCTCGCCAGCAGCGCATCTCCTCGCCGGCGTCGTCGTCGTCCGAGCAGTAGCCGCTGTAGAGCTCCTGCTTCTCTTCGTCGACGAGCCGGATCTCAAGCGAGTCGTAGTCGACGATCTCTTTGAGGAGCGTCGCGATGCGCGCGAAGACTTCGCCGGGCTCGAGCGTCGCGAGCAGCGCGCCACTCACCTCGAGGATCGCGTGGCGCAGGGCCAGCTGCGCCTGCAGCTGCCCTGTGGCCTCTTCGAGCGCCTCGTACTGGCGCGCGTTCTCGATCGCGACCGCGGCGTGCGTAGCGAACACCTCGAGCGATTTGACCAGCTCGAGAGTCGGCAACTGGCGGTCGGCCGGGTCGTAGAGGTCGAGCACGCCCATCAACTCATGGCCCTTGTCGTAGAGCGGCACGAAGAGATCGTCGGTGCTGGACCACTCGTCCTGGCGTCGCGGCCCAAGGTCGAGCTCCGGGAGGTAGTGGAGTTGCTCCTCGGTCCACTCGTGCCGACGGTGGTCGATGAAGTACGACGAGCCGATCTGATGCTTCTCCAGGAAGAGCTGCTCCCAGATGTGCAGCGGGACCGGCCGCTCGAACAGCATCCGGTCGAACTCGGGGAACTCGCCCACGGTGGCGTGGACGACGAAGTGGTCGTCC
Source organism: uncultured Thermoleophilia bacterium (assembly GCA_903927755.1). Lineage (GTDB taxonomy): Bacteria > Actinomycetota > Thermoleophilia > UBA2241 > UBA2241 > CAIXSE01. Next base: position 20,181 of record CAIYOD010000065.1, on the reverse strand, counting down.
GCCTGCCGCAGGTACACGCTCGCCTCACGGAAGCCGAAGGTCTCGCTCAGGGCCGTGGCGATGACGTGGACGATCGCATCGAGCGTCAGGCTCGACTGCAGCTGGTTCGCGAGTTTGATGAGGCCGCGCAGCAGTTCCACCTCGCCACGCTCAGCCTTGCGACTCTTGGTACGGAACGCCATCGGCTCCCCCGCTGGCCACAGCCGCTTCGAAGGGTACCCACTAGTGTACGCCCGTGTGGATGCCCGCGACACGGCGGCGCTCGCCTTGCCTACGTCAACTCGTGTCGGCAAAGTCGCGGGATTGCTTGAGGGGAACAAACGCCCATGCGGGCGGGCGGAGGGAGCGGGCGGGCCGCCGCAGGCCCGCCCGCACCCTCACCCGTCAGCCGGCGTGCTCGCCGAGCCTGAGGATCCGCCGCGCCTCGTCCGGGGTCGCGCAGGGGCGGTCCCACTCCTGCGCGATGCGCGCGACGCGGCCGACGAGCTCGGCGTTCTCCTTCGCGAGCACGCCCTTGTGCAGAAAGATGTTGTCCTCGAACCCGAGGCGGACGTTGCCGCCCAGCGCGAGGGCCGTCATCGTCACCGGCATGTGCCAGCGGCCGATGCCGGTGCAGGTCCAGGTCGACCCCTCGGGGACGCGGTCGACCAGGAAGACGAGGTTGCGCGGCTCGCCGCTCATGCTGCCCGGCACGCCCAGCACGAAGTCCCAGTGCAGCAGCGGGCCGGCCGGGCCGTACTTCTTGACCAGCTTGAGGGCGTTGTCGATCTGGCCGGCCTCGAAGATCTCGAACTCCGGCCGCACGCCCTTCTTCTGCATGCGCTGGTAGAACTCACTCATCAGCGCCGTGTCGTTGAAGAACACCTCGTCGCCGAAGTTGGCCGTGCCCGTCGTCAGCGACGCCATCTCCGGGCCGAGCTCGAGCGGCTGCAGCCGCTCGTCGGCGGTCATGCCCATGGCGCCGCCGGTGCTCGTCTGGATGATGATGTCGGTGCGCTCGCGGATCGCCTCGATCGCCGCCGCGAAGACCTCTTCGGCCTGCGTCGGGCTTCCCTCGGCGTCGCGCACGTGCAGGTGGTACATCGCGGCGCCGGCCTCGCGGCAGCGCGCCGCATCGGCGCCGATCTCGGCCGCCGTCACCGGCAAGCCGGGCTGCGCGTCCTTGGTGGTCTCGGCGCCGACGCCGGCCACGGTGATGATGAGCTTGTCCATCGTCTCCCCCTCCGGGCGGTCCGGCGCTCCGGACCGCCCTCACGCGTCGGCCTCTTACCCCTCGTACGGGAACTGCTGGTGCACGAAAGCCAGGCTCTCTTCAACCACGTCCAGCGCCCGCTGCAGGTCGCGCTCGGTGTGGCGGTAGCAGATGTACCAGTGGTGATACGGCTGCACGAAGAGTCCGCGGCGGATGCACTGCGTGTAGAACTCCGTCCGCCGCTCTTTGTACTTGGCGTCCACGTGGTCGAACGTCAGGAACGGCATCGGCGGGATGCCGCTCCTTGTCACCGGCACGCCGGAGGCGTCGACGATCGCGCCGAGCGAGGCGAGGAACCGCGTGCCGCGCTCCCAGATCGCGTCCTGCACCTTCTCGCGCTCGAGGATGTCGAGGCACTTCATGCTGGCCGCCATCTCGAGGCTGTTGGGGAAGTAGGTGGAGCTGAGGAAGGCGTCCTTGACGTAGACCTCCATGACCTCACGCTTGCCGACGAGCGCCGCGATGGAATAGCCGTTGGCCATCGCCTTTCCGACCGTGGTCAGGTCCGGCGTGACGCCGTAGCGCTCGCTGGCGCCGCCCATGGCGACGCGGAAGCCGGTACGGATCTCGTCGAAGGTCACCACGGTGTCGTGCTTGTGACAGAGGTCGACGACCGCTTGCAGGTAGCCGTCCGGCGGCGGGATGATCGGCAGGGCCATCGGATGACCGACCGGCGTGATGATGACGCCGCCGATCTCGCCGGGGTTCTCGGCGAAGACGCGCTCGAGGTCGGTGATGTCGCCGTACTCGAACTCGACGGTGAGGTCGGTGACGGCCTTGGGCACGCCGCCGTGGTGCTCGACGCACCAGTCGCCCCAGCCGTGGTAGCCGCAGCGGGCGATCTTGTCGCGGCCGCTGTAGGCGCGCATCGCGCGGACGGCCGCGTTGGTCGCGTCCGAGCCGGTCTTGACGAGGATCGTCTGCTCGCCGCACGGCATGATCTCGGCGAGCCGCTCCTCGAGCTGGTTCTGGAGCGGCTGCACGAGGCTGAAGCAGAAGCCCTTGTCCATCTGCGCCTTGGCGGCGTCGTTGATTTCGTCCTCCACGTAGCCGAGGATGATCGGCCCGTAGGCGCAGAGCATGTCGATGTATTCGTTGCCGTCCACGTCGATGATGTGGCCACCATGGCCGTGGTCGATGAAGACGGGGTACTCGCCGACGACGAAGTTGTAGGCGCGGCGGATGCCGCCGACCCCACCGGGGGTGAGGCGCTGGGCGTCCTCGAGCATGGACATGGACTTGATGAGGTTCAGCTTGGGGGCGCTTTCGACGGGCTTTGTCATCTGGGCTCCTTTCGGCCGGATGAGGCGAGATGGGCGGCGGTGACGGCCGTGAAGGCCGCCGTTCCAGGCTCGTCCACCTGAAGGTTCACGGTAGGCGGGTGCGAAGGCCCGGTCTCACCCCGGGTCCGGCCAGAGTCGGCTGTAGATGAGGAGGATGGTCACGCCGGGCTCCCTCCCGAGCCTGACAGGCCCATGACGACGACCGTCCCGAGCCAGCCGCCTGAGCGTATCGGATACGTCGCGCATTGGCACCCCGCGCGTGCACGCGCGAGGCAGAGCAGCGCGGCCACCGGCCGCCAGGATGTCCACCTCATGGCGCCGGCTCCAAGGACTCGGCGCCCTCTTCCTCGTGCTCTCCGAGCAGCACGACGAGCAGGCCGGCGACCACGATGAGCGCGCCGCCGATGATCGTCCAGAGCGAGATGCCCTGGCCGAGCAGCAAGAGCGCGTAGATCGGCGCCGACACCGGCTCGAGGTAGCCGAGGATCGAACTGTGCTGGACCTTGATCATCCCCATGCCGTAGGTCCACATCAGGTAGGCGAGCGCAGTGCAGACCACCCCGAGGATGATGCCGGAGACCAGGTCGCGCGTGGTGAGCTGATAGCCGGCGCCGACCGTCTGCCAGAGCGCCAGCGGCAGCAGGATGAGCGCGTCGAGCCATGCCTCGGTGAAGACGATCGTCACGGCCGAGACGCGCTTGGTCAGATCCTTGACCACGAGCTGAAAGGCGGCGTAGCCGACGCCGGCCAGCAGGCCGGCAGTCACGCCCCACGGCGAGAGCCTGATGCCCTCGCCGAGCAGTGACGGCGTCAGGATCACGGCCAGCCCGGCAAGGGCGATCGCAAGCGCCGGGAAGACGATCGCCTCGGTCCGGGCACGGAAGATGCGTGGCGCGATCAGCGCCACCCACACCGGCGCGAGAAACTGCAGGAACATGCCGATGGCGACGCTCGTGCCGCGGATGGCGACGAAGAAGAGCAGGAGCGTGAAGGCGTCGATGGCCGCCATCAGGAGGAGGCGCGGCCAGACTGAGCGGTCGGCCGCGCCGGCGAGCGGGCGGCGGCGGGCGAAGACCACGCCGAGCACGAGCCCCGCCGTCGCGAAGCGGAGCACGAGCAGGGCGCTCTCCGGCGCCGTGGCCCACTCCACGAGGACGCCGATCAGGCCCATGATGAGGAACGAGCCCGCGACCAGCAGATAGCCGCGCGCCGCGCGGCTCATCGGCCGGCACCGCCGGTCCCGGGCAGCATCAGAGCGGCTCCGGCTCGGAGGCCGCGGCGAGCGAGGCTTCGCCCTCGCCGCGGCCGAAGATCACGATCAACAGGCCTGCGCCCAGGATCAGGGCGCCCCCTATCACCGTCCAGAAGGTCGGCAGCTGCCCAACCAGGAACACGGCGTAGAGCGGCCCGGCCACCGGTTCGATGTAGCCGAGGATCGTCACGTGCTCCACGCGCACGCGCTTGGTGCCTTCGATCCAGAGCGTGTACGGGATCGCCGTACAGAGAACCCCCATCACCACGGCCGCGATCCACGCTTCGTTCGTCATGTGGTAGCCCGTGCTGCTGAACTGCCACAGGGCCAAGGGGAGCACGAACAGAGTGTCGCCCGCCGCCTCGGCCATGGAGATGGTCGATGGGGCGACGATCTTCGTCAGCCCCTTCACTGAGATGGTGTACGTGGCATAGCCGAAGCCGGTGAACAGCGCGGCGAGCATGCCGAGCAGCGAGACCTTGACGCCCTCGCCGATGAGGTCGGGGACGAGGATCACGGCCAGGCCGGCCAGAGCGAGGCCGAGCGCCGGCCACACGATCGGTTCGCTCGGCGACTTGAAGAGCCGGGGCGCCGCGAGCGCCACCCACACCGGCATCAGGAAGAGCATGAACATGGCGATGGCGACGCTGGTGTGGCGCACTGCGTAGAAGAACAGCAACAGCGTGAGCGACGACATCGCCGCCATGAGGAGCAGGCGCCACGCGGCGCCCGGCCGGCGCCAGTCGGCGAGCATCAGGCGCCGGAGGAACACCACGCCGAGCGCCAGCGCCGCGAACGCCATGCGCAGGCAAAGGATGATCGCCTCCGGCGCGTCGGCCCACGCGACCAGCGGCGCGCTGCCGGCCATGCCGAGGTACGAGACGAGGACGATGGCGTAGCCGAGGAGGTCGCGGCGGGGAACGACGGCTGCGCCGCCGGCGGGGGCCGGGGATCCGGCGGCTGCGCCGCCGCTCTGCCGGCCCGCGCTCAAAGGAGCGGTTCCGGGTCCGGCTCGCCGCTCCCGAACAGCACGACCAGCGCGCCGGCGAAGAGGATCAAGGCGCCGCCGGCGATCGTCCACGCGGCGATGCCCTGCCCGAGCAGCACGAACGCGTAGATCGGTGCGGCGACCGGCGTGATCAGCCCCAGGATCGAGCTGTGCTGAACGCGGATCCGCGCGACTCCGTCCACCCACATCGTGTAGGCGAGCGCCGTGGTGACCAGGCCCATGGTGACGGCGGCGATCCAGTCGCGAGCGTTCAGTCCCTGGCCCGAGCCGGCGAACTGCCAGGCGGCGAGGGGGAGGAGGAAGGCGGCATCGAGCACGCTCTCCGCGATGACCAGGGTGACGCTGGAGAGCTTCGTAGTCAGCTGCTTCACGAACAGCTGGAAGAAGGTGTAGGACCAGCCGGCGGCGAGCGAGGCGGCGAGTCCGAGGATCGACAGGCTGACGGCCGAATCGGCGAACGAAGGCACCAGGATGAGCGCCATGCCGGCCACCGCGATCGTCAGCGCGATGTAGACGATGCGCTCCGTGGACGCCTTCAGGAATCGCGGCGCGACGAATGCGACCCAGACCGGCTGCAGGAAGAGGAAGAACGTCGCGATGGCCACACCGATGGCCCGCACGGCGAAGAAGTAGGCGATCACGGTGAACGCGTCGAGCGCCCCCATGACGAGCAGCCGCTGCCAGGTCCCCCGGCGGAACACACCCTCGAGCGGCCGGCGGCGCGAGAACACTAGGAGGAGGACGGCCGCCGCGAGAGCGAATCGGATGACGAGGAGGACGCTCTCGGGAGCGTCCGCCCACGTGACGAGCGTCGCACTGAGGCCGAAGAGCAGGTACGAGCCGATGACGAGGCCGTAGCCGGCGGGGTCGCGACGGCCGCCGCTCATCCCAGCGGCTCCAGCTCGGGCTCGCCGCGCGCGTAGAGAACGACCAGGATGCCCGCGGCGACGATCAGCGCCCCGCCGGCGATCGTCCAGGAGCTCGGCACCTGGCCGAGGAAGAGCAGCGCGTAGAACGGGGCGCTCACCGGTTCCACGTAGGCGATGATGCTGGCGTGCTGCACGCGGATGTAGTGCAGGCCGTCCATGAAGAGGCTGAAGCTGAACGCCGTGGTGACGAGCCCCAGCAGAGCCGCCATCAGCAGATCGATGCCCGTGTAGTGGTAGTGGGCGACGCCGACGGCGAGCAGGCCTGGAACGAGCATCACCGCGGCGGTGAACGCGCTCTGCGTGAACACCACCGCGGTGCTGCGCACGTTCAGCCCGCGCAGGCTCTTGGCGAACAGCAGATAGACGGCGTACATGACGCCGGCCGCCCAGCCGTAGAGAAGCCCGGCGGCCGAGAGCTTGACCCCCTCGAGCACCAGTCCCGGCACGAGGATCAGCGCCATCCCGGCCAGGCCGATCGCAAGGGCGACGTACACGATCGGCTCAGTCTTCTCCTTCAGGACCCGAGGAGCGACGAACGCCAGATACACGGGGGCGAGATAGCTGAGGAAGATCGCCACGGCGACGCCCGTGTAGCGGATGGCGAGGAAGTAGAGGATCAGGTTGAGCGAGAGCGCGACGCTGATCCCGAGCACGCGCAGCGGCGCGCCGGGCGTGCGCAGGTCGCGCCAGCTGCCCGTGGCCAGCACGACCAGGCCGAGGACCGCTGCGGCGAAGGCCATACGCAGGCAGAGCAGCATGGTCGCCGGCATGTCCGCGTAGGTGACCATGACGCCGATGGAGCCGTTTGCCAGGCTCGCCAAGCCGACCTCGAAGTAGCCGCGCATGCGTTCCGGCGGCTGCGGGCCCGCGGCGGTGTCCGGCCGTGAGCTCACGTCAGCGGCTCCACGAGGGGCTCGGCGGCGCCCCTGCCGAAGACGATCACCAGGATGCCGGCGGCCACGATGAGGGCGCCGCCGGCGTAGGTGGTCCACGGCGGCGCCTCGCCGATCAGCAGGAACGCCCAGAGGGGCGCCGTCACCGGCTCGAGGTAGCCGAGGATGCCGGCATGCTCGACGCGCACGTACCGCAGGCCGTCGCTGAAGAGACTGAAGCAGAGCGCCGTGTAGACCACGCCGCTGATCAGCACGATCCAGGTGTCCGTCCAGGTGAGCTGGTAGCCGCTGCCCACGGTCTGCCAGACGGCGAGCGGCGTGAGCAGGATCACCGAGCCGGCGCAGTAGAAGAGGGCGAAGGTGGATCCGCGCACGCCTGCGTCGCCCATGCTGCTGATGAGCATCATCGCCGTGGCGAACATGAGGCCGGCGAGGAGGCCGTAGACCACGCCGGGGCCGGTGACGGCGCCGTCGCCGGCGGTCGCGGCCGGGAGCACGAGCAGGGCCATGCCGGCCACCGCCACGGCGACGGCCACAAGGTCGATGCCCTGGCGCCGCGTGCGCAGCACCACCGGCGCCAGCAGGGCCACGAACACCGGCGCCATGTACTCGAGCGAGACGCCGACGATGACGTTCGATGCGCGGATGGAGGCGAAGTAGAAGATCATCTCCAGGGCGACGACGAACCCCACCAGGATCATCCGGCGGAAGTGGCCGGAGCGGCGGACCTCCTCGACCCCGCCGCTCAGGAGGAAGATGACCGCAAGGACGATGCCGGCCAGCCCCATGCGCGTGACGAGCAGGAGGCTGGCCGGCATCGTGGATATCTGGATGAGCGTCGCCGACGTGCCGAGGATCAGCGAAGAGGCCGCGATCTCCGCGTAGCCGCGAAGCCGGCGGTCAGGACGAAGCGCGCCCTCACCGAGGGATGTGCTCACCCGCTCCCCTTCCCCCATCGGCGCCACTCCGACGCTCACCGAGGGGCACGCCCCTCCGGCATGCCCCTCGTCGACTGCACTCGCGTTGATCAGTCGCTGGCGAAGCCGAGGCGACTGGAGAAGACATCCAGGAAGCGCTTGTCCGTGGCGAGGTCGAGGAACTCGATGCGGTCGCGCAGACGAGCCATCCGCTTCCTCGCTCTTGCGTCGATGAGGGCCATCTGGGCGCCGACACCGGCGGCGTTGCCGACGAACGCGACGCGCTTCGTCTCGACCGGCGGGAACAGGCCGAGATACTGCGCCGCGCTCAGGTCCAGGTAGTTGCCGAAGGCTCCGGCGATGTAGACGGTGTCCAGCTGCTCGAGGGGGACCTCGAGACTGGCCATGAGCAGTTCCCACCCCGCGTGGATGGCGCCCTTGGCGAGCTGCAGGCTGCGCACGTCGTGCTGGGTGAAGACGATGTCGCCGTGCGGCCCTTCGGTGACCAGATACTCGTTGCCTTCCTCGCCCTTGCGCACGCGCGGGTGATCGAGCTGCATGCGGCCGCTCTTGTCGACCACGCCTGCGTGCACGAGCCCGGCCAGAAGGTCGACGACGCCGGAGCCGCAGATGCCGATGGGCTCGGCGCCGGCTATGGTCACGATCTCGGTGGCCTCGCCGTCCGGCGTGATCTTCACGCGCTCGATGGCGCCGGCGACGGCTTTCATGCCGTTGCGGATCTGGTAGCCCTCGAAGGCGGGGCCGGACGCGCAGCTCGTGACGGTGACGCGGCCGTCATGGGCAAGCGCGATCTCGGTGTTGGTGCCGATGTCGATCGCCATGGACGGCTTCTTCTTGCCCGCCAGGTGCGTCGCCGCGACCACGGCGAGGGCGTCCGAGCCGACGAACCCGGCGATGGGCGGCGGGAAGTGCACACCGCCGTCCGGGTTCATGTCGATGCCCAGCTCACTCGCGCGCAGCGTGAGCGGTTCGGCCGCAGCCGGCGCGAACGGCGCCTGGCCGAGGCCGACCGGCGAGAGGCCGAGGGCGAGGTGGTGCATCGCCGTGTTGCCGACCACCGTCATGTCGCAGACGTGGTTGACGTGGATGTCCTGGCGCTCGTACAGGGCCTTGAGGTTCGCGTTGATGCCGTCGCGGACGGCTGCGGCCAACAAGGCGGTCTCGTTGTGCTGAGCCGCGTGCGCTATGCGGCTGATCACGTCTTCGCCGTAACGCATCTGCGGATTCTCGACGGCCTCCTGGTCGATCAGCGCGCCGGCGCGCAGGTCGAAGAGATAGGCGATGACCTTGGACGTGCCGATGTCGACTGCGACGCCGTAGCACTCCCGCTCGCGCTCGCCCGGATGGACGTCGATGACACGTTTGCCGTAGCACGTGGCCGTGACCTTCCACTTGCCGTCGCGCAGCGTGGCGGGAAGCTCCTGCAGCACGTGCAGCGGCACCTCGACGCCGCCGAGACCCTGGTCGAGGCGCTCGAGGTCGGAGCGCTTGTCCGCGAGCGTGGGGGCTTCCAGCTGCACGCGCCTGGTGCACACCGCTGGGTGCGAGGCGCCGTGCGTCAGCTTGGACGTCGTCAGGATGCGGCGCTGACCGGCGGTGCCGCGCACCTCGATGCTGACGCGCGCCGAGCGAGGGTACGCCTGACAGGCCAGGCGCCAGCCCTCGGCGCGCAGCTTCTCGGGAATCCGCTTGAGCTCGCGCTCCGTCGGGGCCGTGAGCTCTCCCGCGCCGAGGCGGACGAGGCACTTTCCGCAGGTGCCACGGCCGGCGCAGTCGGTAGGGATGTCGATCTGGGCGCGTACGAGTCCGTCGAGCAGATTCTCCTGCTCGTCGACGGTCAACGTGATGCCGATGGGCTCGACGAAGACTTTCGGCACGATCTCTCCTTGTGTTCCGTGAGGACGGGCGGGCGGCTCTTCCGGCCGCCCGCATCACCGGCGACTCTACCGCCGGAGGTCCTCCGGGTCCTACCCCTCAGGCTCGGCGCTCAGACCTCGGCCCCCTCAGACCTCGGCTTCGCCGAAAATATCGGCCATGCGGTTCTTGCGGTCGACGACCTTCTGCATGCGCGCATCCCAGACTTCGCTCAGGGTCGGGCCGTGGCCGGGGTCGAACATGCCGGCGACGCCGGTGCGCGGGTGCTCGTCGCAGCCCTCGCAGTGGCACGTGCCCGGGACGTAGTCCTTCGGCTCGGTGTACAGGCTGACGACGCCCTCGTAGTTGCGCAGGACGACCTTGCCCGGCGCCTGGCTGATGACGTAGTTGGGGAACACGGGCGTCTTCCCGCCGCCGCCGATGGCGTCGATGATGTACGTCGGCACGCCGAAGCCGGTGGTGTGACCACGCAGACTCTCGTAGATCTCGATGCCCTTGGAGACGCTGGTGCGGAAGTGGGCGGTGCCCTGCGCCAGATCGCACTGGTAGTAGTAGTAGGGCTTGACGCGGTACTGCAGCAGCTTGTGCGAGAGCTTCTTCATCACGCGGGCGTCGTCGTTGATGCCGCGCATGAGCACGGTCTGGTTGCCCATCGGGATGCCGGCGTCGTTGAGCCGGTCGCACGCCCGCTTGCTCTCCGCAGTGAACTCCTGCGGATGGTTGAAGTGCGTGTTGAAGTAGAGCGGCTGGTACTTGCTCAGCATCTCGACCAGCTCGGGGGTGATGCGCTGCGGGCAGACGACCGGCATACGGGAGCCGATGCGGATGATCTCGACGTGGTCGATGGCGCGTACCCGCGCAATGATGCTCTCGAGCTGCGCGTCGCTGAGCACCAGCGGGTCGCCGCCGCTGATGAGCACGTCGCGGACCTCGGTGGCGCGCTCGATGTACTTGATGGCGTTGTCGATCTCGGTCTTGGCGACGATGTCCTCGTTGCCGCCGACGAGGCGACGGCGCGTGCAGTGGCGGCAGTACATGCTGCACATCTCGGTGACCACGAAGAGCACGCGGTCCGGGTAGCGGTGCGTGATGCGCGGCGTGGGCGAATCGAAGTCCTCGGAGACGGCGTCCTCGATGTCCTCGGAGTGGATGACGAGCTCGGCCGGCGTCGGCACGCCCTGCATGCGCACGGGGTCCGTGGAATCGTCGGGGTCCATGAGCGACGCGTAGTACGGCGTCACGCTGACGCGGAACTTGCCCATACAGGCGTCGAGGTCCTTGCGCTGCGCGTCGGTGAGGTTGAGCACGCTCTCAAAGTCCTCGGTGGTGGTGAGGCGGTTGCGCAGCTGCCACTTGTAGTCGTTCCAGTCGGCGTCGCTGACGTCTTTGAATCGCGGTATGTCCTTGCGGTCTCTGATCATGTTCACGTCTCCTTCGGCGTCCACGTCGCCGGGACGATGATGCACAGTTGCATACAGAGCTTACAGCGTCGGCGAACGGGCCGGCGCTGGGCTTGGGAGGCGCGGGCCACCGAAGGCCCGCCCGCTTCCGCTACAGCCCGGGTCCCGCGCTGATGCGCTCGATCACGCCGCGGGCCTCGGCCCCGAGCGGCACCGCGGTGTGCTCCGCGAGCAATTGCTCCGCGAGCGCGGTCGCCTTCTCGTAGGCGCCCTCCCTGCCGGAGGCGATCCAGGCGTCCCACATGCTGCGGTCGAGCAGCCGGGGGCGCCATACGTCCTTCATGTGACGGCGTGTGTGGCGCTGCCCGAGGTAGTTCCCGCCGATGCCGACCTGCCTGATGGCGTCCAACGCAATGGTCTCGTCATCGACCTGGATGCCGGAGGCGATCATCGCGTTCCAGCTGAAGACCTCGCTGTCCATGACCAGCTGCTGGGGGCTGAAGGCCGTGGCGGCGCCGAGGGTACCGGCTCCGCCGGTCACATCGGCGCCCGACGCCGTAGTGGTCATCGAGACGAAGGCGTCCTGCTGGCAGGCCTGCCAGTCGGGTTCGTGGCTCGTCGTGCGGAGGCCGCCGGCGACGAGCGGCAGCCCCACGTGGGCCGCGAGCTGCGCCGCAGCGAGCTGGAAGAGCGATGCCGATGGGCCTGCCGCCGGCAGACCGGCTGCCGCGGGGTCGGCGACGTAGAAGAACGGCGCGCCGGGGGCCGCGGCCTGCACGGCCGCACAGCCGGCGAGCACGCCGGCGTGGTGACGGGCAAGCGCCGGGCCGAGATCTGGCGCCGCGTCCGGGGGACTCTGACCCGCCGTTGCGGACGGCGCGGACGGCGAAGCGGGGACGCCGGCCGCGGCGTCGGCGGGGGCAAGGACAACGCCGCCCGGCAGGCCGGCGCGGGCGAACACGAGCGCCGCCTCGAGCGCGACCGCGCCACAGCAGAGCGAAAGCGGCGGGCGGCGGCGGGCCTCGTCGGCGGAGCCGGCGACGGTCGCCGCCATGTCCACGGCGGCGTCGGCCTCAGCGATCGTCGTCAAGAGGCCGACCATCGCGTGCTTGCTGGAACCCGCGAGGCAGCGCGCCAGCGCGCCCAGCGCGGAGACGCCGGCCGCACGCAGCGGCGGGCCGGCCAACACCGCCACCTGCGGCAGCGCGTCGGCGAGGCGGACGGCGTCGTCGAGGTCGGCGGTCGTCGCCGGGACGGAGTCGCCGCCGTCGAGGCGGCGGACCCGCTCGGGGACGCCGGCCGGTCCGGCGGTCGCGGCGCCGGCCGCCAGCCACACGAGGCCGGCGCCGAGCGTCACGTCGTGCTCCGGCACGCGGCCGGCAAGGACGAAGGCCGAGGGAGCCGACTGGGCGGCGGCCTCAGCCGCGGCGCCTTGGTCGCCGAGCAACTCGAGCGCCGCCGCATGCACGCGCGCGACGTCGTCTTCGCTCAGCACGCGCAGGGCGAGGCGCGCCTTCGTGGTCATGATGGGGCGCGCCTCCACGGGGTGCGTCGCGCTCGTCGGCTCGGTCACCGGCTGCTCCCTTCTGCCTCGGCGATCACGGCCTTCAGCCGGTCGCGGATCGTCTGCTCCAGCCCGAACGTGCGCGGCTGGTCGCGCAACTCCTGCGTGCGAACCGCCACGCGCTCCTTGAGCGTCGTCGCGCCCGCGGCCGCCCAGCGGTCGTGGGTCGCGCGGTCGAACAGGCGCGGCGCCCACGTCTCGCGGTGGCGCCGGCGCGTGTAGCCCCGGCCCAGGTGACTGCCGCCGGGGCCGACGGCGTCGATCTCGTTCAGCGCCAGCGCTTCATCGTCGACGCCCACGTCGACGAGCAGGGCCCGGGCGTAGCTCACCAGTTCGTCGCCGAGGACGATCGTGTCGTAGCTGCTCTGCAGTCCGCTCTCGAGGTAGCCCACATCGTGCAGCAAGGTGGCGCGGCTGAGCGCCCCGAGCACGGCCGTGATGCCGGCCTCCGCCGCCCACTGCTCGTCGAACGTCTTGGCGTCGGCGACCGCTGCGTAGGCAAAGCTCGGCAGTCCGTAGAAGCGGGCGAGGTCGGTCGCGGCGGCGTTGCCGAGGAAGTGCTCCGGAGCGCCGTACACGTCGACGGCGGTGCGCATATCGAAGGCGCCGCAGCCGACGCCGTACACGAACGGCGCGCCGCCGCGCGTGAGCTGATGGATGACGAGACCGCTCAGCGTCTCGGCGTTGCCGATGACGATGGTGGCGGTCATGGAGGCCGGCGCCGTGGTGCCGGCGGCGGGCGCCGGCGCGTAGACGAGCGGGATGTCCAGCTCGGCGCAGGCACGGACCTTGTCCAGCGCCTCGCCCGAGTGGATGAGCGGCGGGTTGGGCATCGCGTAGCAGCCGAAGCTCCTCGCTTCGCCGCACATGGCGGCCATGTCCTTCATGCGGCGCAGGGAGACCGCGTCGTGCGCCGTCGTCAGCAGCGGCTTGCGCGTGCCGGCCAGCATGGCCGCGAACTGGGCCAGATCGCCGACCTCCGCGGCCACGTCGTTCGGCAGTCCCATGCTCATCACGAAGTCGAGGTTGGGCAGCTTCTCGGCAAGAGCAGCCATGCCCTCGACGTCGGCGGTCGTGCTCTGACGGCGTTCGCCGGTGTCGGGGTCGGTGACGTAGACGCAGTCCGACCCCGTGCCGAAGTAGCTCTTTCCGTCCTCCAGCTCGAGGCCGCCGAGCTCGCCACGGCGCGCGTGGCCCTCGCCGCCAGATGCGCCGCGCTCCCTGAGCTTGAAGTGGCGCGGCGCGCTCTGTAGCGCGGCGTCCACCAGGGCGGCCGGGATCCGGGCGCGCGTCCCTTCGACGCGCGCGCCCGCCTCCGCCAGCTGCTCGCGGGCGCCGGCGTGGCGGACTTCCACGCCGGTCTCCTCGAGCAGCGCGAGCGTCGCCTCATGGACGCGCCAGCAGGCGGCGTCGTCCCAGACGGTGAGGCGAGCGACGGGCATCAAGTGCTCCCGCTGGTCGTGCGCGAGCTGCTCGGCGCGGTCATCGGCGTACGGCGGCAGGCCCTCAGGCCCCCGCCAGCTCCTTGTCGGCGCGCGCCACGATCGCGCGCAGCTCCGCGACGACGTCATCCGGAAGCGGCTCGGGCCGGTAGTTCGCCAGGATGTCGTCGGCGATCTCCGTCGCCTTCTCCAGGGCGCCCTTCTTGCCCTCGCGCAGCCAGTTGTCGTACGGCGTGCGGTCCCAAACGGTGGGGCGCCAGATCTCCTTCATGTGCCGGCGGGTGTGTTTCTCGGCGAGGTACGTGCCGTTGTGGCCGACGCTCTTGATCACGTCGAGCGCCAGCGTCTCGTCGTCCACGACGATGCCGTCGGCGACCTTCTGCACGATGCCGTAGATCTCGGTCTCCATGACCATGTGCGGATAGCTGAGGATCTTGGAGCCGTTGAGCAGCCCGGCTCCGTTCATCATGTCGGCGTTGGTCATCACGCTCGCGAAGGTGCTGAGCGAGTCGTCGATGGCGGCCTGCCAGTCGGGCTCCTTGGCGCCGGTGGCCATGGTGCCCATCGCCATCGGCACGCCGTAGAAGTGGGCGAGCTGGGTGGAGGCGCCGGCGAGGAGGTAGTCCTCGGGCGAGCCGCCGGTGTAGCCGCCGGTCTTGAGGTCGATGACGCTCGGAGCGCCGGCGAAGAACGTCGGCACACCCGGGAAGGCCAGCTCGAGGAGCACGACGCCGCTGAGCGCCTCGGCGTTCTGGACGACGAGGTTGCCGGCCAGCGTCGCCGGGCCGGTCCCGGCCGCGAGCGGCATGGGCATGAAGCCGCTGGCCAGCCCGTGCTCGGCGGCCACCAGGTTCGCCTCGAGGTTGGGGCCGTCGTGCGCCAGCGGGTCGACGGCGCACTGCATGAAGCTGAGGATCGGCCGCTCGCGCAGCTTGTCCGTACCGCCGACGATCGCGGCCGCCATCTCGACGAGGTAGCGGGCGGGCTTCTCGCCGACGGTGGTCACCGTCTGGAAGTGCTTGCTGGTGTTGGTGAACACCGCCTCGGCGTCGTGCAGCGCCTTGGTCGCCGGGGGCACGTCCTGGCTGGTGACGACGGGGCCCCAGTAATAGCTGATGTTCGGCAGCGCGTCGACGAAGCGGGCGCTGGTCGCCGCGTCGGCCTTGGTGCTCGGCCGCTTCTCGCCCGTCTTGTGGTCGAGGACGAAGACGCCGGAACCGTCGTTGCTCAGGTAGCTGTGCTTGCCGTCGATGAGCATGTCGCAGGCGGGGTCGCGACCGGCGAGCACGTAGCTGTCATGGACCAGCGAGACTGCCTCCATCACGACCGCGCGAGGGAGCTTGGCGACCTGCGTCGCGCGGTCCACCTCGCACCCGTTCTTCTCGAGGACGTCGAGGGCGCGCTCGCTCGGGAAGCGGATGCCGACCGTCTCGAGGACGTCGAGGGTGGCCTCGTGGATGCGCTCGAGCTCGCTCGGATTGAGGACGTCCCACCAGAGACGGGGGGCGATGGGATTGATTCGGGAAGTCATTGCGGCAACCTCGCAGGGGTCCGACGACGACAGGTCAGGGTGGAGTCGGCAGCGGGCGGGCAGTCGCGGTGTTGCTCAGATGGAGCCCGTCCGCGGAGGCGGAGGGCCTAGAGACCGCAGGAGCGGTTGATCGTGCTGATGCTGATGTTGGACGCGTCGGGCACGGGCCGGAGTCTATCACCGGGCCAACGCCCGGGAAACCGCCCCAGATGCCACGGAACGCCGCACGTGCAGCGGTTTTTGCCTCCCGTCACGTGCCGGGACGGAAGGCCTCGACGTCCGCGAGGATCGCGTCGAGGCCCGCCTGCGCGTCGTCCGGCAGCTCGAAGGCGCGCGGCTCGGAGCGCAGCTCCGCGACCCGCGCCCGCAGGCGGTCGAGCAGCGTCTTCGACCCGTCCGCCTCCCAGGCGTCGTGACGGGTCGTATCGAAGAGGTCGCTCTGCCAGATCTGCCGGAAGTGCTTCCTGGTGTACGGCCGGGCCAGGTGGTTGCCGCCCGGCCCCACCGCCTTGATCTCGTCCAACGCCAGCGCCTCGTCGTCCACGGCCAGCGGCGCCATGAACGCCTTGGCCCAGCCGAGCAGGTGGTCGCCGAAGACGATCGACTCGTAGCTGCTCTGCAGGCCGCACTCGAGGTAGCCGACGTCGTGCAGCAGGGTGCCGCGGGACAGCTTGCCGAGAATCGCCGTCAACGCCGCTTCGGCGCTCCACTGCTCGTCCAGCACCTTGCTGTCCGTGTGGGCCGCGTAGGCGAAGCTCGGCAGGTCGTACCAGCGCGCGAGGTCGGTCTGCGCCTGGTGGCCGCGGAAGACGTCGGCGGACGAGTACACCTCGTTCATCGTCCGCATGTTCATCGCGCCCACGCCGACGCCCCAGATGAACGGCGCGCCTGGCTTCACCGTTTGGCTGAGCACCAGGCCGGCGAGCACCTCGGTGTTGGCCACGACGATCACAGCCGCGATGCTCGCCGGCGCCGTTGTGCCGGCGTTGGGCGCCGGCGCCCAGATCACCGGGATGTCGAGCTCGGCGCAGGCGATCACCTTGCTGGCACCGTCCTCGTCGAACAGAAGGGGCGGCACCGGCATGGCGTAGATGCCGAAGCTGTCCCGTTCGCCCGCAAGCGCCGCCATCTCCTGCATCTTCGGCAGGATGTGGCCGTCGCGCGGCGCGACCAGCAGGGGCTTGCGCGTGCCGCGCATCATCGCATCCACCTGGACCAGGTCGTCGATGACCTGCGGCGCGTCCTCCGGCAGGCCCATGCTCATCACGAAGTCGATGTTCGGAAGCTTCTCGCACAGCGCCGCCATGCCCTCGACGTCGGCGCGGCGTACGCGGCGGCGCTCGCGCGTGTCGGGGTCGCACACGTACAGCACGTCGGAGCCGGTGCCGCAGTACGTATGCCCGGCGTCGAGCACGAGCGGCTCAGTGTCGCCGCCGCGCGGCTTGATGGTCCAGTCGCGCGGCGCGCTCTTGAGGGCCGCTTCGACCAGCTCGGCCGGAATCCGCACCCGCGTCCCGTCCACCTGCGCACCGGCCCCGGCGAAGATCTCGGCTGCCGGCGCGTACCGCACCTCGATGCCGGTCTCGGCGAGCACATCGAGCGTCGCTTCATGCACGCGCCGGCAGGCGTCGTCGTCCCAGATCGTCAGGCAAGCATCGTTCATGTCGCCTCCTCCTCGCTCTCGTGATGGCCGGACCGCGCGGGGCGGCTGGGCGGCGCGATGATGGCGCCGGGCTCTCATTGGACGCCCGGGCGGGCGGGAACCGTCGGCGCGGGCTACGGTCCGGGGTTCGGTCAGATCCAGAAGCCCGGCGGCTCTGCGAGCTCCGGATGCTCGCGCTCGAACGCAAGCGCATCGTCCAGCGTGCGCACCCAGTCGTAGTAGATGCCCTTGCAGTGGACGAGCTCGACGCCGAGGTCGCGCAGGCGGGCGAGGCCGAAGGCTTGCGCGCCCGCCGGCGAGTACACGGCGTCGGCGGCCACGACGACGCGGTAGCCGGCCTCCATGAGGCCGACGGCCGAGTGAGTCACGCACACATCGGTCTCGAAACCGCAGAGCACGGCCGTTTTGCGGCCGGTCGCCTCGATCGCCGCCACGATCTCCGGGCAGGCGGCGAGGTCGAAGACCGGCTTCGTGAACACCGGCGCGCGGCGGCCGACGGCCAGCAGCACTCCCACCGCCGTCGGCCCGTTCCGCTCCGGGCTCTCTTCGGTGAGTACGGCGGGCACGTCCAGCGCCATCGCCGTGGCGGCGAGCCAGGCCGCGCGAGCAGCCGCGCCGCTCACCTCCTGCGCGTCGCCCTTGTCGAGCCTGTCGCTCCAGAACTTGGGCTGCAGGTCGATCACCATCAGGACGGAGTCGTTGCGCTCGAGCAGCGGCATGGTCGCCTCCAGGGCGTTGACGGGTCGATCGGCGGCCGCTCGGACGCGCCGCCCCATTCCGGCACGATACCACCCGGCGGGCGGGCGCCGCGTCGTCGCGCCGAGGCGCGGCCGGCAGAACCGCCCCGGCCGGCCAACTTGGACGAACTTCGCACGCGGCACGAAAGGCGCGTGACGGATTGCTCGGCGAAGTTGGGCGCGCGCCGCGGAGACGCTTTACTCGCGCGCGCCCCAGCCATAATCTCGACCTCTGCGAGCGGCGGGGCGCTCCCTCTGACCACGCCCGTGAGGCCGGGCGGCTCTTCACGGCTTCGCCTCTCCCGTCATCTCGCCGGCCGTAACTGATCGCCTGCCAGCGGAGGTACTCCAGTGAAGCGAAACCTGCACGCCGGGCGACCCAGCTCGGGCGGGCTCAGCCTGAACGTATTCACGGAGGCCGAGCTCCAGGACATCCATCTCGGCTCGCTCGAGGTGCTCGAACGGACCGGCATGTGGATCGAGGCCGACGACGCGCTCGACATCTTCAGCGACGGCGGCTGCGTCGTCGACCGAGAGACACGTATGGTGCGCATCCCGCCGCACCTGGTGGAGGATGCGATCCGCTCGGCCCCGCCAAAGAGCTTCCTCAACGGCCGCGATCCCGATCAGGACATCGTCCTCGAGGCCGGCCGCGTCTACGTCTCCAACTTCGACGAGGGCATCATGATCGTCGACCCGCGCACCGGCGAGTACCGGCACCCGGTGCTCCGGGATGTGCACGAGGCGGCGCGCCTGGTCGACGCTCTCAGCGACATCGACACCTACGAGTCGGCGGTGCACCCGGGCGACGTCCCCGAGGAGACGGCAAGCCTCCACAAGTGGTGGGCGGCGACCCTGAACACGGGCAAGCCTGTCGGCACCGAGGCCACCAGCGCCTACGACTGCCGCAAGCTCATCGAGATGGCCACGGTGGTCGCGGGCGGCGAGGACGGGTTCCGTCGCCGCCCGCTCATCGGCTTCGGCGTATGCCCGGTGAGCCCGCTCAAGCTGCCGCGCGACGCCTCCGAGGTCATCATCGAGTCGGCGCGCGCCTGGTGCCCGGACACGATCCTCAGCATGGCGATGTCTGGCGGATCGTCGCCGGTCACGCTCGCCGGCACGCTCGTGCTGCACAATGCCGAGGTGCTCGGCGGGATCGTGCTGGCGCAGCTGGTCGAGCGCGGCTGCCCCGTCACGTACGGCTCTTCGACGACGGCGATGGACCTCAAGCTGGCGGCGGCGTGTGTGGGCTCGCCGGAGCTCGCCCTCTTCAGCGCCGCGTGCGCCCAGATCGCCCGGCACTATCTGCTGCCCAGCTTTGTTGCTGGGTTGTAGGCGGATTCCAAGCTCGGTGACGCGCAGACCGGTCACGAGAAGACCCTCACCGGACTCCTTCCTGCGTTGGCAGGTGCCAACCAGATCTACGGGGCGGGAATGATCGAATCGGGCGTCACCTTTGATTTGGGCCAACTGGTCATGGACAACGAGATCGCGCGCATGATCAAGTTCGCCGTCGGCGGCATCGCCGTCACCGACGAGACCATGGCGATCGACGACATCGCCAAGGTCGGCGCGTTCGGCGACTTCCTCTCGCTGGACGCCACGCTCAAGCACATGCGGACGCTGAGCCAGACCGACCTTCTCGACCGGCGCGTGCGCGAGGACTGGGAGAGCAGGGGCGCAACCGACCTCGCCACGCGGACGCGCGCCCGGGCGCTGGAGCTAGTAGAGTCTCACCAGCCTCTGCCCATCGACCCGGACGTGGCCGAGCAGGTGCGCCGCATCATCGAAGCTGCCGACCGTGAGAAAGGCGTGGCATGAAGGACCCCCTCAAGCAAGCCATCATCGACGGCAACGCCGACACGGCGACCGCTCTGACCACGGCCCTGCTGGCCACCGGGGCCTCGGCCCGGGAGATCCTCGACGAGGCCCTGCTCCCCGGCATGGAGGTGGTCGGGGCGCGCATGCGCGACGGCGACTGCTTCATCCCCGAGGTGCTGCTCTCCGCCCGCGTCATGCAGGCCTGCCTCGACCTCCTGCGCCCGCACATGGCCGCCGGCGACGAGGCCGGCGGCGGCGTGGTCGTGATCGGCACCGTCGAGGGCGACCTGCACGACATCGGCAAGAACCTGGTCGGCATGCTGCTCCAGGGCGCCGGCTTCGACGTCGTCAACCTCGGCACCGGGGTCAGCGCCGCCGACTTCGTCGCCGCCGCGAAGGAGCACTCCCCGAAGATCATCGGCATGAGCGCCCTGCTCACGACCACGCTGCCGCACATGAGCGAGACGATATCCGCGCTCAAAGACGCCGGCCTGCGCGACTCCGTCAAGGTGATGGTCGGCGGCGCCCCGGTCACGGCCGCCTACGCCGACGAGATCGGCGCCGACGGCTACGGGGCCAATGCCGGCATGGC
>CAIYOD010000064.1 GCA_903927755.1 uncultured Thermoleophilia bacterium | reverse complement strand
GCCGCCGTCATGGTCGCGGTCGGTGAGCGGCTACGACGCTATGACGAGCAGCACGGTCGATCCCTCCGGAACGACCGTACCCGCATCCGGCCTGATCTTCACTACCGTGCCCGGTTCCTGACCGGTGTTCGCCTTCTGGCGGAAGGCCACCGTGAGACCGGCGGCGCTGAGCTCCGACGCCGCGACCGTGGACGGCATGCCGTAGACGTTGGGCACGGCCACGCCCGCCGAGGTCGGACTCGGCGAGGGGCTCGGCGACGGCGAGCCGGTGGAGACGACGAAGCTCACCGTCGACCCCTTGTCGACCTTGGTGTCCGCAGCCGGGTCCTGGCTGATGACCGACCCGGCCGGCACCGTCGTGCTCGTGCTCTGCGAGACGGTGCCCACGTCAAGCCCGGCGTCGGCCAGCCTGGTCTCGGCGTCCGCCTGCGTCAAGTTGGTCAGGTCGGGCACCGTGGCCTGCGGCACGCCCCTGCTCACCCAGTACGTGACGGTGTCACCCCGATCCAGTTCCGTCCCCGGCGCCGGATCCTGCCTGAACACCTGTCCTTCCGCTACCTTGTCGGACCTGCCCGTCCGAGGCTCACCCACAAGGTCGTTCTTCGAGAGCCAGTCGTCCACGGCGCTCGCCGTCCAGCCCTCGAAGTCCTGAAGCGCCGGCGCCTTCTGGCTGCCCTTGCTCACCCAGATGTCGACCGTGGCCCCCTCGCGCATCTTGGTGCCACCGGTGGGCGATTGACGGCTCACGGAGCCCTCCGCCACGCGGTCGGAGAACTCCTCCTGCACGGCGGCTTTGAAGCCATCCTTCTCCAGCGCCTTGACGGCCGCCACCTTGGTCTGGCCGACGACGCTCGGCACAGCCGTCTTGTTGCCGCTCATCGTCCACCACAGGGCGACGGCGACGGCGACGATGATCGCGAGCAGCAGGATGACGAGGATGAGCGGCCATCTGGACTTCTTGCGCCGCGGCGGCATGGGCTGGTCGAGCACGGAGGTTGCGTCGGCGGCGCCCATCACGCGCGTGCGCTCACCGTCGGCGTCGAAGGCGGCCGCCTGGACGGGGCCGCCCTCCCTGGCGGCGCGCACGTCGCGCGCGAACTCCGCCGCCGACTGGTACCGGTCGGCCGGATCCTTGGCCATCGCCTTGAGCACGATCTGGTTGAGCGCATAAGGCAAGCCCGGCACCAGTTCGGACGGCTCGACCGGCACCTCGTTGACATGCTTGAGCGCGACCGTGACGGCGCTGTCGCCCTTGAACGGGACGGTGCCGGTCAGCATCTCGTAGAGACAGACGCCGACCGAGTAGAGGTCCGAACGCTCGTCGACCGGATAGCCCTTGGCCTGCTCGGGCGCGAGGTACTGGGCGGTGCCGAGGATCGAGCCGGCCTCGGTCATCCCCGAATCGCCGGCGCGCGCGATGCCGAAGTCCATGACCTTGGCGGTTCCGTCGCGGTCGATCATGATGTTCTGCGGCTTGATGTCGCGGTGCACGATGCCGCTGCGATGCGCGAAGTCGACCGCGGCGAGCAGTTGCAGCGTGACCGCGACCGACTCGTTGCCGCTGAGGCGGCCGCGCCGGCGGATGAGATCCTTGAGCGTCTCGCCCTCCACGTACTCCATGACGATGTAGTACGTGCCGTCGACCTCTCCCCAGTCGTAGATGGCGACCAGGTTCTGCTGGTTCAGGCCCGCCGCTGCCTTGGCCTCGCGGCGGAACCGCTCGACGAACGTCGGGTCGCTGAGGTAGCGGGTGAGCAGGACCTTGACGGCGACGTGCCGGCCGAGGGTGCGGTCCTCGCACAGGTACACATCGGCCATGCCGCCGCCGCCGAGCTTGCGCACCACGCGGTACCGGCCGCCGATCACCTGTTCTGGCTGGAACACGTCACTCACGTCTGACTACCTCTCCTTCGTCTTCATGGTTACGACCACGGGCGCACGGTCCCTGCCCATCAGGGCAGGGCGGGCTGCGCAAGCGCCGTCTTGATCACGGCGGCGGCGAGCGGCGCAGCCGCCTCGCCGCCGGTCGACTGGGTGTCCTCGATGACGACGGCGATGCACACCTGCGGGTCCTCCGCGGGAGCGAAGCCGATGAACCAGGCGAGATTGGTGCCGTCGCCCTTCTCCGCCGTCCCGGTCTTGCCGGCCACCTGGATGCCCTCGAGCGCGGCGGCCGTCCCTGTCCCCGCGTTCACGACGTTCTGCATCATCGTGTTGAGCTGGTCCGCGGTCAGCGCCTTGGTGGCTACCTGCCACTGCTCCGGCTGCGCCTTGCTCACGACCTGGCCTTCCGACGTCACGATCTCCTGCAGGTAGTACGGCTTCATCACACGACCGCCGTTGGCGACGCCGCCGGCGACGAGGGCCATCTGCAACGGCGTCGCGAGGAGCTTCTCCTGGCCGCACGCCGCCCACGCCACGTCGAGCGGGTCCATGAAGGCGTCCGGCGAGAGCAGGCCCTTCTTGCCGTAGCGGCCGCTGGCCACGATCTCACCGGCCGGCAGCGGCAGAGGCGGCGTCTGGTAGAAACCGTACTGCTGTGCGCCGGCGATGAGCCGCTTGCGTCCGAGCGTGTTGCCCACCTTCGCGAAGGTCGTGTTGATCGACGCCGTGAGCGCATAGGTGAAATTGTTGGGGCCGTACACCTCGCCGCCGTAATTGGTGACCTTGCCGCCGAAGACGACGTAGGTGCCGGTGTCGACGAACTGCGTGTCCGGCGTGACCTTGCCGGTGTCGAGCCCGGCGGAAGCGGTGACGACCTTGAAGGCGGAGCCGGGGACGTAAAGGCCCTGTGTCGGCCGGTTGAGCAGCGGGGCCGACGTGTCCTTGATGAGACGCGCCCACTGGTCCTCGAGGTTGGCCGGGTCGTAGGTGGGCGCCGAGGCCGAGGCGATGAGCGCGCCCGTCTTGGGGTCGAGGAGGACGATCGCGCCCTTCTGACCCTGCAGTTGCTGCTGGGCGACCTTCTGGACCGCCGGCACGAGGGTGACCTTGACATTGGCGCCCTTGGGCCGGCGCCCCAGCAGCTTGTCCACCCAGTTCTGCACGCCGAGGTCGCTGGACTGGCCGGTGAGCTCGTCGTTGAGCTGAGCCTCGATGCCGCTGCGTCCATACCGGATCGAGTCGTAGCCGACGAGCTGCGGCGCCAGCGTCCCGTTCGGGTAGTCGCGGTAGTAGTAGCCGGAGCGGCGCTCGGTGCCGGCGATCACCGAGCCGTCGTAGCCGATGATGTCGCCGCGCTTGATCTTCATCTCTTTGGCGATGCTGCGCTTGTTCTGCGGACGGTCCTGGAACCACTGGGCGCGCACGACCATGATCCACGTCAGATTGACGACCAGCGCGACGAACAGCACGACGGAGACGATGAACACCTTGGACATGGCTTTGTTCATCGGCCTAGCCCTTCTCCGCCAGCTTGCGGCGCTCGAGGTCGCTGCCGCCGCGGATGATGTTGGTCCGGTTGCTCACCATGAGGAGCAGAGCCACGAGCATGAGGTTCGCGGTGATGGAGCTGCCGCCGTAGCTCACGAACGGCAGCGTGATGCCGGTGAGCGGGATGAGTCGCGTGACGCCGCCGATGATGATGAAGGTCTGGATCGCGAACGCCGTCGCCAGCCCCGCGGCCAGGAGCTTGGAGAAGCCGTCCGGCGCGTAGACCGCGATGCGGAAGCCGCGCCAGACGAACAACAGGTAGACGAGGACGATGCCGGCGGCGCCGAGCAGGCCCATCTCGTTGGCGACGGCCGTGAAGATGAAGTCGGTCTGCAGGTCGGGCACGACCGGGGTGCGGTCGGGGAACAACAGATAGCCCCTTCCGAACCCGGCGCCGACCACGCCGCCGTCGGCGATCGTGAACAGCGACTGGAGCAACTGATAGCCGGTCGTCGACGCATACGGCCACGGATTCAGCCAGACCTCGAAGCGGTCCTGCACGTGCGGGACGATGTACACGGCGATGGCGCCGGCGGCGGCGAAGAGCCCGGCGCCGGCGACGACATACACGACCCGCGCCGTGGCCATGTACATGAGCCCGACGAAGATGGACATGAACAGCAGCGCCATGCCGAAGTCCTTCATGAAGACCAGCATGGCGAGCGACAGCACCCACATCACGAGCAGCGGCCCGAAGTACTTGAACGCCGGCACGGGCACGCCGAGCACGTGCCGCTGCGGCACGGACAGCATGACCTTCTTGTCGTCCAGGTAGCCGGCGAGGAAGATCACGATCGCCAGCTTGGCGAACTCGGACGGCTGGATGCTGAAGCCGAACGCGTGGATCCACAGCTTGGCCCCGTTGATGGTCGTCCCGATCACGATGGTGGCCACGAGGAGCGCCAGGCCCACGGCGCCGATGAGGTACCGGTAGCGGTCGAGCTTCATGTGGTCGCGCACGATGAGCACCGTGAGGACGAACAGCCCGGCTCCGACCAGCAGCCACTGCCCCTGCACGAGGGCGAGCGACGGCTTGATGCGGAAGATCTCGGTGAGGCCGATGGCGGCCAGCAGGGCGGTGATGGGCAGGAGGAACGGATCGGCCTGCGGCAGGAAGATGCGCTCGAGCAGGTGGAGCAGCACGAAGATGCCGACGAAGACCAGCCCGTAGATGATCGAGATTCGGTTGATCTCGCGGAAACGCCCCGTGTAGACCGAGACGTACGCCATCGTGCTCACCGCGCCGGCGAGGACGAGGAACCCCAGTTCCAGGTTGCGCCGGCTCACGGCCACATGCCGAGCAGCTTGGACAGGTCGAGGGCGTCCTCACGATCGCGGAGCTGCTGTTCGTCGACCAGCGTACGCGCCGACGGCGAGAGCGAGTCGTAGGTCACGACACTGCGCCGGTAGACGGCGTGCAGCGGGACGGGGCCGATCTTGCCGGGCACGCCGCTGTAGATGGTCAGCGCGCCGTCGTCGACACCGATGAAGAACACGGTGCTCAGGTAGAAGGCGCCGGCCGCGAGTGCGGCGGCGAGGAGCGCCAGGATCGCCGCGACGATGCCGAGGCGGCGCACGGAGCGCTTGCGCCGGCGGACGGCCTCGGTCGCCGGGTCCGGCGCCTCGCCGTCCTGCTCGGCCCGCAGTGCCGCAAGCGCGTCTGCGGCGTCCAGCTCCGGCGCGGCATCCGCATCGTCGTCGGCGACGACGACGAACGGCAGCTCGCCGGTGACCTCGGCGGCCTCCGGGTCGGCGGGCCGGACCAGCGTCGTCTCTTCCTCTCCGGCGCCGTGGGGACCTTCGTCGATGCGAACCACGACGGCCGTGATGTTGTCGGGGCCGCCCTGCCGCCGAGCCTCCAGGATCAGGCGCTCGGCGGCCTGCTGCGGATCGCTGCGGGTGAGCGCCACGCGGATGTCGTCGGCGCTCACCGGCCCGCTGAGGCCGTCGCTGCACAGGAGCAGCACGTCGCCCGGCAGGAGATCCTCGACGAACTCGTCGATGCGCGCCTGCGGCTCGGTGCCCAGGGCGCGGCTGAGGATGCTGCGGTGCGGATGGACGGCCGCCTCTTCTTCGGTGAGGCGGCCGTCGCGCACCATCTCGCCGACCAGCGAGTGATCGTCGCTGACCTGCCGCAGCTCGCCGTCGCGGAGCAGGTAGGCGCGGCTGTCGCCGATGTGGGCGAAGCGCGCCGTGCGGCCCTCGAGCACGAAGGCCGTGAGCGTGGTGCCCATGCCGGTCTGCTCGAGGTTCTCGTGAGCGCGCTGGAAGACCGCCGCGTTGGCGGCCTCCGCGGCGGCGTGCAACGGCGTCCCCCTGGCGACCTCCGCCGCGAGCGTCTCTGCGGCCAGCTCGCTGGCGACCTCGCCGGCGTTGGCGCCGCCCATGCCGTCGCAGACGGCGTACAGCGGCGGCCGCACGACGAAGGTGTCCTCGTTGGTCTTGCGGTGGAGCCCGATGTCGGTGAGGGCGCCGTGTCTGGCGACGAGCGTCACCGGGCGCTCACTCCTCGTAGCGGAACGTGGTCTCGCCGATGCGCAGCCGGCTGTCCATCCTCAGCTGCGCCTCCGTCACCTGTTTCTCGTTCACGAAGGTGCCGTTGGTACTGCCGAGATCCTCGACGAAGTAGAACTGGCCGCGCGGGACCAGGCGCGCGTGCGTGCTCGAGACGAACTGTTCGTCGAGCACCACGTCGCTGGTGGAGGCGCGACCGACGTTGATCCACCCCTCGAGCGGAAAGACCACCCCGGCCGGGATGATCGGGCTCTCTTCGACGACGAGGCGCGGGTTGATGTGCGCCGAGAAGTCCATCTTCTGGCCGTCCATGGTGCGCTCCACCTCACGATCCTCGCGGCGCTGATCGCGCTCGGCGGGCGTGAAGATGGGCGCCAGCCTGTCGCCTGCCGGGAGGACCACGTCGGGGGCCGCGGCAGCCGGACTGGCCACGCCGCCGCCGCGCACGTTCTGTACGGCGGTCTTCACCACCTGCCAGATGAACAGGTAGAGCAGGACGAGGATACCGATCTTGAGGACGAGCAGGACGATGTCGATCATGGGACTCTCCTGCGCCGCGCGCCGCTGTCGCGCGCCGGCGCCGTGGTCACCCGGGCCTCCCGGTCAGGGCTGCCTCTCGAACAGGAACTCAGTGGTGCCGAGCTCGATGCGGTCTCCGTGCTGCAGCACGACCTGCTTGACGTCCCGGCGGTTGAGGCGCGTGCCGTTGGTGGAGCCGAGGTCGAGCAGCATGAAGCCGTCGTCCTGCTTGCGGATCTCGGCGTGCTGCCGCGAGACGTTGGCGTCGGTGAGGACGATGTCGCAGCGCCGGCTGCGGCCGATGACGGTGACCGCCTCGGTGAGCTGGTAGTCGCCCTGGCGGCCGCGAAGGACGCCGCGCGCCGATGAGGCGCGTGCGGGAGCCGCGGCGGGCACGGCCGGCTCCTGATAGAGCACGGTCTGATCGATGACGGGGCCGGGAGCAGCCGCCGCGGGCGGCACGACCGCGGCCGGAGCCGCGAACGCGGCGGCGTCGGGAGTCTCGACCGGCGCGCCCATCGTGCGGGTCGCGATGCCGAACTCGCCGACACGCAGATCGTCGTCGCAGTGCAGCTCGATGCGCGGCGGCGCGACGAGGGTCCAGCCCTCGCGGCGCGCGAACGCCGTCACGTAGTTGGACAGCTCGGTCTTGAGCGAGTCCTCGAATGAGACCAGGTGGTCGTGGTCGTCCTTGCCGAGGTAGACGTCGAACTCGTTGGGCACGTAGACGTTGGAGACGCCGACCGTCTTGTGGTCGCCCATCTCCTTCGCAAGCTTGTGCGCGAGCTCGACCGGTTGCACGCTCGACTTGAACGCGCGCCCGAACGCGCCCTCGACGGCGCCCTCGAGCTTGTTATTCGCCTTCCTGAAGATCCCCATCGTCGCCTTCCTCCGGCGCTTCTCCGGTGGTCAAGACCAGCGGCAAGAGTATCACGGCGGCGGGCACGGCCACACTCCACACGAGCGGCCACAGGCTCGCCGGGTAGTCCCACACGACGACCGGCACGATGCGATAGACGGCGAAGACGACCGCGAACGAGAGCGCCCATATCCAGAGGCGGAGCTCGAGGCGGCGGCGGGTGAGCGCATAGCCGAGCGCCGCCGCCAGGCCGGCCCAGAGGGCAGCCTGCAGCAGTGTCGGCGCCGACAGGGCGTGCGTCAGCAGGCGACCGGCAGCGGTGAACGGGTCGCCGGCGGCCGCCACTTCGTCACCCACGCGCCAGCGCGGCTGCTCCAGACTGAACGGGCCGCGCGGCGCGCGCGTGAGCAGCAGGAACAGGACGGTCCCGGCGCCGGCCCAGGCGGCGGTGAGGGGGCCGCGGACGCGGCCCAGCAGCGCCGCGGCCGCCGGCGCCAGCAGCGTCAGGAAGGCCGGCATGAGCACCAGCGCGAACGCCGGCCACAGGGCCGTGATCGGCCTCGCGCGCGCGACCAGGAACACCACGATCGCGAACGCCAGGTACGCGGCGCCGGCGCTGAGCGACACGTTGAACAGCGGGAAGGCCAGCGAGCCGAGCAGGAAGGCGAGCCCGGCCTCGGGAACGACCGCCCAGATCGCCGCGCTGAGCGCCACGAGCGGCAGCGTCCAGCTGTGCGGGTAGGCGGGCAGCGCGCCGAGGATGACGGCGCTGGTGACGGCGGACAGCGCCGCGCCGCCGGCGCGCTCGGCGAGCTCGCCGGCGCGGCCCAGCGGCCGGACGAGGCGCTGGGCCTTGTGCAGCCGGCGCGCCTGCAGCCGGCCGCTGCGGAGCAGATCGTCGAAGGCCTCGCTGAGATACGTCGGGGAAGGTCGTTCGGCCGGCCGCGGCGCGCAGGCGGCGTCGATGAGCGTGATCAGATCGTCGGGCAGATCCGGGCGCAGCGCGGCCAGCGACGGCAGCCGCGCGCCGGCGACGTTGGAGAGCGTCTCGGCGGGGGTGTCCCCGCGCAGCGGGTGCGCCCCGGCGAGCAGTTCGTACAGCACCATCCCGGCGGAGTAGACGTCGCTGGGCGGCTGCACGCGGCGTCCGGCCGCCTGTTCCGGCGACATGTAGGCGATGGTGCCGATCACGTCGCCGTCGCCGGTCAGCGTGTCCGAATCCATGAGGTGGGCGATGCCGAAGTCCATGACCTTGACGTGCCCGTCGTCACCGAGCATCACGTTCTGGGGCTTCACGTCGCGGTGGATGATGCCCTGGCTGTGCGCGTAGGCGATCGCGTCGAGGAGCTCGACGCCGACGGCGACCACGTCCCCGTCGCCGAGCTCGTGGCCGAGCTTGTCGAGCGACTGGCCGCGGACCAGCTCCCAGACGAGGATGCTGCCCTCGGCATCGGCGAACCAGTCGTAGAGCGCGACGATGTTGGGGTGGTCGAGCGCGGCGGCGGCCTCGACCTCGCGCACGATGCGCGCGCTGAGCGCGCGCCCGTTGGGGACGATCTTGAGCGCGACGGGCTCGTCGAGCGTGACGTCGTAGGCCTCGAAGACCTCCGCGAAACCGCCGCTGCCGATCTTGCCGACCAGCTCGTAGCGGTCGCGCCAGTCGGCAAAATAAGGAGCGGTGTTTTGAGCTGCGACGGACATGAGGGCTCGCTTCGTCCTGCGGTTTGCTCGGTATTCGGTATGGTACAATCCGAACCCTGTTAGAGCCGGTGGGCGAGTGGCGGAATTGGCAGACGCGCTAGGTTCAGGGTCTAGTGAGCTTACGCTCGTGGGGGTTCAAGTCCCCCCTCGCCCACCATCCACTTGACCACGGGGGTCCGCGGGTGGATTTCTTCGACGATGACACGAGCCGCGCGCCCGCCGACGCGGGCGGCCCGCCCGCCGCTCCCTCGTCCCGTCGCCGACCCTCCGACCGTCGCCGTACCCGCATCCAGCGCCTCGCCATCCTGGCGCTCGTCCTCTTCATCGTCGTCTTCGGCCTCGCCTGGTGGGCACGCAGCTGCCAGCACAACCGCAAGGTAGGCACCTACGAGACCTACTTCGACGGCGTGTCCCTGGCGATCGACGACTCGGTCGCGCTGGGCAAGCAGGTGTCGGCGATCATGCTCGACCCCGCCAAGCTCTCGCGCAAGGAGCTCGTCGCCAAGCTCGGTCAGCTGGCCGACCAGCAGGACGAGATCGCCGTGCGCGCCGCGCGGCTCGAACCTCCGGCCACGCTCGAGGACGAGCAGGCGGCCTTCTCCACGGGCATGAAGGTCCGCGCCGACGGATTCGGCATGCTACGCACCGCCATGGTGAGCGCCCTCGGCAACAAGAAGGTCGGCGTCAAGGACATCACCATGCTCGACGGCTACTTCAGCGGCCCCGACGCCTACTACCAGGGGCTGGTCTACGCGCCCGCACGCGAGAAGATGGAGGAGGACGGCGTCTCCGGCGTCGCGGTACCCACCTCGACCTACTACCTCTCCTGGAAGGCCCTCGACACGGCAACGGTCGAGGCGATGCTCGAGAATGTCGGCAAGTCGGCCAAGATGACCGGGATCCACGGGGTCGCCCTCCTCGACGTGACCGCGCAGAGCAGCTCGGGAGACATCAAGCTCGCCAAGGGGAAGACGAACGACGTGCCGGCGTCGGCCGACCTCGCGTTCGTCGTCCAGGTCCAGAACCAGGGCAGCGTGACGGAGCGCGAGGTCCCCGTCACCGCCACGCTCACCGTTCCCGGCGGCGACCCGATCAAGAAGACGGCCACCATCGCCACCGTCGACGCCGGCAAGACCCAAGAAGTCACGATCACCGGATTCGCCATCCCGGAGACAGCGCTGAGCAAAGAGGTCACGCTCAAGATCGTCGCCGGACCGGTGAAGGGCGAGCGCGTCGAGACCAACAACACCGCCACGTACAAACTCCTCCTGCAGCTCAAATAGGCGATGATGCAGGCCTTGCGCGACATCGCCCCGTACGTCGCTGTGGGGAGCGCGGTGGTTTCGCTCGTCCTCCTCATCCTGGTCGTCGTGCTCATGGCGCGCGTCGGCCGTCTGCGTCGCGCCCAGACGGTGGTACTCGGGCATCACGAGCAGCGTGACATCGTCGCGCACACCGAGGACCTCGATTCGCAGGTGCGCAACCTGCGCGAGGCGGTGGAGATCCTCACCGACCAGCTCGACGACCAGAAGCGTCACCTCGACCACGCGCTGACCAATCGCGCGATCATCCGCTACGACGCGTTCCGTGACGCCGGCGGCGAGCAGAGCGCCTCGTTCGCGCTGCTCGATCAGTACCGGTCCGGCGTCGTCTTCAGCGCCATCGCCGCACGCGACTTCGCGCGCATCTATGTCAAGCACATTAGCGAGGGCGTGGCGGACCGCGACCTCTCGCCCGAAGAAGTCCAGGCCGTGGAGGCCGCTGTGCCTCGCCCGCTTCGCTCGGGCGAGGACGGCCCGCGCGCGAGGCGGGCGCCGCTGCCCGAGAGCCCGCCGCCCGCGGGCGCGCGCGGCCCCGGGGCCGG
>CAIYOD010000063.1 GCA_903927755.1 uncultured Thermoleophilia bacterium | reverse complement strand
GCCCCCGGCCCGTCGTCATGCTGCGGCCGCCCATCTCGCCGGGACGGAAGCGCAGGCCGCTCTGCCGGCTTACGGGCGGGAGCGGCAGGCCGCGTCGCCGGACGAGACTCAGCGCAGGCTGAGCACCCAGAAGACCTGATAGGCGACGACCGCGGCCAGCACCCCTGTCAGCAGGGCCGCGGCAACAGTGGCGACGCGGTACACGCGCAACCGCCAGAGCAGGAGCGCGCCGACAGTGACGATGCCGACCTTGAAGGCCAGGGCCTGCAACGTGCCGGCGCGCAGGAAGTAGTCCATCACCCCGTTCGACTCCGTGGCGAACCCGAGCCACAGCGAGTAGCGCGTCAGCGCGAGATCGGCGACGTTGAGCGCCGACAATTCGATGAGCAGGAGCAGGAGCAGGCGGTCGCGCGACGCGCTCGGATGGGCTCGCGTCCTGTGTCGCCCGGGGAAGCTCATTGCGGGAGGCTCGTCGTCGTGATGCTGTAGGAGTCGCCGGAGTGGCTGATCCAGGCGACGGTGTCGTCGCTGACGGCGACCTCGGAGACAAGGCCGGCCACCGTGGCGACGGAGAAGGCCGCGCCGTCGAGGCGCCGGCCCATCACGCGGGCGCCCGCCGCGGTCTTCTCCGCCCAGACGATCGTGCGGCCGTCGTACGCCGGACCGGCCACGCCTGAGAGGCCGGTGGCGAGCGTCGTGGTCCCGCCGGCGTCGACATCGACGGCGGCCACCACTCCCGTGCCGGCCTCGTCCGAGGCCTGGCCCCAGACGAGGGTGCGGCCGGCCAGGGCGATTGCGGTCAGCCGGCCGCGGGTGAGGGTCGCCGCGACCGGCCAGGTCGGCCCGCCGCCGACGTCCCCGGCGACGAAGGGCCCGGTCCACGTGGTGGCCCACACCACGAGTCCCTCCGACACCACGGGGGCGCCTGTCCCGGAGGCGACGTCGAGGAGCTCGCCGCTGCCCACGCGGACCCCGTTGATCGAGGGAACGCCGAGCTCACGCGCGGAGCACCACACGGCGACGTCGCCGGAGATGGCGGGATAGGAGCGGACGGCGCCGGCGTCGGCGACCGTCCAGCGCCGCCCGGTCTGAGTGTCGTAGGCCACGGCCTGCGCCGCGATGCTGGCCTCTCGCTCCGCCTCGAACCAGACCGCGTAACGCGAGCCGACCGCAGGATCCCACGTGGTATGCATCCCGGGGCCCGGGCCCAGCAGGCGGATGGCCCCTTCCTCCAGGTCGATGTACTCGATCGAAGCGCCATCCTGCCAGAGCAGGTGCCGGCCGTTCAGCCCCAGGCCGCTGAACTCGCGGCCGTGAAGGGCGGTGATGGTCCAGCCGCCGCCGGTCCTCTCTATTCTCGGCGGTTGGACCGCATGCGTGCGTTCGAAGCGGTACCCGACGCCCCCGAGTGCGGCGCCCACGGCGACGATCGCGAGTGAGACGAGAGCGGCGCGGAGCCAGGAGGGCCGGCGGGGCGGACGTGAGCCGGCCCCTTCGATCGGCGGAGCCGGGGTGAGCGGCGCCGGAGCGGTGACGGAGTCCGTCGCCGGCTCGGGCGGGTCTGTCAGCTCGTCCGGCACAGATGCAGCAAGTCGGCGTACACGCCGTAGGCCGTCTGCGGCACGAGCGCGTGCCGCTCGCTCACCAGTACGTCGGCCATGAGGTCGGTGTGGAGCAGCGCGCCAAGAGACTCGCCGCTGATGGACGCGAGGGGGTGCTCGATGTCGAGCTCCTCCGCGCGGAGACGGGCGCGGACGCGGCCTGTGAAAGGCGCCGCGCCCCGGCCGGGCGACGAAGCGTCCCCCGGCTCTGCGGTCTCGCGCCAGACGCTCGAGACCAGCCGGAGACGGCGGCCGCTCTCGCGCGCGGCGACGATCCGCTCGAGCGGCACATCCGCCAGGCTCTCGTGTTCGACGTCGGCGGGCGTGATGCCGGCGTCCATGGCGACGTTGGCCAGGGCGGCCGCCTTGCTGGCCGCGTCCCAGCCGTCGACGTCGTTGCTCGGGTCCGCCTCCGCATAGCCCTCTGCCTGCACCTGCGCCAGGGCGTCCTCGTAGCGCCGGCCCGTCCCCATGGCGTCGATGATGAAGTTGGTGGTGGCGTTGAAGACCGCCTCGAAGCCGAGCAGCCGGCAGTCCGGGAGCGTGTACTCGAGGAGACTGAAGACCGGAAGGCCGTCCATCACGGTGCTCTCGAAGCGGATGCGGCGGCCGGCCGCAGCCGCGGCCGTCGAGACGTCCGGCCAGGTCCAGGCGATGGGTCCCTTGTTGGCCGTGACGACGTCCATGCCGAGGCGGAACGCCTCGAGGACGTGCCCGGTCGCCGCCGGCACGTACGGCGTGGCGCCGGCTGCGACTCCGGAGAGGTCGCCCATCACCGTGAGCTCCACGAGCACGTCGGCGCCCGAAGCGGCGAGGAGCTCTGGGGCCGGCCGGGCCGCCTGCGGCGGGGCCGGCCGGTCGCCGACAGCCGCCAGCGCCGCAGCGGGCGTCATGCCGGCCGGGTCCAGCAGGCTGCCGTGGCGCGTGCCGGCGGCGCTGATCAGCACGCGCAGACCGTGGCGCTCCGCCAGGACGCGCTCCTGGGCGGCGAGCAGTTCGCAGAGGGCGCGCGCGACGCTGCCGAAGCCGAGCAGGCAGAGTCTGACGGTTCGCGGCTCGTTCGGCGTGGGATCGTCGTCGAACTCCGCGAACGAGATGCTGACGTCCCGCGGGGCGGCGTCCGGCGTGGCGGGGCCGGCTGTCATCGCATCGACCGTGAGAGGTCACCAACGGCCGTGACCAGCCGCTCGAGCTCGCCCTGGGTGGTGTAGGGAGCGAGCCCTGCGCGCACGAGACCACCGCGATCGACCAGGCCGAGCAGTTCGACCAGGCGGGCGGCATAGAAGTCTCCGTCCCACACGAAGAGTCCGCGGTCTCCCAGAGCCTGTGCGGCCTCACCTGCCAGGAACCCGTCGAGCGTGAACGAGACGGTGGACGTGCGCGGGCTGTCCTCCGGCGGCCCGTACAGCGTGACCCCCGGGATGGCGGCGAGCTGCCTGCGCAGGTGTGTCGCCAGCGGCTGCTCGTAGGCCTCGCAGGCCAGCATGCCTGCGACCACCGCCCGGCGCCGGCCCCGGAGACCGTCGGGCAGGCGATCTCCGGCCAGGGCCATGTGCCGCTCGCCGATGTCGGCGATGAAGTCGATGGCGGCGATCGTCCCGGCCAGGCCCTCGAAGTTCGGCGTCCCCGTCTCCCAGACGAACGGCGGTTCCGAGTGCTGGGTGGACAGGCGCAGCGGCTCGACCTGGGCGGTGGCCTCGCGGCGCGCGTACATGAGCCCGACGTGCGGGCCGAAGAACTTGTAGGCGGAGCAGAGCAGGAAGTCGCAGCCCACGGCCATGACGTCGATCGGGCCGTGCAGCGCGTAGTGCACCGCGTCGACGACGCTCCAGGCGCCCGCGTCTCGCGCGAGCTCGGAGGCCCTTGTCACGTCGTTGACGGTGCCGACGGCATTGGACGCGTAGCCGAGGGCGACGATCTTCGTCCTTCCCGGCCGGACGAGCTGTTCGAAGGCCGGCCAGTCCAGCGTGCACGTCGCGAGGTCCACCGGCGCTTCGCGTATCACCAGGCCGCGCGCCTCGAGCTGCAGCCAGGGACCGCGATTGGCTTCGTGGTCCAAGGCGCTGATCACCACTTCGTCGCCGGGCTGCAGGCTGCGGCCCAGCGCCTCGGAGAGGAGATACGCGAGCGTCGTCATGTTGGCGCCGAAGCTGACTTCGTCCGGTTCGCAGCCGAGGAAGTCGGCCCCGGCGCGACGCGCGGCTGCCTGGACGGCGTCCGTCTCCTCGCTGGTGACGAAGCGGCCGCCCCCGTTGGCGTTGTGGGTGGCGAGATAGCCGCCGACGGCGTCGATGACCCTCTTCGGCGTCTGAGTGCCGCCGGGCCCGTCGAGGTACGCGGCGGGTTGACCGTCGACCGTCCGCCCGAGCGCGGGGAACTGACTGCGGACATAGGCGACGTCGAACGGGGGCATGGACTCACCTCGGGCCGGTGGTGGCAGGAAGACCAGTGTACCGTCCCGGTGCAGGATTGGCGCGCGTAGGGCAGGATGGGAGGACGATGCCGAAGAGCGGGGACAAGAGCACGACGACAGACAGTGAGAGCGCGCGCGCCAGGAAGCTGGAGCGCGCGCTCGACCGCGAGTTCCCCGTGATCTGCTTCGCGTGGGACGGCACCGCCGTGGCCCGCCGCGACACGGACGCGGCGGCGGTGCGCAGCCGCGTGGAGCGGCTCACGGCTCTGGGCGTGGACATCGCCGTCGTCAGCAGCGCCGACGTCGCGGACGTGGACGACCAGTTGCGGGCGCGCCCCGGCGTGGAGGGCCGCCTCTTCCTCTATCTCTCGCGCGGCTCGGAGATCTACGTCGTGGGTCCGGCGGGCCCGCGTCTGCTCGAGCGACGCGAGGCCTCGTCGCTCGAGGAGGATCAGCTGGCCGCGACGGCCGAGGCCCTTCTGGACCGTCTGACCGCCGCCGGCCTCGAGGTCGTGCTGGTGCAGGAGCATCTCAACCGGAAGTCCATCGACCTCGTCCCCGGCTGGCCGGAGCCGCCTGGGACCGCGGTGGGCGAACTGCAGCGCGAGGTCGACGAGCGCCTGCGTGCGGCCGGCTTCGCCGGCGGCCTGCAGGAGTGCATGGACCAGGCGCGGGAGGTAGGCCGCGAAGCCGGTATCGCGTACCCGGCCGTCACGAGCGACGTCCGCCACATCGACATCGGCCTCACCGGCAAGAGCGACGCCATGCACGCGGTGACGCGCGGGCTCGTGACGGGTCGCGGTCGCCGGCCGCAGGACCTGCTCGTCCTCGGCGATACCTTCGGGCCCGTGGCGGACGGACAGGGCACCGACTCCGCCATGCTGATCCCCGAGCTGCGCCGTGCGGTCTACGTCAGCGTCGGCCCGGAGCCGGCCGGGGTGCCGCCGCAGGTGCTGCATGCCGGCGGCGGCCCCACCTCCTTCCTCGACATCCTGCATGACCAGCTCGCCATGCGGGAGATCGTCGCGCAGCGGAGCTTCCCCGAGCCGAACGCAGACCCGGCGTGGCGGTTCGAGGTCAAGGGCTTCGACCCATTCCGCGAGCGCGAGGTCGAGACGTGGCTCACCGTGGCCAACGGCGAGACGGGCACGCGCGGGGCGCTCGAGGAGGGCTCCGCGATCTCGACGCCGGCCACCTTCGTCGCCGGCGTCTACGGTGACGGGACCGGCGACCCCGCTTTCCGACAGCCGGTCCCGGCTCCGGACTGGACCGGCCTCCGGCTCATGGTGGCCGGCAGTGCGATGACGCTGTCGAACGGCGAGATCATCGAGCACGAACGCGTACTGGACATGCGTCACGGCATCGTCTTCCGCTCGTGGCGCCAGCGGCTGCGCAGCGGCCGCAGCGTCCGCATGCGCACGGCCCGGTTCGCCTCGCTCGCCGACCGCCAGGTGCTGGCCGCACGCGCCGAGGCCACGCCGGAGGACTTCTCGGGCTCGATCGTCTGGCAGAGCGCCATCGGCGTCAGCCATGCCGGCGGGCCCACCAAGGAGACGCAGTTCGAGGTGCTCGACGATCCGCCCGGCCTGATCGCGAGCACCCGCGGCCGCAACGGGGGCGGGCACGTGCTCGCGGTGACGACCAATCCCGCGCCCGGCTCGCCGGTCGCGCGCACCCCGCAGCAGGCGCGCGACGTCATCGGCGGGCGCCTCGAGCCGGGGGATCCGGCCACCGTGGACCGGCTCGCGACGATAGCCTCGGCGCGCACCAAGGTGCCGTCACCGGAGGTCGCGCGCCGGGCGTTGCAGCGGGCGCGCGACGTCGGCTACGACGAGCTCCTGCGGCAGCACCGGGCGGCGTGGGACGCGGCGTGGGACGCCGCCGATCTGCGCGTCGACGGCGATGCCGCCGACCAGCACGCGCTGCGCTTCGCCATCTACCACATGATCAGCACCGCGCACCCCACCAAGGACACCGTCTCGGTCGGAGCTCGCGGCCTCGGAGGCATGTCCTACTTCCTGCATGTCTTCTGGGACACCGAGATCTTCGTGCTCCCTTTCTTCATCTACACGCAGCCGGAGACCGCTCGCACGCTCCTCAGATACCGGTACCGCAATCTGCCCGGAGCGCGGCAGAAGGCGGCGCAGATGGGGTTCCGTGGCGCGCTCTACCCGTGGGAATCGGCCGACAAGGGCATCGAGACGACGCCGCCGTACGGGTACGGGCCGAGCGGCGAACAGGTCCCCATCCTCTCCGGGCTCATGGAGCACCACATCTCGGCGGATGTCGCCTGGGGGACGTGGGAGTACTGGAAGGCGACCGGCGACGACGCGTTCATGGCGAGCATGGGCGTGGAGATGCTGCTGGAGACGGCGCGGTTCTGGGTCTCGCGGGCCGCCCGGGACCGCGAGGGCCGCTACCACGTGCGCGTCGTCGTGGGACCGGACGAATACCACGAAGGCGTGGACGACAACGCCTACACCAACGTGCTCGCGCGCTGGAACATCAAACGCGCGCTCGAGGCGCTCGTCTGGCTGGAGACGGTGGACGTGGCGTACGCCGACGAGCTCAAGAAGCGACTGGAGCTCACCGTCACCGAGCTCTTCGGCTGGCGCGCGGTCATCGACGGCTACGTGGACGGCTACGACCCGGAGACGCTGCTCTACGAGCAGTTCGCCGGGTTCTACGACATGGCCGACGTGCCCATCGAGAAGCTGCGGCCGCGGCCGATGGCGGCGGACCTGCTGCTCACCCGGGAGGTGACACTGGTCAGCAAGGTGGTCAAGCAGGCCGACGTGGTGATGCTCTGCCACGTGCTCGCCGACGAGATCGACGAGCGGACGACGCGCGCCAACTACGACTACTACGAGCCCATCACCTGCCACGGCAGTTCGCTGAGCCCGGGAATCCACGCGGCCGTGGCGGCGCGGCTCCACGACGTGCCGGAGGCGACCGAGTACTTCAAGATGGCGGCGGCGATCGACCTCGCCGACAACATGGGCAACGCGGCCGCCGGCCTGCACATGGCCACCATGGGTGGCCTGTGGCAGGCGGCCGTGATGGGTTTCTGCGGCGTCATGCGCCGCGGCGAGGCGCTACGGCTGGACCCGCAACTCCCGGAGGCCTGGGAACAGGTCCGCCTGCCGCTGCGGTTCCGCGGCGCGCATCTGCACCTGGACATCCGCGCGAGGAAGACGGGCGTCGACGTGGGTATAACCGTCGAGAGGGCGCCGGTCACCTTGCAGCTGGATGGGCAGGAGCGGGAGCTCCAGCCGGGGCGCCACAAGCTGCGCCGGCGCAACGGACGACCTTGGCAGGTGCACGCGGAATGACTCTCCTCATAGCTGTCGCAGACGCCGCCGCCGACCAGGAACTGGTCGCGTCGGCGCGCGCGCTCGCCGCCGTCGCCAGCTGGGAGGTGCGCGGCGTCCACGTGCGCGAGCCCGGGATCCAGGAACCCGGGAGCGCCGACCTCGAAGGACTCGAGCTCACCGCCATCGACGGCGATCCCGTCGAGGCGCTCAGCAGGCTGGCCGGCGGGGCGTCGGTCGACGCGTTCGCCTTCGGCCTGAGTTGCTCGTGCGGTACCGGACCGGCCGCCGGGATGGGCCACGTCGCTGAGGCTCTGCTGAACAGCCACGTCGCCCCCGTGCTGCTGGTCCGGCCTGGCATGCGTCGCGTCTCCGGCCTCAAGCGCCTCTACGTGCCCCTGGAGGGCAGCCCATCGACCTCCGCGGCCATGCGCGCCGCGGACGACGCTCTCTGCGCGCGCGGCCGCGAGATCGTGATGCTGCACGTGGTGACCGGCGGCGACACGCCGGCGGAGACGGGCAGTCTCCCGGCCCCGCGCATGACGGACCAGGAACACTACGAGTGGAGCGCCTGGCAGGACGAGTTCACGATGCGCTTCTCGACGTGTCCCGAAGGCGGCCGCCACCGCGTGGCCGTGCGCGTCGGCGATCCGGCCGGCATCATCGCCGAGGAGGCCGACAAGAACGGAGCCGAGCTCATCGTGCTGTCCTGGAGCGGCAGCTTCGAGAGCGGCCACGGCGCCGTGATCAAGGAGCTCCTGAACGCGGCGCCCTGCCCGCTCCTCCTCGTACCCAGCGACGCTCCGGCCGTCTGAGGCGCCATCGCCCGTCGCGTCTTCGTCCCGCCCGGCTGCGCTGGGCATCCTTCCCTAGACGGCTGTCCACTCGCGAGGCCGTAGCCGTTGTGCCGATACTCCTCTGAACGGGGTCGACCCGCCTGCCTTGACGGCGGGCAACGCGTTTCGCGGTGAGAGGCCGGTGGCGATACTGGGGACACGGCTGGCCGCATCAAGCTGAGGGGACCGATGACGCAGGTGCGTCGCCACGAGGGTGAGGGGAAGCCGCCATCTCTCGACGCCTTCTTCGAAGCGCGCTATCGGGCGCTCGCCGACTCCGCGATCGACGCCATCGTCACCGCCGACGCCCAAGGCGTGATCGTCGGCTGGAACAAGGGCGCCGAGCGCATGTTCGGCCTCTCCGAGGCCGAGGCTCTCGGACGACCGGTGACCATGCTCATGCCCGAGCGGCACGCCGCCGGACATCCCGAGGCCTTCGAGCGCTTCCGGAGCGGAGGCGAGCGACGCGTCATGGGCACGATCGTAGAGCTCGAGGCGAGACGACGTGACGGCACCGAGTTCCCCGTCGAGCTTTCGCTGGCGGAGTGGACGGCGTCGGACGAGGTCTTCATCACGAGCATCATCCGCGACGTCAGCACGCACCATCAGGCGGAGAGGGCGCTGCGCGACAGTGAGAAGATGCGCGACGCCGCCGAGCACGCGGCCCGCGTGGGCAGCTTCAGGTGGGGTCTCGGCTCCCAGGGCTCGGCCTGGTCAGAGGAGATCTACGAACTCTTCGACATCGAGCCCGGCGAGTTCCACGGCGACATCTTGCGAGCTCTCGCAGGCCGCGTGCACCCCGACGACGTGGAGGCGCTCAGGAACCAGGTGGGCGCCGACATCCAGGCGGCCGTGATCTCACCTGTGGAGTTCCGGGTCGTGCGACGCGATGGCGAAGAACGCTACATGCGGTCCGGCGGCGTCGCGGAGCGTTCTGCCGATGGCGTCGCGACGTCCCTGGTCGGTTACGTGCAGGACGTCACGGAGCAGCGGAGGGCGGAGGAGGAGCTCCAGCTCGCCTACGAGCGCCTCGACATCGCGCAGCAGGCCGCCGGAGCTGGTACGTTCCAGTTCGACCTGGGCACCGAGCGTCTGCAGTTCTCACCCCAGCTCTGTCGCCTGTTCGGGTTCGACTCCGAGACCGACCTGGTGGATTTCGACGCGCTGGGTCGCGTCACTCACCCGGATGACTACGAGGCGACGTTCGAGGCCTATTGGGGCGCGATCCGCGAACACACTACTCTTCAGACGGAGTACCGCATCCTGCGGCCGGATGGGGAGGTGCGCTGGATCGACTCTCGTGGGCACGGCCAGTACGACGAGCAGGGCAGACCCACAGGCATGCTCGGCCTGTGCATCGATGTCACCGAGCGCAAGCGCGACGAGCAGGCGCTGCTGGAGAGCGCGGAGCGGCACAGCACCATCCTGCACACGGCCATGGACGGGTACATGGTCGTCGACGACCAGGAGCGCCTGCTCGAGGTCAACGAGGCGTACTGCCGGATGAGCGGCTACAGCGCGGAGGAGCTCCAGCACATGCACCTCAGCGACCTGGAATCCGCCGAGGCGCCGGACGAGACCCAGGCTCACGTCGAGAGGATCGTCGTCTCGGGCGCCGACCGGTTCGAGACGCAGCATCGCCGCAAGGACGGTAGCGTCTACGACGTCGAGGCCAGCGTCCAGTATCGCTCATCGGAGCACGGACGGTTCGTGGCCTTCCTGCGGGACATCAGCGAGCGCAAGCGGACGGAGCGCATGCTTGGCGTGCCCTCCGAGATCCTCTCCATCATGTCCACCGCGACGGCGGCGCCGGAGATGGCCGCCAGGATCGTCCGGACGCTCAAGGATGCCACGGGATTCGACGCCGTCGGGATCCGTCTGCGAGACGGCGAGGACTATCCCTTCGTTGCCGCCATGGGATACAGCGACGACTTCCTGAGGGCGGAGAACAGCCTGACGGCCATCGAGCCCGGCGTCGGGCTCTGTCGCAACGCCGACGGCTCCGTCGCGCTGGACTGCACCTGCGGGATGGTCATCTCGGGCGCGACCGATCCGTCCAACCCGCTCTTTTCCCCGGGCGGCAGCGCCTGGACCAGCGACGCGTCACTTGCCCCGGAGGGGCCGGCGGTCGAAGACCTGCGTCTTCGTCCGCGGGACCGGTGTGTCCACGTCGGTTTCCGGTCCATCGCGCTGGTGCCGCTGCGCGCCGGCGACCAGATCCTCGGCCTCCTGCACCTCGCCGACAATCGACCCGGCCACTTCACGCCGGAGACGATCGGCTTCTTCGAGGGGCTCGGCGCGAGCATCGGCGTCGCCTTGCTGCGGGAGCAGGCGGAGGAGGAGCTCGCCGCGACGGTCTCCGAGCTGCACAGTCAGCTCTCCGACACCATCAAGGCCATGGGCGCGCTCGTCGGCATGCGCGCGACCCGTACACGGCCGCGCACGAGCGCCGCGTGACGGCGCTGGCGCTGGCGATCGGGGTCGACATGGGGCTCGACGAGGAACAGCTCGAAGGACTCGCGTTCGCCGGGGAGGTCCACGACATCGGCAAGGTCGCCGTGCCGGCCGAGATCCTCACCAAGCCGGCCAAGCTCAGCGACATCGAGTTCACCATCGTCAGGATGCACTCGGAGGCGGGGCGCGAGATCCTCGAGTCGATCGCCTTCCGGCAGCCGGTGGCGCAGATCGTGGTCCAGCACCACGAGCGTCTCGACGGGTCTGGGTACC
This sequence comes from uncultured Thermoleophilia bacterium, assembly GCA_903927755.1. GTDB lineage: Bacteria > Actinomycetota > Thermoleophilia > UBA2241 > UBA2241 > CAIXSE01. The sequence goes on along the minus strand of CAIYOD010000063.1, from coordinate 1,218 downwards.
CCGACGGGCTCAAGCGAGACGAGATCCTGCTCGAGGCGCGCATCCTCGCGATCGCGGACGTCGTCGAGGCGATGGCCTCGCACCGGCCGTACCGACCGGGCCTCGGGCTCGAGGCAGCGCTCGCCGAGGTGCGGCGCGGCGCGGCGCCGGGACGCTCTACGACGAGGACGCGGTCACGGCCTGCGAGCGCGTGTTCGCGGAGGGGTACACCTTCCCGGAGGACTGAGACGCGGTGTGCGGCGGCGGCTACGACGCCCGCGCCGCCCGTCTGGTCTCCGCGCGGCTCGGGTGCGCCGCCTCGCCGACGACCACGGCGGGCTTCTTCCCGAACACGGCGATGAGAGCCACGCCGAGCACGATGCTCACGATGCTCACCCACTGCGGCTGGGTGAGCCCGGCGAACCAGATGGGGTTGATGCGCACGAACTCGACCAGGAAGCGCTCGACGCCGGAGAGGACCAGGAACCAGCCGAACGTCCACCAGCCGGACTTGTCGTAGCGCGTCGCCAGGCGCCAGAGGATCCAGACGACGAAGGCCATGGCGATGATCTCGTAGATCGGCGTGGGGTGCACGGTCACTCCCGGAGGGGTGGGAACCGTGCCGTCGGGATAGCCCATCGCCCACGGCAGGTCGCTGGGCTTGCCGTAGTCGCCGTCGCCGGCGAGCTGACAGCCGATGCGGCCGATGAGGTAGCCGAAGGCGGTGGCCGGCGCCATCGCGTTGGCGATGACATCGAGTGGATAGCGCCGGATGAGCGTCCAGCCGACGACCCCGAGGAACCCGCCGATGAGGCCGCCGTACCAGGTGAAACCGATGCCTCCGAAGGCGGCGCCCCAGAAGTCGGCCTTGACCAGCGCGTAGTTCTCGATGAGGTAGTAGATGCGCGCGAAGACGAAGCCACCGACGCCGGCGGCGATGATGAGCTCGTAGGCGAACTCCCACGGCACGCCGCGGCGGCGCACGAGCGGGCGCACGATGGTCATGCCGGGCACGATGAGCGCCAGGGCGGCCATGAGGCCGAAGCTGTAGAAGCGGAAGTCGCCGATCTGGAAGAGGATGGGTCGCATGGGTCGTCAGTCTAGATGATTGATTCCACGAGATCCGCCTCAGGCAAGGAAAGCAAAGCAGAGAGGCCGAAGCCGACGGTGCCAAAGACACCGTCTGCCCGGAGGCCACGATGGACGCCGACCTCGACACTCTCTGCACGCTCATCTATT